>DAOSYC010000161.1:2221-8602 GCA_035380905.1 Spirochaetota bacterium | reverse complement strand
AATTTTCGGTGATCCATCCAGACTGAGAACAGGAGATGTTTCCGTAAGTCCGTATCCCTTCCTCGCCTGAATGCCCATTGCCCAGAAAAAGTCATGTATCTCCCGCGCAAGGGGAGCACCTGCGGCGCCCCAGCATACTGTCCGGTCCAGCCCAAGGGCAGCACGGAGTTTCGAAAAAATAAGTGTATCCGCTATTTTATATTTCAATGCAAGGACCGGGGGTTTCATTTTCGCGGCCATTAAATACGGCACAGCCTGCACTCCGGTTTTGACTGCCCAATTGAACACCTTTTGTTTCTTCTCAGGCATCTCCTTCACCTTGTTCATAATTCCGTTATAAACCTTTTCAAATACACGGGGAACGTAAATGCTGTACTCCGGCCGTACCTCCTTCAGGTCCTCAGCAAAAAACTCCGTGCCCCTTGAATAATATATAATTGCCCCCCGTTCAAGAACAGAATAATAGTCCATCGTACGTTCAACTGAATGAGAAAGCGGCAGCAGAGAAAGATGAATAAACCCCTCCGGCATCGCTTCAACGCTATTGAATGTCAGACAAATAAAAATAATATTTTTATGGGTCAGCATAACACCCTTCGGATCTCCCGTTGTTCCGGAAGAGTATATGAGTGTCATAACATCATCCCCCTTGATATTGGCGGTGCGTTTCTCTATTTCCTCTTTCTGCAGATTTTCCCTTCCGGCGGCAACAGCATCACGGTATGTAACAACAAGATCATCATCATATGCGAGGTCGTCGAATACAATGATTCTTTTTATTGCAGGAAGCTCCCCTTTTTTTGCGAGGATATTATCCACCTGAAATTTTGAAGAGCAGAAGCACACCACAGATAATGAGTCTTTGAGAATATAGGCTGCTTCCGGCGCTGAATTTGTGGGATATATTGCCGCGTCAATCCCCCCGATTGACAATGTCGCGATATCAGCAGTAACCCATTCAGGTCTGTTTTCTGAATAAATCGAGAGGATATCACCCGGTTTAATCCCTTCATTAATCAGATAGGAAGCCAGGCAGTCAACTTCGTCTCCGATTGTATTCCATGATATCCCCTCCCAGGTGCTGCCGTTATGATACCTGAAAAGCACCCTGTCCCCGTACTTTTTTACACCGTCTCTGAAAATATCAATGACGGTATTCTTTTCATAATCGTATTGTGATGCCATACATATCCCTCCTGATATTAACCATCTAAAATACCCCCAGACCAAAACACATGCGCCACAAGGTGAACGCTGGTGTTATATTCCGAACAGTGTTCGTTTTGTCAATTTTTTTTCGTATTCATATATTTTTTCAACCCGGACTGAGGTATAGGAAAAGACATAGTATCAGTTTTTTAAAAGTCTATTGACAGGTATACTGAAATCGATAATCATCTGTGATTTAATATACATATTATCCGGTAGAAAAAGGAGGCTGCAGCAATGGAAATGATAACATGGGACGACTCCCTGAGCGTCGGGGTACAGCAGTTTGATGCCGAGCACAGGGAACTGATTAAATTTGTCAATAAACTCAACCAGTCACTGAAAATCGGCGGAGCGCAGAAAACCATGGAGGACATACTTACAGGACTTATAAAATACACTGTTATTCATTTTACCCATGAAGAGGATTACATGGTGCTGTATGAATATCCCGGATACGATGCCCACCGGAAGGAACATGAGGAATTAAAGAAGAAGGTAACGGATTTTCATGAACGCTTTACCGCACAAAAAGCGGCATTCTCACTGGAACTCATGATTTTTCTCAGGGACTGGCTCATTAATCACATACAGAAAAGCGATATGGCCTACAAAGATTTTTTTCAGAGCAAAGGAGTATAGTCGGTCAACACTGTTTCCAGGGTCACTTGTTAAACCCGAGTGAACTGGAAACACCGAGGGATTCGTAAATATGCCGCGTCGCGCCTGATTTATTGAGGGTATAAAAATGTATTCCCCGTACATCATTGTCAACAAGGTCCCGCACCTGCTCCGATGCCCAGTGAATCCCGACCTTTTCAACATAACTGTTGTCCTCGGCACGGGCAACCGCCTTTAGCAGCTTTGCGGGATACCGCATTCCGAGGGCAAGGTCAGCCATCCGCTTCATATTGTTCAGGGAGGTAATCGGCATGATCCCCGCAATTATGGGCACATTGATGCCGGCAATAATGCAGCGCTCCCTGAAATCATAAAAATCATTGTTATCGAAAAACATCTGAGTGCAAATATAGTCAGCCCCGGCATCTACTTTGGCCTTCAGCAGTTCAATCTCCCTGAGCCGGTTCGGCGTTTCGGGATGCCCTTCAGGATATCCTGCTACCCCGATTCCCATTTTTGGAAATTCCTTTTTTATAAAAGCAACAAGTTCCGCTGCATAGGAAAAACCACCTTCCGGAGCGACAAACCTCTTCTCTCCTTCCGGCGGGTCACCCCGAAGCGCCATTATATTGCATATGCCGCTTTCGCGATACCCTTTCAGAATGCTGAATATCTCATCTTTCGTAGACCCGACGCAGGTGAGGTGTGACACCACATTAAGCTGTATCTCACTCTGGATTCGCGTCACCAGATCATGGGTGAGGTCCCGTGTTGATCCACCAGCGCCATAGGTCACACTAACGAATGCCGGTTTCAGCGGTACAAGTTCCCTTATATTTTCAAACAGCTGGTGTGAAGCTGCCTCGGATTTCGGGGGAAAAAATTCAAAACTGAAAGTGATTCTGCAGCAGTCAAAGACTTCGGATATATGCATAGTAACGACCTTCCTCAAATATGGGCAGCATGGCTATAGCGCCACACTGCATAAAACTTTTCTTAAATGTGTGTTTTTTTGTAATATATGTCAAATATATTATTCACCTTCCTGCCGGAGGATAAACCCGAATCATGGACAAAAACAGGCATGAAAAATATAGTGAATGCGGCAAAACGGATGCGGGGATACAAGGATACAGAAGAAATATACTTATCCGCCAATTTTCAGCATGGCACGGGTATTTTGAAGTGACACACAGCCGTCCCCTTCACCGGAGCACTCAATGCCGTGCTCCATCGGTTTTTCCCTGACGGCGGTTTCTATTATCTTCAGAATTGCTTCATCCCCCATGTCCATCCGGTGCGGTGTTTTTATATCATACTCTAGATTTGACAGCAGACATGTCCGTATCCGGCCGTCGCATGTAAGCCGGAGCCGGTTACACCGCGAACAGAACTTATGCGTGAGGGCCGGTATCACCCCGATCCGGAGAGGGTAACGGTCACTGTAGTTATATTCAAACATCATGGCAACATTGGTGTCGGTCCGTTCATTCCGCACAATGGAACCCTTCTGTTTCAGGAGATCAATAAAACTGTCAGAGGAAAGAAATGTGTGGCCCACGCCGTCTTTCACGAAGGGCATCCGCTCTATGAAGCGGAGGGTAATATCGTCCCCCTTAAAAAAATTGAGATACTCATCCATTTCATCAAGTAATTCAGGCAGCAGCACGGCATTAATTTTCAGATTAAAAAAATCACGCTCCAGAGCACTCCTGATTCCTCGCTGCACCTCATCAAAGACATCACAGCCGGTAATTGCTGCATAACGCCCCTTTCGCACCGTATCGAGACTGACATTCAACTGCCGCACATCAAGGCGCTGAAGAGCATCAAGATGCTTCTCCAGAAGAACGCCGTTCGTAGTAATACAGAGTGCCACATCCGGAAACGATTCCCGCGTCTCTCTCAATATGTCGATAAACCCCTTCCTGACAAAAGGTTCCCCCCCGGTAAACCGGATTTTTTTCACGCCCAGTTTTACAAAAAGTTCTATAAACCGGAGGAACTCCTCATTCCGTAATACATTGTCGTGAGACAGATATTCCACTCCCGCAGGGGGAATACAGTAGCTGCAGCGAAGATTGCATTTATCCGTCACCGAAACCCGGAGATAATCAAGTTTTCTGTTGAATGTATCAGTGAGCATATTCAATACCTGTATGTATACCGTGCTGTGAGAAGGGCCTCCCCCTCAGGAACATTATTAGCACAGGAATACTGTATTTCAAAAGTCGGGACCGCATTTTCATTTATCCGCATCACATTGTAATATGTAAAAATCATTGATGTCGCATATATAAGTACATTCGCTAGTATTGAAAATGTAATACGCTGCGCCGCCCGGTCATAATCTTTTTCATAGTCATCGACAGTTTTATATCCGCCCTCCGGATCCTCAAACTGCAGCTGATGATCAGGGTCTATTGATTCATTCGCGTCACGTGCCGAATAATACAGGGACCGCCGGTATTTCCAGTCTGAATAACAGTAGTAAAGCGACCAGAGCCCGATTACCTTTAATGACGCGAACGTAACACCGAGCCCTGTATTATCAGTATAGAAATGCCCTCCTCCCGGCACCAGAAGGTCCAGCACAAGGGCCTCGGTTAACGATACTTGCTCCCCTCTGCGCGGTGTCAAGTTATAAATACCCTCACCGGCACTCACCGCACTGACATTGCGGCGTTCTTCTTCAGCATCACGACTGTTGGCTGCGTAAAAATATGGCCCTTCATGGTGAACGCCACGGAACCGTTCTGCCCCGTTTCCAGCGGCAAAAAGGGGAACCCGGTATATGAACATACTAATGAGCAATATGTGCAGTATCTTCGTATACATTATTTTAATTCAGATCAATTTCAAACACATTCGAATGATCGCTCTCCCTCCCGCCGTCATAGGCTGTCATCCATATATATGCCCTGCCGGCATAGCTTCCCACATATACCGACACCTTCTGTTCCGTCAGGTCACCATGGGCGATTCCGCCAAGATAATAGTATTCATCATAGTACATCACAGGGTCACCGAAGTTGACGGGATTCTCCGTTGTTCCGTAAAAAAAATATACAAGCTCCGTGCTGCTGCCCGTGTCAGGATCAATGGTGGCGGTACCGGTAAAATCAACTACGACATAGTCTCCGCTTTCAGTAAGCCCCGCGATAACCGGTGCCGGAAAAGGCTTCTCCCCCCCCTTCAGCAGTTCAGGGTTCATGAAATAATCACGGCCGACAGGTTCCTCAGCACACATGCAGAGAGAACAAAGAACAAGTGACACACACAGCACTTTCATGCCTGTCCTTATACGTTCCACATTCATCTTCAATGACAAGCCGCCTCCCGCCGCAGTACTATAACCATAATACTGACTACCCTGCACCGTATCAAATGAATTACTCCCCCCCGGTCATCCCCTCATTTTTTTTCAGTTCATGTCCCGGCATCTTTTCAGTTCTAACCATATAGAGAAAATTATGCCGGAAATATTCATTGTCCGGTTCTAATAGACATGCACGTGAATACAGCTCAAAGGCCTTATCCCGTTTCCCCGACATCTCATAGAGAACACCAAGATTGTTCAGAGCGGCACATGCGTTCCGGTTTTCCCTGAGAATTTCTTCAAAGAGAATAGCCGCCTCCTTCAACTGACCCTGCAGCGCAAGTGCGACACCGCGGTTATTTATCCGTGCAGCAGGTTCCCCGGAGGAAATACGGGCAAGGTATTTTTTTACAGTTACAGAATGGCAGCGGCCGCGTTCTTCATGTATCCGTTGCGTTGTATCGGGAGATGGTGTGTCCTTCGCGGGAACCCTGCTTTGCTGCGGGGAATATTCCCGCTGCAGTTCTACGGGAACGCAGGGGACTTTGGAGGCAACGCGTATTGTGCTGTACGAATAACATGACAGCAGCAATACCGGAAGCAGCACAAGGCTCCTATATATCAGGGGTAATCGCTTCACTTATTTTTTCTATCGCCCCGGCAGCCTGAAGGATTTTTTTCTCCTGGAAATGGTTCCCCATAATCTGAATTCCAATGGGAAGTCCGCTGCTGTCTTTCCCTATGGGAACGGAAATTCCCGGAAGGGCCGCAAGATTTGCCGATATCGTAAGAATATCAGACATATACATTGACAGCGGATCGCTAACTTTTTCCCCTATTCCGAATGCCGTGGACACAGTGGTAGGGGTTATTATCACATCAACCCTGCTGAAGGCATCCTTGAAATCATTTATTATCAGGGTCCTTCCCTGCAGTGCTTTCATATAGTACGCATCATAATACCCTGAACTCAGTGAAAATGTTCCAAGGATGATGCGCCTCTTCACCTCTTTACCGAAACCCTCATGACGCGTACGTGTATAGAGGTCACCCAGGCGCGTAATATTCTCAGCACGGTAACCATAGCGGACGCCATCATATCTCGCGAGATTCGAAGAAGCCTCTGCAGTGGCAATGAGGTAATATATGGGAACCGCATAATCAGTATATTTCAGGGAAATGGGTTCCACCTTCGCACCCAAATGTTCCAAATCGCTGATTTTCTTTTTTAT
>DAOSYC010000161.1:0-2121 GCA_035380905.1 Spirochaetota bacterium | reverse complement strand
AACAGGCGCCATCCCCGCTGACACCGCCGCGGCAGATCCCCCGGAACTTCCACCTGGAACTTTATCAGTATTAAATGGATTTTTTGCGGGACCAAAAAAAGAATTTTCAGTGGTGGAACCCATTGCGAATTCATCCATATTGGTCTTACCCAGGGTAAGAAACCCCTTCGCCTTCAGCTTCTCATAGGCCGTGGCGTCATATGGAGGGACAAAGTTCCGTAATATCCCCGAAGCGCATGTTGTCAGAATTCCTTTAGTGCAGATATTGTCTTTAACTGCAATGGGTATACCATCATATTCAGAAAGCGGAGCGCCCTGCGCCCTTCTGGCATCAGACTCCTCCGCCTCTTTCATTAACCTGTCATTATCAAAAGTAATATATGCGTTGATCCTGTCATTATGAACCTGAATTCTATCACTATATGCCTGCGCAAGCTCCTTCGCGCTGATTTTTTTCTCTGCAAGAAGATCCGATAATTCCCTGATTGATTTGTGTATCATTTTGTCCCCTGAATAATTTCGTATGCCGGAAAAAGTAATCTATCCAATAGCGTTGCCAGAAAACCCGATCCCGTCAATTATTTTTTATAATGATGAAAATTACGCACTCCATGCATCTCATTCAATAATAGTTTCCGACAACCGTTCAGTCTTCTCCATGAATTGTATTATATGCTCCGGAAACGGCGCTTCAAAGCTGACCCGTTTCCCTGTATCGGGATGAGTAAATTCCAGGTACACCGATGCCAGAAGGAGAAACGGCACCCGGTATTTGGTCCACTTCTTGGAATATACCGGGTCTCCCACGATGGGTAAACTCATCGAGGAAAGGTGCACCCGTATCTGATGCGTCCTTCCTGTATGCAGATGGACGTCAAACAATGAAAAAATTCCATGGCGGCTGTTCCATATTTTAGTGCAGAACACCTCGGTGCGGGCCTCCTTGCCGTCATCACACACTGTCATTTTATGCCTGTATTTCGGGTGACGCGCAATTGGCTTTTCCACAAAGAAATGACGTTCATCCGGTTTCCCTGCAACAACCGCGCAATATCTTTTTTTGACGTTCCGGTCCGCAAACTCCGCGGTCAGCAGCTGGTGCGCCCGGTCATTTTTAGCGACCACCATAAGTCCGGAGGTGTCCTTGTCAAGACGGTGTACAATCCCCGGCCTCACCTGCCCCCCTATTGACGAAAGGTCTTTCAGGTGGAACAGCAGCGCATTCACCAGTGTGGCGTTCCAGTTGCCCGGCCCCGGATGCACCACAAGTCCGGGCTGTTTATTAATCACGGCAATACTCGCGTCCTGGTATACAATATCAAGGGGAATATCCTCGGGGAGAATGTCCAGCTCTTCAGGTTCAGGAATAATGATTTTTATACAGTCATCTTCTTTTACCTTATAATTTTGCTTGATACTATTACCGTTAACAGTAATAGTATCGTCATGTATCAGTTTCTGAATATAGCTCCGGGAAAGATCAAGCTCGAGAGAACCAGCGAGGAACCTGTCGATCCTCTCAAGATGATATTCCTCAGGAACAATAATTTCAAATTCTTCAGGTGTATTCATGACATCAGTTAACCGTATCCTGGAATTAATAATCGAAACCGTGCAGAAAAAAATTGTCACGGTTGTTTCATACTTTAATATAGTGTACTATTTTGAAATAATAAATTTAATGATTCTTCTTTTTTTTCTTTTCGGGAAGATAACGGCAGTTCTTTCGGGACTAACGCTTTCCCTGCTGTTATCGTGGCACATTATAATGCTGTTTTTTCGGAAGCAGAACAACCGGAAGATACAGCTTTTCCTCATGGACATTCATGTGGCGATATCAGCGGGCATAATAATACGGACGATATCGTCCCCCCTGCCGGCATCCGCGGTGCAGACATCACTCCTTACCATGCGTATTCTCGTGGTACTATGCGAATTACTGCTGATATTCATTTTAACCGATGAAGAGGTTATTGAATCATTTTGAAGAAACCGGTAATCCCCTGTTTATTCCTTTGGAAAAATAATAGTAAAATCAGTCCCTTTACTTCTGTCTAATGCTATCTCACCAAAAAGCTGACTTGTCAGGGCATTCACAAGCTGCAGCCCCAGGGACTCCGA
>DAOSYC010000160.1:3528-8746 GCA_035380905.1 Spirochaetota bacterium | reverse complement strand
CAATTATGATCGGCATTCTCATCGGGGCCTTCGGGATTCTTACGGTGGGATCAACCATGTCCGTGCTTACCTGCCTTGCGGGAATCGCCTGCTTCTCTGTGGGTGAAATGCTCTGCTCCCCCAAGATGAACGAATACCTCGGGGTGATAGCGCCCCGGGACAGGAAGGCCCTCTACATGGGATACGCCAACATCCCCTTCGCCATCGGATGGGGATACGGCTCATTCGCAGGAGGCACCATGTACGGTGAGTCCGGGGAAAAGGCGGCCCTTGCGATCCGGTACCTTTCCGACGTGCTGCATATCAGCGCCCTCCCTGAGCGGAACAGCGCCTTCACGCTGCTCATGGAGAAAACAGGGCTTTCCTTTCATGACGCCACGGTGCTTCTCTGGAACACCTACCATCCATGGAAGGTGTGGATACCCTTCAGCATCGCAGCGGTATGCGCTGCATTCCTCATGCTTCTGTTCGGGTATTATGTGCGGAAGTACGCATGGACTGACGCGGATGCGTGAGGAAGCTGATACATAAAGGTGTTTTCTCGTGACACTATACCGGCAAAAAAACCTTCAACCGCGTAACGGCAATTGTATCTATTCATTTCCCCCGGGATAAAAATACCGCGTATCCTCATCATTTATGATATTGTGTTAATTTATTTGTGAAATATTTTGTTTTTTTATTGATTATTATTTCTCTTCATTATACAGGTTTATCCATTACGATATATTTTTTTCCAAAATAGTATCAATATGAAGAAACCCGGTGTGTACATCAGGAACGCTACAGTGGTACTGTCAAAAATCCTCTTCACCAGCAGGACCTGGGGGATAAGTATCGCCTTCATTTTCGGCATAGCCTTTGGACTTGGAGTATACACGTTTATATATGCCAGGGGCCTTTCCTACCTCAGCAGCGACCCTGAAGCATGTGTGAACTGTCACGCCATGAATCAGGTTTTTGAGGGGTGGGTTTCCGGCGACCACCATCACGTAGCCGCATGTAACGACTGTCATCTGCCCCATAATGCCGCATGGAAATGGATCATCAAGTCAGAGAACGGATTATATCACAGCCTTGTTTTTACGTTTATGAACGTCCCTATGAATATTCGTGCCCGTGAATCAAGCAGAAATGTAGTACGTGAGAACTGCCGCCGGTGCCACGCTGTTATGGCATCAAATGCTATTACTAATATTAACGGACGGGAATTATCGCTGGACTGCCTCAAATGTCACCGGCGCACCGGCCATGCCCATCATTAAACACTGATACGGGGGAACACCATGAATTTCAAACTGCAAAACAATAAAATGATAATTCTCGTTGCTTTTATAGCGGGAATTATGATCTCCACCGCGATAGCCGCCCTCCTTACAGATATATTTGAGAATATACAGGAAGGGCGCCGGTACCCCCTGACCATGTATCCCCTGTCAGATGATGATATCAACCCCGAAACATGGGGGAAAAACTTCCCGCTTCATTATGAGGATTACCTGAAAATGAAGAATGAGAATACGCCGACAAATTTTGGGGGAAGCCTTCCCTACTCTAAACTCATCCGCTACCCGCAACTCACGCGGCTATGGGCAGGATACGCCTTTGCCGCTGATTTCAATGAAGAGCGGACACACTTTTACGCCCAGGTTGACCAGCGGGAAACGTTTCGAACAAACCGGGCATGGCTCAACAAACACGGTTTTCCAAAGTTCAAGGGGCAGCCGGGCGCCTGCATGAACTGTCACAGCAGCTGGGCGCCAAAACTGATCCGCCAGCTCGGCTGGATACGATTCAACAACACCCCGTATTTTGACCTTGTAGCTATGCTCGACAAAGCCCACGGAAAATCACAGTACGGCTCCCAGCTGGGAGGCGCATGTTCCGACTGTCATTCTCCGAAAGATATGTCTCTCCGCATAACCCGCCCCGCGTATATAAATGCCATGATAGCGCGGGGATACGCAGCTGACCCGGAACACGGCATTGTCGCATCAAGAGCCGAAATGCGGGGACATGTGTGCCAGCAGTGTCATGTTGAATATTACTTTAAAAAGGGCACCAATGAGCTTACGTTTCCATGGAACCAATGGCCGAAGGGCACACCTCTCCGGATAGAAATGATTGAATCATACTATGACGCGATTCGGAACCTGTTTTCAGGAGACTGGGTCCATTCATTAACCGGTGCGCCAATGATAAAAATACAGCACCCGGAAACTGAACTCTTTTCAAGCGGCATCCATGCGCGAAGCGGTGTCACATGTACCGACTGTCACATGCCCTACAGGAGATCAGGGGGAGTAAAAATTACTGATCACAACATTACCTCCCCCATGAAAAATCTTGAAGGAACCTGCGGCTCATGCCACCCCCTTTCCACAGAAGAGCTGAAAGCGAGGATAGATATTATTCAATTTAAAACCGCTCTGGCCCTCCGGGCAACAGAGAAGGCCATTCTTGCTCTTGTTGATGATATAATGAAAGCAAAGAGCAGCATCATTTCGATGAAAAGTACTGCTGCTCCGCAGTTAATCGAAACAGCGTTGAAAGTTCCCCGGGAATACCACCGCCGGGCCCAGATGCGGTGGGACTTTATTTTCAGCGAAAACAGTACCGGGTTTCACAGCCCGCAGGAGAGTATGCGGGTCCTCGGGCAGGCAGTGGAACTTTCCCGTCAGGGACAGCTCGCTCTCCAGGGGAATCTTATAAAGATGAAACTGTCACTGGCGCCAACTATCGGCAGCGGAAAAATTCCAGCGCCGGGGAAACCGATTCCGGAACGGCATAGTCCGGCCGGTGATCCTCCTCCTCAAAAGCTTCTTCTGTTTGACAGGACGGTGCAATAATATTCCACTCACAGGACTGTACTCATTCATTAGAGACATTTCCGTGTCCATCCGCTTTTTAGAGAGCGGGTGGACGCATTACAATTGTTACTTACGCAATACTACCCTCACTTTCAATATTTTTATACCCGCATTGTAACTCCGAAAATCGTTGACGCCGTATACCCGCTCCCATATTATCAGATTTGAGTAAACCAATACTGTTTTATTAAAAAAAAAGGCAGCGGTATCATATGAAGATATATCTTGCAGGCCCTCTTTTTACAACAGGCGAGCGCATTTTTAACCGGGAGCTCGCAGGGAGTCTTTCAGAATCGGGGTACGATATTTTTCTTCCCCAGAAGGAATGCGGCGGCCTCAATGACCCGGAAGACATTTTCTGGAAATGCTGCGAGGGGCTCCATTGGGCCGATATCGTCGTTGCGGTCCTTGAGGGGTCTGACGCGGATTCCGGTACCGCCTGGGAAACAGGATACGCCTTCGGAAAGGGGGTTCCGGTCATCGGAGTGCGGACAGATTTCAGGCTTCAGGGGGATGACAGGGGACTGAACCTCATGCTCTCCCGGAGCTGCACAGTACTCATTGAACGCTCGAGCCTTGAAGACAGTTCGCCAGCTGAGATAGCGGCCGATATCGCCCGGCACATAAAAAAACTCTGATTACTGCTGATGCTGTATATTAATCGAAGATAACTGTTTTATTACCGTCAACAAACACCCGCTCATCGAAGACGAGGTTCAGCGCCCGTGCGAGGACCGTCTTCTCCACATCTTTCCCCGCCTGCATCATGTCATTGACGCTGTGGGTGTGGTCCACGGGAATAATGCTCTGGTGAATGATCGGCCCTTCGTCGAGGCTGGTGTTCACGAAATGTGCCGTGGCACCGATTATCTTGACGCCGCGCGTATATGCCTGCTTATAGGGATTCGCGCCGATAAACGCGGGTAGAAATGAATGATGGATATTAATGATCCGGTTTGGATATCTTTCAACAAATGCCGGAGTGAGTATCCGCATGTATTTCGCGAGGACAAGGTATTCCGGCTTGTAGCTTTCAATTACCTTAAGGAGCTTTTGTTCATGGGCTTCCCTTGAAAGGTCCCCGTGGGGAACAAAGTGATACGGTATGCCGAACCGCTCAGTGAGGGACTGCAGCAGTTCATGGTTGCTGACTACCGCGAGAATCTCCGCGTTGATCCTGTCAAACTCGTTTCGCAGCAGCAGGTCACCGAGGCAGTGATGCTCCTTTGTCGCAAGCACAAGGATCTTCTTTTTCTTCTTTCCACCAAGGGATATTCTGACATCCCCGGGGAGCTCCTTTATCAGATCACCGATAACTGCAGAGCGGGCGAATTCACCGGAAAACTCCGTGCGCATAAAAAAGTGCTTTGTCTCAGGATTTACAAATTCATTGTTCCGGACAATATTCAGGTTATGACGATAAAGGACTCCCGTGATTTTGTAGACAAGCCCTGTTTCGTCCCTGCAGTCAATAAGAAGAATGTGAGTTGTACCGTTGATCGTTTCCATAATACCTTTGTATCATTGTATGAAAAGATTTTGTCAAGCGAATATCCCGCGCCGGTTATCCGCGCATCAGTTTACCGCATATAAGACCCGCCATAACCGCAATGTCCTCCGCGCTGTACACACGTTTGACAGATTCATCAAATAGTATATCGGCATCGGGGGGAAATTCCTCATCACCGGCGCGGTAAATAAGAAACATTTCCACGACCCCGATGAGATGAATCGACGCGCCGAGGTCTCCGGTTCCAATATCGCGCCATGTAAACTTCATCAGCCTGCGCCGAAGTTCCTGCAGGTCATTTCCAAACCTTTTCACAAGAGGAACAATGGTCCGTCCCCGAAACGGTTCCCAGTAGAAACTGCCACCTGGAATATCCCGAAACGAGATAAGCCTTCCCGACGGTTTCATGGGAATACCGCAGAGGAAATAGCGGAGCACCAGTATCTGCACACGGACATCCGCCGGGGCCATGGTCCCTTTTGCAACAATCACACAGGAGCCTGTGTCAATGGAAAGCTCCTCCCCGAACGCGTTGAAGTGGAGCACGGGTTCATTGCCGGTATAGATTACACCAAGTTCCCTGCATCGGGCACGGATGTCAGCGCCCTGTAATTCGTTCCGCGCGGTGCGGAGCGCGGTGTCATACCCTTTTTCGCGGGGAGATATATCGTCCATAATAATTAATTGTAACTTATCTGCCTTGTACCCGCTCCATCACTGAAGGGAAACGGCTGAAATCGGTATGAGGAATAAAGAGCGCCGCCGTATACCGGTCCATGTACTCCGGCTCGTCGCTGAGGTTGATATAGGTCATTGAGTCCGCAATCCGCTGCTGCCG
>DAOSYC010000160.1:0-3428 GCA_035380905.1 Spirochaetota bacterium | reverse complement strand
TCAAGAAACCCCTTCAGGAACAGTTCCGCCATGAGGTCTATGATCCCCGACCCGCAGATACCCTCCGGCTTCACATCATCAATCACCCGGACATCCGCAGCGCCGGTTTCCCGGTCTACATTGACACCGTTCACCGCACCCCGTGTCGCGCGCATACCGCAGCCGATGCCCCCGCCCTCAAACGCAGGCCCCGCCGAACAAGCGCAGGCAAGAAGGAAATCACTGTTCCCCACCACCAGCTCGCCGTTGGTCCCGATATCGATAAACATGTTCACCGCGTCGCTGCTGTCAATCGGGGCAGCAAGCATGCCCGCGGTAATATCACCCCCCACGTAACTTCCCACGGCGGGGGAGAAATACACCATTGCTCCGGGATGTATTTCAAGACCTGCATCCTTCGCCCTCATGGGAGGAACGTTCATCACCGCAGGGGTGTACGGCGCGATTCTGAGATATTCAGCTTTTATGCCGAGGAGGAGATGAATCATGACAGTGTTCCCCGATACCACGGCACTGTGTATATCAGAATGACTGATTCCAAGGGACGAGGTAATCTCACCGGTAAGCCTGTGTATAGTCTCAAGGGCCCGGGAGCGGAGATCATCAAGACGCTCCCGGCTCTTTCCATACTGTATTCTGCTGATCACGTCGAGGCCGCAGGCCACCTGCCCATTGTAGCCGCTCATTGTACTGAGGACTTTTCCGGAATCAAGGTCCACGCACCGTACCGAAATTGATGTGGTACCGAGATCTATCGCAATACCATAGTGTGATCTCCGCGTCCCGCTGTTCACATCAGCGACAAACACTCTGCCGCCCTCGTTACAGCACGAAACCGTTATGTTCATATTTTGTTCCCGAAGGGCATCAGGAAGCTTCCGCATGGTATCCGGCATGACATCGACGTCTCCCGTATAACCGGGTACAGTTTTTTTCAATTCCCTGGCAACCCTTTCAAGGTCGGAAATACCGTCATCCATTCCAGGTTCCGGAAGTGTAAGCGTTACAATTTCAGAAAGTGATGTCCGTGAAGAAGATGTAAGGACTGCAGACAGGGCGGGAGAAATCTCCTGTTCATCGGGGCGGTCATCTGCGGCAAGGCGGTGCTCCGGCACCTCCACGATGAGGTCATCTGCTCCAACAGCAGCGCGGCATGCAAGGACTTCACCTTCCCGGAGGCCGGCAATTTTCGCCCCCTCCTGCCGCACAACGGGGGTGCCGCTGACAATACGTACCGCGCATTTTCCGCAGGTGCCCTTTCCTCCGCAGGGGGCCTGAATACTTACACCGGCCCTGGTAGCGGCATCCAGGAGTTCTGTGCCTTCCGGGACATCAACTTTTATTCCCGCGGGATTGAATTCGACTGCGGGCATTGTTTTATCCCGCGAGTTTCGATTTGATATACCCCTCCAGGTCCGACGCCTCCTGGGGGCCCACAAGGATAGTCCAGCCGGGAAGGTTATCTTCCAGCTCTCCGCTTATCTGCGACACATATCCCGGTATGATTAGTGTCCGGGACTTAATTCTGCCTTCAAGTCCGTCCTGTTTGATAAACTTCGCGACGGAGTCGGCATTGAATTTCCCCGCGGCCCATGCGGTGAGGACACTCATTCCTTCGCATTCAGGAACCGCAAGCCATGCGCTTTTTCCGCTGTTTTCAATTTCACCGGACACCACAAAAAATGTCAGGGAGAAATTCGTGGTGAGAAACACCGGGGAATTTTCATCAGGTTCACCGACAGGGTACACTTTCGGCTCTACCTGTATGGGCTTCTGGGGATCGGTGAAGATATTGAGTCGCAGGGTCATGAGTGAAGCCATCTGCGCCGCGTCAAAATACGGCAGCACGCAGATTCCCCCGTATTTCGTCACTTCCGTAATTGCCTCTATGGTGTCATCAAGAAGGTCGCCGGTATCAACAAAACGGAGGAACGGGAATCCCATGGCCTTTAATCCGTCCTTAATTGCCCCCCTCCGCGCGATAAAATTCATCTGGTACTGCTCCGCGAGGGAGTTCGTGTCAAACTGCATGAGAATATTTGTGAATCCCCCGTCCCTGAGGCGGCCTGTAAGTGCAAGGAGGCTGTCCGCATCGGGCGCTGTAAGGGCAAGGGCATGGCCGTGCTCCTTTGCTGCGTCAAGAAGTTCATCTACCGCTGAGGCTTCCGTCACACAGATGACACTCCCGGAGCCCGCAACACGGGCGGCGGCTTCTTTCAGCGCCCCTGTATCAGCGGTCCGGATCACAAGTGGTTTCCCCGTGGTTTTCCATGCCTTCTCACAGAGATCAGGGAAGGCGCCGGAGGCAGCGCCTTTTCCGGTCACCGCGACCATATCGACCCGAAATGACTCCCCTACACGCTCGAAGAGATATTCATTTACAGCCCTGAGCTGTGCGTCAATTTTTTCCGCTGGGTCTGTGTCATTGATATTGACCGCAAAGAGTGTCCCGTTGACAAAGGTCTTCTCGTGACGGTACAGCACCGTCTCGTCGCCGAGAAGGAGCTTCCTGTCCGGCCCGAAGGCAATTGTTTTGACCGGGGGCTCCGTCGCGGCCCCGAGGACCTGCTTCGCCTCATCCGACGCATAAGGGCATTCCGAAAGGTCCGCCTTCTTCCCCGCGAGCTTCATCGCGAAGGCAAGGCACGTGTTGGAACCGCACTCTTTGCAGTTGGTCCCTGGAAGGAGTTTCTGTATCTGTAATCCGGTTAACGCCATAATGAATGATTCTCCTGTTATTGCTTTTATGAATAATATTAATTGTACGGATAAATGATTAACTATGAAATTGATTGGCCCACTACCTTTCCCATTCCTTTCTTATCTGCCTTTGAAACTCCATACCGTCTATCTTACTTTTCATAGAACCACGTAACGATAACAGTGATTCATTCTTTTCTTCATTGTTCTCATCAACGACATCAGGCAAAATGATTATCTCCACACTTCTTCCTTTAAAATTATTCAATTCCGGAAGACGGTCAGAGGTAATGGTTTTAATAATTCTCATTGCTTCCATAGAAATACTCTCCTGTGATACTGCTTTACCTGAAATACTTTTCCATGTTGAATATCACGATCAAAAATCCCTGCCAATATACAGTTACAACAGTATACACAATATTTTCTATAATAACAACTGCTTTTTTGTAAGATCCCTATCAACCCCGCATCAAACGCCCTATTGTCTTCTTCATCGCAACCGCCGCTTCAGGGTGATACATGATGAGGATGTCCGCGCCGGCATAAAGCATGGATGTCGCCGTCGTAAGTTCCCACAGGGCCGCGCGTTTCCCGAGGTCCCCCCACATGGGAAACTCCTCTTCAGTGGCCTTCAGCTCCTTGATCTTCGCGCACTCCTGACCCGGTGAAAGGATCATGGGATGGGCCAGCATGCCGTCACCTCCGAGGCCGGTAATCCTGATCCG
>DAOSYC010000159.1:0-8819 GCA_035380905.1 Spirochaetota bacterium | reverse complement strand
CGATACCATGGAAAAGGCCGCGGGAAGCAACGGCATGGCCGGAGGCATGATGGGCGCCGGAATGGGTGTCGGTATGGGACAGCAGATGGGACAGATGATGGGGGCCGCAATGGGCCAGCAGGGCGGAGCCCAGGGCCAGCAGCAAAATGGCCAGGTGCAGTGTCCGCACTGTAATGCGGCAAATCCTGCAAATGCGAAATTCTGTTCCAACTGCGGAAAAGAGATGAATGTAACCATGCAGTGCCCGAAGTGCAGCGCCACTATAGCAGGGAGCCCGAAGTTCTGCCCTGAGTGCGGCCAGAACCTCCAGCAGGTGAACTGTCCCAAATGCAATGCAGCGCTTGCTCCAGGGGCAAAGTTCTGTCCTGAATGCGGAGAAAAAATCGGATAACCCGGGAGGAATTAGCGGATGACATCGTACAACTGTACGTCCTGCGGGGCGCCCATTGAGGTGAAAAACAGGTTCAGCAAGGTTATTGTGTGTCCCTACTGTGACACCCATCATAAAGTCAATGTTGAAGGCCTTGATCCCTCCGGAAAACATCCGAAACTCGCGGAGTTCCCATCAATATTCCATGTGGGCTGTACGGGGACAATTCTCGGAAAGCCCTTTTCAGCCCTGGGAAGGCTGCGGTACAAGTACTCCGGGGGATTCTTCGATGAATGGTTTGTTGATTATGATGGTGAACCCGCATGGTTTGCGGAGGACGAAGGGACATTTACCATTTTCACGGAGATGATAGAGACTGTTGATATGCCTGATAATATCGATGACCTGAAGGCAGGCCAGAATATTCTAATTGGCGATAAAAAGGTCATGATCAAGGAGAAGGGCGCCGCGACCATTGAAGGGGGCGAGGGTGAATTGATGCACTATATTGAGCCGGGGACCCCGGTGAAGTATATTGACGGAATATGGAGCGGGAAGAAAACCTCCATTGAGTTCACCGAAGATGAACTTGAACTCTTTATCGGGCGGCCGCTTTTAAAGCGGGATATTGTTGTCGAGGGCTGAGGTATGGGCGATAATTCTGAGGACATCAGGGGTCTCAAGTGCACCGCATGCGGCGGTGATCTTGGTAAAAGCTACCGTATTGAAGGAAGCGGTGAGGACGCTGAGGAAATTCCCATAGCGAAGTGCCTTTCCTGCGGCAAAGAGTATGATCAGTATACACAGGAATATTACCAGGTGTATGCGGATATGTTCATCGCCGACAAGGACCTTACCGTGATGAAGCTCGGTGCGAAGGGCGAAATTGACGGAATAGAATATGAGATAATAGGAAGGATCCGCTACCAGGAGGAGGAGGAATACGAGCTTTCGGTCTGGGACGAGTGGATGGCTGTTTCAAGTGACGGGGTGTATCACTGGTTTGTTGAGGAGGATGGAAATATCTTTTCATACACTGAATACGCTCCCGAGGAGATTGACCTTGAAGCTGACAGGAATTTCTTCACCTTTGAAGGTGGCAGATTTTCTAAAGATGAAACCGGCTTTGTTGCGCGTATTGTATATGCCGAGGGTGAGCTGTCGTGGGAGCCGGAGATCGGCGAGTCGGTACAATGCTATGACTTCAGGCAGCGGGGTTATTTCTATACTATAGAGCAGTCCGAGGATGAAGTGTCAATTACCAGGGGTAAGCGCGTACCCCACCGTAAGGTAATACTCGCATTCCGCAAAGATGAATATCTGGAAAAATATGAAAACACAATGCGGAAGCGGAAGCTCTATAAGAAGAAGGCACTTGTGTATGTAATTATGATGATACTTGCCTTTTCTCTTACTGTTGTGCGGTGTTTTTCGGGACATGAAATACAGGATGCTGTTGACCATCAGAATATTGTGGTACTGACGAATAATGCATACAGGGTTGAGGAGGGAAACGGCTTTTACTTCAGTCAGATGCTGTTCCCGCCGGTACATTTACAAAGCTCCCCTGATACGCTGTATGAAATGCGGGTCAGTGTTGATAAAGGCATTCAGAATTTCCATCTTGAGTGGCAGTCGTACAGGCTTATGCTGATTAAAAAGGACAAAATTAAAGCGCATCTGAAAAACCGTGCCGCGGAAGTGCCTCAGGAACCTGCTGTCGCTGAAGATGCGTCGGCACCGGTGAAGCCAAAAGAGGATGGTGCTGAAGGCGGACTGTCAGAACAGGCACCGGCTCAGGACAGTTACCGGCAGGGGGGCCGTGGAGGGTATTTCTCCCTGAAGAATACACTTGATGAAGTTGATGCCCTGCAGGACCCCATTGAATCATTAAGTATAAGCGGTGATTTCTGGGACGAGGAAGGGTATGATGACGAAGGGCACTGGCATGAATCTACTGTCAGTGTGGAACAGGATTTCGCCCTTGATGAAACGGGGGACTATTACATTTATCTTGAGTCGTACAGCCAGAACAGACGGAGGCCGGATTCCCTGCGGATCGCCATTACGGACAATATAAAAAGTTATCGGTACTTTCTTATCGTGTTTTTTGTGTTTCTTGTACTATGGATAATCAATCAGGTCAAATCAAAGTCATATAACGAACTGCCCTTTGAAGTGGCGGCTGACTAAAACGGGACAGGAGCGGGCAACATGGTCAGGACGATACTGGTATCACTGATATTATTCAGCAGCGCAATAGGACTATCATACTACCTGGTGGGGTATGACAAGGGCGGGCAGTATTATATTTCCCGGCAGCGTGAACACCGGAAATCTCTCCGTGTCGGAAGCCGGACCGGGGTGTATTATGGTCATGGGCCCTATAGTTCACGAGGGCCCCGTTTCGGAAAATAAGTGAATTTAATGATGATAAAACTGGTGTTACCTGGTATCAGTTTTACAATATGAAGTGAAAAATAATACAATTAGGGGGTAGATTGTTTCTATGAGTAATTTAATGGCCTTGGTGTACGGTATCGGAGAAACAGTTATCTATTCACTTGTCGGTATAGTAATGATGGGGTTGGGATTTCTTATCATCAAGTTTTTTACACCGTTTTCAATAAAAAAGGAAATTGAAGATGATCAGAATACCTCTCTCGGTATAATAATCGGGTCGATAATACTCGGCATTTCAATTATTGTTGCCGCTGTTATTTCATCGCCTTCAAGTATATCGAGATCAACCAGCTCTGCTGCCCAGTCAGTCATTCAGACACAGAACCAGAAATAGTGAAAAACAGCCTGGGGATATTCGAACAGAGACTGCTTCTATTTTCTGTTTTTATTGTAGCGTTGTGTGGAATAACCTATGAGCTGGTGCTGGGTTCCCTTGCCACCTATCTGCTTGGAAACCCGGTACAGCAGTACTCAATTACCATAGGTTTTTTCCTGGTATCAATGGGAATAGGTTCATACCTGTCCCGTTTTTTTGTTGATAAGCTGCTTAAAAATTTTATTCTGATAGAAGTGGCACTGGGTATAGTCGGGGGCATGTCGGTTATTGTCCTGAATTACCTGTTCTCATTCAGCGTATCATATTATATGCTGCATATTTTTTTCCTTATTGTTATTGGTCTTCTTGTGGGGCTTGAAATACCACTCCTCACAAGAATTTTAAAGGGATACGGTGCTCTGAAGGATGTTATCTCCAACGTTCTTTCACTTGACTATCTTGGTGGTCTCGGGGGGTCACTGCTTTTTCCCCTTGTACTGTTCCCCTATGCAGGGAGGCTGCTTACAAGTTTAACGGTAGGTGCACTGAATATCGCTGTCGCCATTGCCCTTATTGCTTTTATTCGTTATCCGGAAAGAAAAAGGTCTGATTACCTGTTCCCTGTCGCGGCCTTTCTCGTTATTCTTGCCATTGCGTTTTCATCAGACCAGTTGAACCACTTTTTAAAAAAGCGGCTTTTTTTTGATGATATAGTGTTTTCACGGCGTTCCCGGTATCAGGAGATAGTGCTCACACGGACCGGTGATGATTTCCGCCTTTACCTGGACGGGTCGCTGCAGTTTTCCACATTTGATGAGTACCGGTATCATGAAATGCTGGTATACCCGGCGCTGCTGCTGCACCCGGGCCGTGATAAGAAGGTCCTTATAATGGGAGGCGGAGACGGCCTGGCGGTGCGGGAAGCGCTGAAATGTCCCGGGGTGCAGCATGTAACCCTTGTGGAGCTTGATCCCCTGATGATCAGCCTGGCAAAAAATAATCCCTCATTTAAGAGAATAAACAGGGATTCTCTGAATGATTCCAGGGTGAAGGTGATAATTGGTGACGCCTTTATGTACCTGAGAAAAACTCATGATACCTATGATGTGATAATTGCAGATTTTCCAGACCCCCATGATGAATCGATTTCGAAGCTGTATTCTGTCGAGCTTTTCAGAATGGTCAAGCGGACATTAAGAAGGAACGGTGTTTTTGTAACCCAGTCAACATCTCCCCTTTTCGCGAGAGAGGCGTTCTGGTGTATTCACAACACTATGGGAAAGGTGTTTTCCGGGGTAAGGGCATATCATGTATATGTGCCGACGTTCGGAGACTGGGGCTTTAATATCGCCATGCTCCGGAAGGGGAGATTTGAAGTGCCGGAGAGGAAGGACATCAGGTTCAGGTTTTTTTCACCTGATACCTTCGCAGGTTCGATGCACTTCCCCCCGGACAGCAGTAAAAGGACCACAAAAATCAATACCTTCGACAGGCCTATACTCTATACCTACTATCTGAAGGCCTGGCGGTATATGGACTACTAAAGAAGTTTCTGTACGGCTTCCTTTATTCTCTCAAGCCCTTTTGATATATTCTCATCTGATGTCGCAAACGACATGCGGACATTATCATCGCTCCCGAATTCCGCCCCGGGAACAACGGCCACCTTTGCTTCTTCAAGGAGATATGTCGTTATCCGGTGAGAGTTGTTGGGCTTGTCGGCATACTTCGCTTCAACGTCTTTCCATCCGGGAAGAGAATAGACACCGGATACATTCGGGAACGCGTAAAAGGCGCCTTCAGGGTTCATGCATGAAATTCCCGGTATGCTGTTGAGCCCGTCAACGATCAGTTGTCTCCTTCTTGTAAACGCGTCCACCATCTCCTGGATTACGGACTGGTCGCCGGTAATAGCTTCAATTGATGCCCACTGGGAGATTGATGTCGGATTGGATGTAGACTGGCTTTGAATGATTTCAATTTTTTTTATGATATCAGCATTGCCCGCCATGTATCCGATACGCCACCCTGTCATTGAATATGTCTTTGACACACCGTTCAGCACTATGGTGTTTTTTCTATGCTCTTCACTCAGACATGCGATATTGGTAAACTCAGCCCCGTCATATAAAATCGACTCATAAATATCGTCCGAAATTACAAGAATATTCTTTTCAAGAAGTATATCGGCAATGACGGTTAATTCCTGTTTGGAATACGTTGCGCCTGTCGGATTTGAAGGGGAATTGATGACGATGGCACGTGTTTTAGGGGTTATATGTTTTTTTAGTTCTTCCGGGGTAATCTTGAATCCATTTTCCTCTTTTGTGTAAAGAATAACCGGAGTTCCTTCGGCGAGACTTATCATTGACGGATATGAAACCCAGTACGGAGCCGGTACTATGACTTCATCACCTTCATTCAAAAGGATCTGCATCAGGTTATAAAAGGAATGCTTACCGCCGCAGTTAACGGTAATTTCGCCGGGGGAGTACTCAAGATTATTGTCGCGTCTGAATTTTTCAGCAATGGCCTGTTTTAATTCAGGTACTCCTCCTACAGGGGTATACTTTGTTTTCCCGGATTCAATAGCACGTATTGCTGCGTCTTTTATCGAACGGGGAGTGTCGAAATCCGGTTCACCGGAACCAAATCCGATAACGTCAATACCCTTGGCCTTCATTGCGTTGGCAACAGCAGTTATAGCAAGAGTTGGTGATGGTTTAATTTGCAGAATGCGGTCCGAAAATTGCATAATTGTCTCCTCATTACCTGGTTGTGATAATGCTGGTATTAAATACATTTTGTACTTCAAAAAAAGGGTTCAGGGATATGGTACAGAAGGGAAATACGAGATGTAGAGATCAGAGTGCCCGAACAACCCACAGTATGTTACATATGACGATAAAGATGTCAAGATTTTTTAATAAATTTGTTGAAAATTTGAAATGAGGATACTATTCTTATTGAAAATTTTTTAATATCCGGAAACATTAAATGTATACCATACTGTTTTTGAGATATAGCGATATATATAAATTGTTGTTGCTGTTTGGTAAATTGAATGAGTGTATTGAGATGCAAATTAAACGGACTTTAATAATGAATAGAGAGATATCATGAGAATAACATTATGGGGTGTACGCGGGTCAATACCAACTCCCTTCAGACACACAATGGTGACAGAAAAAATAAAGAAGGCAATGTCTCTCGCAACGCCGAAAGATATATCCTCAGAGGAATCAATTGAAAGATTTATTGATTCCCTGCCTTTTTCCGTAAAGGGAACGTACGGAGGAAACACCACCTGCCTGGAGGTCAGGACCAGGGATGATGAAATTATTATAATTGATGGAGGGACAGGGCTGAAAAATCTGGGAGCCTCACTCATGAAAGAGGACTTCGGACGAGGTGAGGGTGTCGCAACGATGCTTTTTACACATACCCACTGGGACCATATACAGGGGATACCTTTTTTCGTTCCGTTTTATATTAAGGGGAACAGGTTTAATATCTACTCACCTTTCAGTGATATAAAGGAGCGAATTGAGTATCAGCAGGTTTTCAGCCATTTTCCGGTAAATCTCGACTATATGTTCGCAACGAAAGAATTTTTTGTGCTGGAAAAGGAGTCGGAATTCAATTTAAATGATGTGAAAATTATCAATAAAAGAATGAGGCACCCCGGCGGATGTTTTGGTTTCCGGTTTGAGGAGGATGGTAAGTCATTTGTGTTTACCAGCGACTGCGAATTCAATATTGACGAGATGGATTATATTGATACATATCGTGATTTTCTAAGTAATGCTGATGTGGCTGTATTTGATGCGCAGTATACCTTTGAAGATTCCGTTATTAACAAGGTGGACTGGGGGCACTCATCCGCGTCGATTGCGATAGATATTGCAGTGCGTTTTAACATAAAGAAACTGATTTTGTGGCACCACGATCCGGACCATAATGACGAAAAGCTTGATGCTGTATTATCGAATGCGATGACGTATTTAAGTATGGACAAGAAGAAACGTGATTATGACCTTGAAGTCGAGGTTGCGTATGATGGTATGGTTATTGACTTATAGTTTTCTGTGAAAATCGCCCAATAAAAAAAGGTACCGTTAAGGTACCTTTTTTTATTGGGCGCTACAGGGATCGAACCTGTGACCCTCTGCTTGTAAGGCAGATGCTCTCCCAGCTGAGCTAAGCGCCCTCGATTTCCTGTTCAGTATTTTTACTTGCTTTAAAGGTTAGAATCGATTTTTCCGGCAAATGTAAATGCTTGCCGGCAATCGGTGAATACACATTTCTTTTTTTCCTTATAACACGACTAAAAGAACCAAAACCGCGTATTTCAACCTTTTCGCCATTATCAGCACTCTTGACAATGTAATCCAGAAAATTATCAATTATATAGCTGACTTCGCGTCGTTTGATTCCGCTTTGTTCTGCTATCTTTAAAACAATCTCCTGTTTTGTCAAGAAGACCTCAGCTTTTTTTATAAAAATTTTCTACAATTTTTCAGGATTCGGCCGGTTTACTAAAAAGCGCATTTATCTTCTTTGCAATCCGCGATTTTTTCCTTGCTGCTGTTTTTTTGTGGACAATTCTTTTGCCCGCAGCAGTATCAATTGTTTTTGTAAAATCTTTATGAATCTGCTGAATTTCTTCAGGACTGATTTCTTTGGAAGATAAAGCTTTCAATACTTTCTTTGATGAAGTGCGTATTGACGACTTAACCTGAGAATTTTTAGCGCGACGTTTTTCGTTTGTGATATTGCGTTTCTTTGCTGACTTGATGTTTGCCACTGTGTCACCTTTTTGCAAAAAGAATTTAGAAAACACTTATCGATCCATTATGTCACTGTGTCAACCACAAAAATAAAAAAAATTAATAATGTGAAAAAAATCAATCAGAAAGCAGCATTCTGAACAGGTTGCTGGCATAGAAGTATGTTTTACATTCAACCGCATTCTTTTTATCGCGTGCAAGGGTGATCACTTTTGTGTTGTCCCCCATAAATGAATAAATGGTCAGTCCCTTGTCTTTCTGAATGGTGGGGTCTCTGTATACAGAGGATAGATTTTTTATGATATCGCTTAAGTCGTTCTTTGGTATTCTGCCATGATATTCAAGAACTGAATATAATTTTTTGTTCACAAAAAGATAGTCCCTCACGGGGTCAGAGCTGGCGCGTATTATTGTAATTCTATCCTTAAGGTTGCTGTCTATTGCCAGTATGTAATTCATGATTTTGTTCTTGTAGCTGGGCATACGGGATACGCTGAATTCAAAATGCGGGGTGTTTTTCACATAAAAAGTGAAGACTGATTTTTTGTCAGCACCCCATCGGTATTCACGCGAAGCGGTATCGGCGGTATTTATTGTTGCAATAACGCACAATACCGCAATAACGATAATTCGTTGTGTAATATTCTTTGTCATTATAACATTTTCTGATATTATGAAGCTTTATCGGCAAACTATACTTTGCTGTTTTAAATATGTCAAATACTTTCATTTCAATTAATAAACTGTACTGAATGGTTGTCCGGGAGGTGGATTTTAGGTATTTTGTATCAGGGTTTGTGTTCCAGGGGTTTCGGCCCGACTGGCGGGGAAAGATGTTGACACGTGATGTATGCTGTATAATTATTATTAATGGATGTGG
>DAOSYC010000158.1:4751-8964 GCA_035380905.1 Spirochaetota bacterium | reverse complement strand
GGCAAAGCATGGGAGAAACAAATGATCCTTGACAAATCTACAATGTCGTATAAATGAATAATTTCCTTTTGCGCTGACACACAGAGAGCGGGAGACCTCCCGCCGGACAATATATTGTTAGGAGTATGAATATGGCAGTAAATCCCCTCGTCGATTCGCGGGACGTGCGCTTTGTCCTTTTTGAACTGTTGAAAGTTGACAGCCTTGCCCGCTTTGAAAAATTTTCCGAATTTGACCGTGAAACCATGGAGGCAAGCCTCGACCTCGCGGAGCAGATCGCGGTGAACATCGTGTTTCCCGCGAACATCCAGGGCGACAAAGAAGGGGGCGTGCGGTATGTCCCGGACACGAAGGAGGTCCATGTGCCGGAGTGCTACCGCCCTGCGCTCAAGGCGTACCATGACGCGGGGTTTCTGGCCCTCCCGAAAGAGCAGGAGATTGGGGGCGTGGGAATGCCGGAGATCATCTTCCAGTCTTCTGTGGAATATTTTTCCGCGGCAAGCCTCCCCTTTACCATGTATACGCACCTCTCATTCGGCACCATTAACCTCATCAAGAATTTCGGCACCCCGGAGCAGAAGGGGCTGTATCTTGAGAAAATTATTTCCGGAGAGTGGGGCAGCACCATGTGCCTTACGGAGCCCGGCGCCGGTTCCGATGTCGGGGCACTCACCACGAAGGCGGTACGGCAGCCGGACGGCACGTATCTCATTACGGGGCAGAAAATATTTATAACCAACGGCGATACCGACCTCTATGAAAATATAATTCACCCTGTCCTTGCGCGCATTGAAGGGGACCCTCCCGGGACAAAGGGGATTTCCATTTTCCTTGTGCCGAAGTACCGCGTGAATCCCGACGGTTCTATGGGTGAGCAGAACGATGTGATCTGCACCGGGGTTGAGCATAAAATGGGGCTCAAGTCCTCCGCCACCTGCGCCATGAGTTTCGGCGACAACGGCTGCTGTGTGGGTACCCTTCTCGGGGAGGAGCGGAAGGGGATGCGCATCATGTTCCAGATGATCAACGAGTCACGGCTGTACGTGGGAATCCAGGCCCTCGCGGTCTCCGGGGCGGCATATCTCCACGCTGTTACCTATTCACGGAACAGGGTACAGGGGGGCGATATAACCCGGAAGGCAGACCCTTCGGGCGGTCCCGTGGCAATTATTAAGCACCCCGACATGAAACGGATGCTCATCTGGATGAAGTCCCATGTGGAGGCAATGAGGATACTCTGCTACTATATCGGCTATCTCCGTGACGTGGAATTTGCCGCTGAAGGGGACGAGGCCCGCGAGGCGGAGGCCCTGGTCGACTTCCTGACGCCCATCGGGAAGGGGGGCAATTCCGATCTTTCATGGCTCATCACCGGCGAGGCAATACAGGTCTTCGGGGGATACGGGTTCTGCGCCGATTACCCCGTGGAACTTTTCGCCAGGGATTCGAAGATACAGTCCATTTACGAGGGGACCAACAGCATCCAGGCGATGGACCTTCTTATGAGAAAGCTCCTGCAGGACAGCGGCCAGTACCGGTACGGGATATACAAGGCACGGATACGTGAAACCGTGGAACGGGCCAGGGGTGTGGTGAATGACAGATATATATCGCCCGTGGAAGACGCGCTCCGGGACATGGACGCCCTGGTGGAGGACATGAAGGAGATGCTGGAACGGAAAAAAATTCCGCAGCTCTTCTTTCAGGCGAAACCGCTCCTGAACGCCTTCAGGTACCTTACCCATGGATGGATGCATCTCTGGAGCCTTACGGTGACGGAGCCGAAAATGCTGGAACTTGTGGGAGACGTGGAGGGGGAAATTCTTGACTCCGTCCTTGAGGACAGTCCCGAGGCCTCATTCTACACCGGAAAGGTCCTGGCGTCGCGGTTTTTCATAGGAACTGAAATGAAAAAATTTGCCGGCGAAATGGCGTATCTCCGTTCAGAGGATACGACACTTCTCCGTGTGCAGGATGAGATTTTTACCGGGGCCCCGCTGGAATAAGCATCCCCTTACTGCTGCGGCAGCATGGCGGCGAGGGTGTCGGAAAGCGTGTATTCCTTCGTGGCGGCCTTGAAGATCCCCCCGTACAGGCTCATGAGGTAATGGACCCTGAAGGTTTTCCTGTTTTTCAGTGCCGAGAGAAAGGACATCTGCTGTTCATTCTTGTGCAGAAACGGGAAGTAGATGTCAAAGCTGTCATTCTCCCCGCGGTAGAGCAGGTGAAGAATGGTCCTTTGTTCCTCGTTGATAATGTTCAGAAATGTTTTTTCGTTAATAAGGATATCAACGGTTATTTCCTCATCAAAATAGAAAAGCCCGTACCTGTCCCCTTCACTGAGAAAATATGGTTTTGACGTATCATCAAAATGCTCATAGAGCGTAATAAAGGGCTCCTCGTTGGGAAGCACTGTTTCATAATCGATTTTCTCAAAGGCCTCTATAATTTCAGCATCACTGGCCATACCGTCCTCCTGCGGTTCTGCGTGTTGTGTTTCGTGCGTAATGTGCGGTTATATGCCGGCGCCGTATTCGAACAGGCTTTCAATGACATCTCCCTGGAGTATCCGTGTTCCCGGGGGGACATCGTGAGTGAGCCACACGTTGCCGCCGATTACCGAGCCGGCGCCGATGGTGACACGTCCGAGGATTGTTGCCCCGGAATAGATGATGACATCATCCTCCACAATGGGGTGGCGCGGTATTCCCTTGATGGGGTTTCCCTCGTCATCGAGGGGAAAGCTTTTCGCTCCCAGGGTTACCCCCTGATACAGGCGCACGCCGTTCCCTATAACCGATGTTTCACCGATAACAACTCCTGTGCCGTGGTCAATAAAAAAATTTTCCCCGATCTGCGCTCCGGGATGGATGTCGATCCCCGTAAGGGAATGGGCCATTTCGGAGATAATACGCGGAATAAGGGGTACTTCAAGGACATACAGTTCATGTGCGATACGGTAGTTTGTCATCGCGAGGATGCTCGGGTAGCAGAAAATTGTTTCACCGGGATTTTTCGCGGCCGGGTCCCCTTCGTACGCGGCGCCCACATCTGTCGAAAGCATATGGCGGATATGGGGAAGTTGCTTGATAAATTCCATCGCGGTGGCATAGGAATCTTCATGGCACTCATCGCAGGATTTTTTTTCGCTGTTATTGCAGATGAAGCAGTGGCCGCGGCGTATCTGTTCGGAAAGGAGCCGGTATACATTGTCAATTGTGGAGCCGATATAGTACGACATCGTAGTGGTATGAAGCTCTGAATTGCCGAAATATCCCGGGAAGAGGACCGAGCGGAGCATTTCAACAATGTCATTCAGGTCCCTTATTGAGGGCATCGGCTCTTCGTGGATCGTCCTGTGGCACAGGGCGTCGTACATTTCAGGATCGCAGAGAGTCCGGACTATCTGGTCAATGTTTTCGCGCAGTTCTTTTTTATTGTGAAAAATTTTTCTGTCCACCGGTGAGGGTCTCCTTCGGCGATGTGGATTCATTATAAAGAGACTGCAGAATCCCTATTCTATACTATACCGCATGTATGCCGGATATTCAAAAGAAGAAAAATGGACAATGACGCAGGACAATTACTCGGATTCCGCGGAGCTTTTTCCCAGAAGGGCTGTCTGGATATTGCGGTAATGTGCCGGGCTGTGAAGGACCATTGTGTTAAAAATAAACTCGGACTTTTCCTTCATCATGCTGTTGACATGGGACACAAGATCACGGATTTCAACGTTGTTTCTGTTGAGGTTGATGTGAAGGTCGTGCTCCACGAGCTCTTCCATGAAATTGACATAGGCCTGAACAAAGTCCACGGCTATTTCCTTTTCCCGGCTGTCCGCCTTGAAGGTTTTCAGTTTTCGTACAACGTCGTCCGTACCGAGGATTTCATTTGCTTCAAAGGTGACAATATCCTTGTCCGGTTCACGTGCTGTAGTGCCTGTTACTGTTTTTTCTTCCATGATAATGAGGTCTGTTCGTTTGAATTTCTGAAACACCTTTGTAATATGCTGCAATCTTCCATTACATAACTTGTATCATTTAAGGATTATTTTATTCAAGCATAAAAAATCAGAAATTGAAAGCTCCGGAAAAATAAAAAAGGAGGATATTGGTATATCCCCCTTCTTTGAGTAATAATCTAAAATAGATCCTTACTGTGCAGGTGCTGCTTGTTCTGCTGCAGGTGCTGCCTGGTCTGCTGCAGGAGCTGC
>DAOSYC010000158.1:0-4651 GCA_035380905.1 Spirochaetota bacterium | reverse complement strand
TCTGCTGCAGGAGCTGCTTGCTCTGCTGCTGGCTGGTCAGCTGCTTGTTCTGCTGCTTGCTGTTTGCAACCTACGAAAGTAACTGCAAATGCGAATACAGCAACGAATAATACTAAGAGGATATTTCTTTTCATACTAGATAAACTCCTTTTATATGAAATTTTATATGAGACCATACTTGAATTAAAGAAAAAAATCAAGCAAATTATAAAAAAAAAATTCATTTTCTTCATGAAAAACTAACAATATAATGTAAGACGTACAAGATGTTGCTCAATCTACTTAGTGACACAGGAAATGTCAATCGAATACGGAAAATTTTAAGAATTTTTATACAAATTTTTAGTATGGATAACTGCTATAAAATACGAAAATTTTAGAATAATTTCATGTTTTTTTTAGAATGAATCATTCGAAATGATCGTGTAATGTATTTTTATGAAGGTGTTAAAATATATGGATTACTCGCTGCAGTCATCCGGTATATACGTACACCGGGATGTTGCTGATTCCCATACTGTTACAGAATCGATGAGAGCGGGAGACGCAGGGTGGTTCCGGAGTTTTTCTGAAATTTTTCCGGCAATATATCGTGCGATATTTTCGGAACTGGGATTGTGTTCAGTAAAGTGGGGGATTTCGTTCAGGTTCCGGTGGTCCAGTTCTCCGAGAGTTTCCCTGAGCATTGTTTTCAGGTCGCCGAAATCCACGAGAAGACCGATTTCATTTAAGACGGACCCCTTTACGCTCAGAATAACTTTCCAGTTATGGCCGTGAAGGTTTTCACATTTTCCCCTGTAGCCCCGAAGCTGATGTGCGGCGGCGAAACTTTCCTCTATTGTCAGAATATACATTTCCGTTGTCTCCTAAATGAAATTTGCCAGGGAACGGGAAATCTTCTCAATTTCCTTTTTTGAAAGAGCGGGATAAATGGGGAGTGAGTACATTTTTTTTGTCAGGCGGTCGCTGTTCGGATATTCCATGGGCTTTTCATCGCAGTAGTGGTGGAGCGGGTATGGTATCGGTCTGTAGAGTTCAATGCCGGTCTTTTTCCAGTATTTTTCAATGCGTTCTGTGGTGGCATCAAAGATTACGGGAAATGACTGATACAGGAATGCGTCATTAAATGCGTAGAGAGACTTATGGGATGTCAATTTGAGGGCCTCATGGTATATGCGTGCAATCTCCCTTCTGCGTTTTATGAAATTTGGAAGTTTCATCAGCTGGGACACTCCCATGGCCGCCTGAAAGTCGGTCATGGTGTAATCGTATTTTAATGTGGCTTCCTTTTCATTATTTCCGCGCAGGTCTCTCATGAGCGCAAAGTGCCTGGAATTGGGTGTCATAACCACAGCACCGTTCCCTGTTGTTATCATCATGGTCGGAGAAAAGGATGCGATGGTGATAGCGGCTTTTTTTTCGGTATCATTATGTATATCGGCCCCGATAGAATAAGAAATATCTTCAATGACGGACACCTTCTGTTCTCCGAGGTCGGGGATTTCTGTTATGAAGCCGAACATGTGGCCCACTATTACGGCTTTTGTTTTTTCGGTAATTTTCTCCTGAATCTGTCCGGCTGCGGGAGTCAATGATCCGCTGTCAATGTCCACAAGGACAGGCGTTCCTCCGGTAAAGCTGAGAGCGCTTAACGGCGCATAATTAAAATACGAAGGAATTATGACTTCGTCTCCCGGGCCGATTTCAAGCGCTTTAAACGCGAGATGATATGCCGCGGTCTGGGAGTTGACCGCGAGGCAGTATTTTGAACCGAGAAAGTCGGATAGCCTTGTTTCGAAATTTTTTACGGTTACTCCGTAGAGGAGTTCATCTTTTATGAGACAGTTGAGTACTCCCTCCAGTTCCTTCCTGGTAATTGTCGGTTTGGATGAAACGATTCCCATTGTGTTGTTTCCTGTTTTATGATATTACTGTTGTGCCGCGGCTGTGTTCGGGTATTGTCTGTATTCTTTGACGGATATACGCGCAATCCGCGGTGCTGTTTCCTGCGGGCAGGGGCTGCTACATCTCAGCACCACGGCTTTGTATCCATGTAATAATATTTTCTATGAAATTCAATCTGTTTTTCTCAAGGAGAACAGCATGGAGGCTGTTTTTGCACTGCACAACCTTCAGGTTCTCCGTCCCGTTATACAGTGTCTGATAATATGAAAGGGCATGTTTCGTGTCAATAATGATATCCTCTTCTCCGAGAAAGAGAAGGGTTTTTATCCGCCGCAGCGCATCTCTCCCGGAGGCTAAGTTTTTCCGCTCCCTGAGTACCGCACGGATAAGGCCGGCGGTAATGCCGCCCCCTCCTTTTAAGAGGTTTTGTGATATTGACTGCGTCGTTTCCTCGACGTGCGAGATGCTTCCCATGACCGCAGCCCCCGGAGATATCCTGTGTTCCGGCATGAGCTGTGCCAGGATCAGTATCCCTGCCTTCAGGAAAAAATCCAGCTTCAGGGAAATAAGAGGGGAGGTGAGTATAAGCCCCTCCACGTGAAACCTGTCATCCTCCGCGAGACGCATGGCGGTGAGGGCGCTGATATCATGGCCGATGCAGTATACCGGGGTGTTCCTGAGATTGCCGTATATGAAACGTTTCAGGTCACGGAGATAGCGTTCACAGCTGTCAACATGGGCTGGAATTCCGCTCGATGCCCCGTGGCCTGTAAGTTCCAGGGCGTGGAGCGATATCCCGGCCCTGTCAAAATAGGGGAACATGTAATCATAAAGCTCCAGGCTTTCCCCGATGCCGTGAATAAACACCACATTCTGGCGTGATGTGTTTTTATTTATCCGGAAACGTATCCTGGACCGGTCGGGATAATCAAGGAAATCTTCTCTGTACATGTGCCTGTTCGGGACTTATCCTTTGAGGAGTGATTTGATGTCTACACCCCACTCTTTACCGAGGAGACGCAGGATTTCAACTTCCTCAGGTTCTATTGTGGTTCCTGCAATTGCCATTTCAAAGGCATACCGGAGGATATCGTACTCATGGGTTTTTGTGCGCACTTTTTTTGCCAGCTCCATTATGTCTTCAATGGTGTGGACTTCATTGTCAACTTCGGTGAATATTTCCTGAAAATCATCAAAATTTTTCTTTTCGGCGATTTCGTTGAATGTCGTGATCTCTTCCCCGGTTATAACGCCGTCGGCGCTTGCGACGAACTTCATGATGGCGATAAGCGCTTTCTTCTCATCTTTGTTGAAGGACTGGATCATATCTGTCTCCATTTCATTATCATAGTATTGTTCAGGAAGCCATATAATTCTACTTTAATGATTATTCGTCAAATAAAATACCATAGCCGGGGATTTTTGTTCAGCGTGACGCACCCGAAAAATTGTTTACGGCGGCGGGTCGATATAGTGTACTGAAACTGAAACGTACCCTGTATCATGAATTTCACAATGAGAAAATGATATGATCCCACAGGAAACACTGCATGATCTGTATGACACACACAACAGGGAATTGTTTGTGTATATTATCGGCCTTGTTCACGACCATGATACTGCTGAAGACCTGCTGCAGGATGTATTTGTACGCCTGATACAATATTCCATAAAAAAAACACCTGATATGACGAATATACGGGCAATGCTTTTCAGGATTGCCCGCAATGCCTCCATCGATTATCTCCGGAGAAAGGAAACGGTGCGCTTTGAACCAATAGACAGCGAACATACGGCACAACGGGAAGATAGTGCCGGGGAAGCGCTGGAACTGGATGACCTGCAGAGAATCATTGCGGAGCATCTGTCCCGCTTTGACGAAGTGTCCCGTTCTGTGTTCACCATGAGAGTGGAGCTGGAATATACCTACGGGGAAATCGCGGAACTTCTTGGTATTTCGGAACGTACCGCAAAACGTAAAATGAAGGCGCTTCTTGTTTCCCTCAGTGACACTCTGGAAAAGGATGGATACACTTTTTCTGTGATTTCCGTGGCATTGCTGCTGTATTTCATCCGTTATATAATATAGAGGTATGTGTACGTGAATGGGCACCTGACAAAAAAGGAACTGATTGAACTGGTTGCGGGGACTGCGGGAAGCGCCCTCCTGAAAAAATGGGAGCGTCATGGTGCGGACTGTTCCCGGTGCCGCAAAAGGTTTGAAACATATGCGGCCCTGACAACTCCCCGGTACAGGGAGGTTGTATTCCGCAGTGAAGATGTGAAGGCGCGGATCGATGCGCAATGGCAGACGCTGCGTGCCGGCGAGGGGATACCGCCCCATGAACTTCAGGCGAAGCGGCCGCGGCGGTCATTCAGGCAGGCATTCGCCTTTAGTATACTGGTTGCTATGGTTCCCGTGGCGCTGTATCTTGTGTTCCGGTGGCCCGGTACCGGGGTCATGCGGGAGAGGGGGATGCTGCCGTTTCAGGTTGTCCATGGCACTGTTGCTGTTGACGGTGTTGTACGGACCGGAAAATCCTCTGTTGCCGGTGGAGCTGAAATTTCGCTCGGCAGCAATGCAGCCGCAGAACTGGCATTGTCCGGCAGGTTCAGGATTGTGCTGAAGGGGGGGACGGTATTCCGGGTGACTTCAGTGAAGGTATCTCCCGGGGGAAACATTATTGCAATGGATTTCTTTCTTCACGGGGGCTCCCTCATGTCGGATTTTCCCCATGGGAAACAG
>DAOSYC010000157.1:3200-8991 GCA_035380905.1 Spirochaetota bacterium | reverse complement strand
AAAATAGACCGGGCGTTTTATTATATCAGTACGATACCCGAATCTGCTGAATGGAGAATCCCCTTTACCCCTGTCCACCCGCAGCCGCTTTCCCGTCTCTTCTTTTTTTCAAAAGATACCCGATACCGCCGGTAATAAGACCGAACACAAGTATTGCAAGGGCTGCGATATAATCATTAGGGAGATCAGTCCCTTTAAACCGCAGATGCAGATCAAACGCCGTGTTGATCACGCTTAGCAAACCAACCATCCCTGACAACAATCCGATACCGGATAAAATAGCTATAAATGTTTCCATAATACCTCCAATAAAATATTTATCGATGCATACTATTACAATTATCCCATCCATCAAGTCAAAATTTGGAAATAATACCAATTCATTTTTCATGTTTGTTAACTGGCATTTCAACTCATATCCCTCCTTCCTTTTTAACATGAGACTGGAACCAGAAACATCGTCAGAAAAAATGACACGGGGCAACAGGTTTCACATAATATGATGGACATCAATTTCATACTTTGACGTAATAATTTCATGGCAGGATATCATGTGTGAAAAAGAACTGCAGATAATCCGGTTCAATCACGGTTACTCAATCCTGCCCGCTGCTACAAAGTTTTTATGAATGAAAACCTTTATTGTCTGTAACAGGTATTAACAGGAATTGCACATGATTATTGACGCACATACCCACATCTATGCCGACACAGTGGCGGACTCCGCGATTCGTACGATAATTGACAACACCGGCGGCAGGCTTACCGCGTATACCAGGGGTACCCACGAAAGTCTTCTGCACTCAATGGATACTGCCGGTGTCGATATATCTATCGTCCTCCCTGTTGCCACAAGGCCCAGTCACGGGCACAGTATCCTGCAATGGATACAGGAAAAAGTCCCCCTCTCAAACCGCATGATTTTTTTCGGTTCCGTCCATCCGTATGACCCTGATTATAAAAAAATCATCAAGGAGTGCAAAGCCTCGGGCTTACAGGGAATTAAATTTCACCCTGCGTATCAGGGGTTCCCTGCTGATGATGAGAACGTGTATAAAGTATACGATGAAATACTGAACAATGACCTTGCCATGTATTTTCATTCAGGTTTTGATATGAGCCTTCCTGAATGCGATTATACTTCTGTTGAACGGTTTTCAAATGTCCTCAATCATTTTAAAAACACGAAAATAATTCTGGCCCATGCCGGGGGCGACGAGGAATGGGAAAAGGTCATTCCCCTTCTGAGCGGAAAAGGATGTTATTTTGATATCGCCTTTGTACTTGAAAATATGAAGCAAAGCGATTACGGCAGAGAGATGTACAGGCTTAACGAGGACTATTTTGTGTTCGGCACAGACAGCCCCTGGCGTGACCAGGCAGCGTATGTGCAGCTGATACAGGAATCATCGTCATTGACACAGGAACAGAAGGAAAAAATGTTTTATAAAAACATTCAGAAAATCATAACGATATAAATGAAATGCCGGCCCCCTTCGGTACTAAAAAATATTTTCTTGCAAAAAATCCCGCGAAACCTCCTCCTGTCAAAAACGGAAAAGACATATAACAATGGAACTTGTAATAGCGACAAAAAACAGCCACAAAGTAAGGGAAATTAAAGATAAATTTTCCTGCATCGAAAACCTTGAAATACGTTCACTTGATGATTTCGACAATGCCCCTGATGTCCTTGAAGACGGGAAAACCTTTGAGCAGAACTCCCTGAAAAAAGCCCGTGAAATTTCACGTTGTACCGGTCTCCCCTGCCTCGCGGACGACTCGGGCCTTGTGGTGGATGCCCTGAAGGGAGAACCCGGCGTATATTCCGCCAGATATGCCGGGGAGAATGCCACCGACGGTGAACGAAACAGCCTTGTCCTTGAAAAAATGAAAGACATCCCCGACGATAAACGCGCCGCGAGATTTATCTGCGCCATTGCAATCGTAATGCCTGACGGGAGGGAATTTCTCACGGAGGGACGGTGCGAGGGGACTATTGCCCGTGAGCCCGGAGGAGACCAGGGATTCGGCTATGACCCGATATTTTATCTTCCCGATCTTGGAAAAACCATGGCGGAACTGCCCCTTTCAGAAAAAAACAGGATAAGCCACCGGGCCCTGGCACTTGAAAAAGCGAAAGCGATTCTGGCGCACCTGTAGCGGTATTACACCAGCCTGATACGGGGCTCCCCTGACTTCTTCACTTCACCAACAATCGAGGCCCATGCAACACCCGCAGTCCGGAGAAATTCAACATACTGTTCCGCATAATCCTTTGGAAGCGCAACAAGCAAGCCCCCGGAGGTCTGAGGGTCAAATACGATGTCAGCCCTCTCCCGTGGTACGGATTTTTCAATTATGCAGCGGTCTCCTGCGAAGTCCCTGTTGCGGTACATTCCGCCGGGAATAAGCCCCATTGACGCATATTCTTCGGCTCCCGGAAGGTATGGAATATTTTCAGCATGAACTGTTATTTCGAAACTGTCCTTACCCAGCATTTCGCTCAGGTGTCCCATAAACCCGAACCCCGTGATATCCGTACAGGCATGAACAGGGAATTCCTTCATGAAGGCGGCGGCTTTCTCATTCAGCGTATTCATTGATTCCACGAAGGGGGGAATATGGCTTTCTTCTGTCATTCCCGCTTTAATGGCTGTGCTTATTATGCCTGTTCCAAGCGGTTTTGTAAGCACAAGAAGGTCCCCTTCCATAATACCGCAATTCCGGATTACATTGTCAGGATGTACCACACCGGTAACGGATATGCCGAACTTCAGCTCCTCGTCCTCAACACTGTGTCCCCCGAGAAGCTGCACTCCCGCCTCCGCGAGTTTGTCCGCTCCTCCCTGGAGCACCTTTGAGAGGACATCGAGGGTAAATTTATCTGTAGGAAAACATATAATGTTAAGCGCCGTGACGGGTGTGCCTCCCATGGCGTACACATCAGAGAGGCTGTTGCATACCGCTATCTGCCCGTACACATAGGGGTCATCCACTATGGGGGTGATAAAATCCAGGGTCTGAATAAGGGCTATGCCGTCAGTGAGGCGGTATACCCCGGCGTCATCGCTTGTATCAAGCCCTACAATCACCCTGCTGCTCACTGCAACAGAGACATCCTGTAGCGCTGCTGCCAGGTCACCCGGACCTATTTTCGCAGCTCATCCGGATCCCCGTACTGATTCAGTCAAACGAAGTGTGTTCAGCTCAGGATTGATTTTACAGGTTTCACTCATTGATATATCCGTTATATATATTGAAATTATTAATACAACTGTACCCCTGATACCGGCCTAATGCAAGAAAAAGTTATATCGCCCCCACCAGAATTTTACAAGGAATGCAGGGAGAGGTATTGCACTGGACAGAATATCAGTCAAAAAAAATCATTTTCACCGCTATCACCAACAGTACCGACCCGAATACTTTCTTTAAAATATCCTCCGGAATATTGACCGCGATTTTTGCCCCGAGAAACCCTCCCAGCAGGAACCCCCCGGCAATACAGCATGCAATGAGCACATTCACATGTTCACAGCGGTAATATTCAAAGGCTGCGAGTATGCCTATGGGGGGCACCATCGCCGCAAGGGTCGTCCCCTGTGACAGGTGCTGGTCAAAGCCGAGTAGAATCACAAGTGCCGGCACCATCACAATTCCCCCGCCGATACCTATCAACCCGCTCAAAATTCCGGCAAAGAGTCCTATTCCAATTCCTATTGCAGCCATACTGTTCCTCGCATATTGATTATTCCATACAACCGGTTATGTAACGCGGTATATTCCTCCCGTAAAAAACCGGTACTGTATTTTTCTTCTTGCAAAAAAATATTGTTCACGGTGTTCTGAATGGGTTATACGGCAGCATCTAAAATATGTCAACTACCCGGGGCCCCGAAACTGCGAATGAAAAAAATTATTTTTCTACTTTTACTGTGCCTTATTCCCGCGAAGGACCTCTTTGCGTCAAAACCCCTTGCGGGAATAACCGGCATTCAAAGCGACAGCGCCAGGGGACGTTCCATAGCGAACCTTCTGGAAATGCACCTTTATAACATATTGCGGTCGACAAATTCCTTCAACCAGATTGATACGGCACAGATGCGGACCCAGCTTGTGCGGTTTGACTGCCTCGAGGACAGCTGCATCATCCGGTTCGCCCGGCGGGCCGACATACATCTCGTGCTGCGCGGGTCCGTCCGGGATATGCGTAATTCCATGGAAATTGAAATCTATGCCATGGGCACCGGCGCCCCCTATTTCGGGGCGCGGATTTACCGGTATCATGTGAGGATCCCTGTGTCCCGGCTTTCGCTTTCAACACGGGAGTTCAGCTACATCTGCGAAGAACACGCGGGACGGTTTATCTCGAACCTGCTGCACCGGTATCGTTTCCCCGTTCCATTCATCATCAGGGGAAATACCGCGGTCCCGGACTATCCCGACCCCCTGAACGGCAGTTTCACAGTGTACCGTTATGACCGGTCGCCGGACGAGGGAGAACCACTGCGTTCATACCGGAACGCAGGCACGGTGCATCTGAAAAACGGCACAATCGAATCCCTTGCCCCGGGGACCCCGCAGCCCGGAAACGGAGACTTTGTGCTCCTCACGTATGAAAAGAAATCACAGTACCTTACTGATTTTTACAGGGGAAGAAAACGGGAACTTGTACTAACCCCATGGAATGTCAGCGACACCCTTTATATCATGCTCTTCACAGCCCCCGCCAGCGCCTCCATGCCCCTTGTTGTGCCCATACTGGGTCACTATGCAAGGGGGGACTACGCGGGCCTTGGCCTCTGGGCGGTGAATGCAGCACCCTATCTTTACCTGGAAGCTGACGGGTTTCTGAACCGGCCGCAGAAACTGAGAGAGGAAAACCGGGATATTTCACGAAACGACGCGGCGCGCTATAACTTCGCGCTGTACTTCTGCTTTGCCGGGGGAATGTCGCTTTTCGTGGACGCATTTGCCCAGGACTATCTTCATCAGGCGGCGAATTACCAGGGGGTCCAGCCACTTATGGGAAACGGACTTTCCACGGCATACCTGTCCCTGATCTGCGGCGGCGGCGGACACTTCTACCGTGGTCACCGCGCCTGGGGCTACTTCTACTTTCACCTGAATAATATCATGATGTATTACACACTCCGCGAATTTTCCCGCGCCGAACGCTACAACAGCGCCACGGACAGCTACGAAAAGGAAACAGTTGATACAACCCGCGCGTACCGGTTTCTTGGAGCCTACTGCGCCCTTAAGCTCATTGAAACAATCCACGCGGTGCTCCTTGATGACCGCATAGAGAACGGAGAACTCGTTGAAGAGCAGACTGCCATAACGCCGGCAGTGCTTTTTGACCCCGAAGGGAACCTTGCCTTCGGCATACAGGGGACTATGAGATTTTAATGAATATGAAACGATGTCCGATACATATACCCGGCTGCAGATCATTCCGCTCCGCAGCCATGAAAGGCCTCCTGGTCATGCTGATCCTGACCATGGCCCCCTTTTCTCTCCGCGCGGAGGATATTGACCCCTCCTCCACGGTAAAACGCGTTGCGGTATTTACGGTGCCCCGTACAGACCCCTCACTTCTCGCGCTGAACAGAGAGGCCGCGGAATACATTGAGAACACCTTCAGCCGCATGGGGAGGTTTCTCCCGGCTGAACATCACCGCATACAATGGGCCCTCTCACAGTCACACACAGGGCAGGTGGTAACAGAAGGGACATTCAGCAACGCAGCCCGGCTTCTCAATGCCGATCTCTATGTGGTGATATC
>DAOSYC010000157.1:0-3100 GCA_035380905.1 Spirochaetota bacterium | reverse complement strand
CGGCAATTGAACGGAACACCATAGCCAACTACGGACTGGGAACAACGCTTCTGAAAAATGAAAACGCGGAACACCGCTACGTTGAGGGGCTCTGCATCATCAACCCCGGGGGAAATCTGTGCCTTCCGGGTTACGGCGCGTTTCTTGCGACAGAATATCTGCGCTTTCAGAACGCCCGCCCCGATGTGCCGGGATTGGCGGTATCAGTGTCGGCATTTCTCGTGCATCTGACACTTCCTTCAGCGGCAACAGGAGGCAGGGGCAACTTTTTCCCCTGGGAGCGCGACAGCGACAAATCCGAAGCGATGCAGCGTCTCCATATATTTCTGTGGGGCACAATCCCGTTTAATTTCTCCGTTGCCTACATGGACCAGCTTGCGCACCTTTTTCACACAACGGAGCATCTCCCTCCGTTCTTCGAGGACCGCAACACCATGGCGGCATTCATGTCCTTCATTATACCGGGAGGCGGCATGTTCTATAAAGGGCACCGCTTCGCGGGGTGGTGCTATTATTTTACGGAAATAAGTCTCGGGGGGTACAGCGCCTACAACTGGGACAACGGCAACCGCGGGAAAATCGCCCTCGGGGCCCTTGGGGTGATCAAGCTGATCGACATTATCAACGCCGCCCTGATCGGCCCATCGTACAGTTTTTTTTCCACGGAAATGGACAGGGACACGTCCTCTGTCTCACTTGAGACCGGCATGTACCATACCGGCGACAACGAGGGCGTCTACAGCATGTCCCTCACGATGCCGTTCTAAGGGCCGCCGTAAAAATATTCTACAGAAGCGTATCCGGGTCGATACCATTACCTGCAGAGAATAAATTTGAATCCGTCACAGTAACGGGCATTGCAGACCTTTTTGTCACCGATAATATAGGTCTTTCCTATTCCTTCCTCCACCTGCCACTTCACCGCTTCCGAGAGTCCTTTTGTTGTACAGTACCTGTCGGCGGCGGGCTTCCCGCACTGCCTTCCGAAATGAAGACACCAGTCCAGACGCATACCTTCAATTTCCGGGGCATTAAAATTACTCTGGACCGCCTTCACCACCTTCGAACCTGACGATACCGAAGGGACCTTCTGTCCGCTTTTCGCCGTCACATCCGGACGCTCCTGGGACTGCGAGCATACCAGTCCGCACAACGCAATGGCTGTACTGAGATATATTACAATTTTCTTTTTTGTCATGGAGTATTCCTCCTCCCGTAATGTGACAGCGATAGTAGCAGAAAGGCCGTAATCCGTCAAGCCTCCGGATCATGTTTGAATCATTATTTTACTTGACGAAAACTTCCATATGTTCCACAAAGAAATCTGATTCTCACAGTGATGTATTAATATCACCATCACCCTTGAGATACCATCGCCATCACAATCAATAACAATAATTGAGGAAACCCATGAAGCGATTTCTTGTACCTATACTACTTGCCCTTGTCATTGCAGGGTGTTCACAGGCCCCGGACAAATTGTATCATCCAAAAGCAATTTTTAAAGCGGAAATAAAAGATAATGATGTATATTATACCTTCTACGTAAAGGGAATTGTATACAACAACAACAGTGAAAGGGTATTCCGCGACATTAAAGGTGAAGTAAGGATATCAAACGGAAAAAATCTTACGGTGCTCCCTTTTGAAATACCGCCGCTCCTTCCTTTTCAAAAATACACCCTGAGTGTTGAAAAGACCGGAAAAGAAAACGAAATGAAACCGCTCCTTGACCTCTTCCGTATCGATGTTGACCGTCTCATTACCGGCGGTTATATGAACTTTTCAGAGGAAATGGATGTCCCTTCAGGAAATCTTGATTTTACCATCACGAACTACACCACAGAAAACATATTTGATATTATCAAAAAAGGAAGAACCGATGAAAATTAATGATACAAAACTCTATCTTTTCTTTTCAATAATTACTCTGGTATTCGCAGTTATTATCGGGTCCATTACCTATTATTCTAAACTGATTGTGGAACCACGGGCGGAACGCCTGATTGCCGCGGAAGGGAATGTCAGCGAAAACTACCGGATAGCATACTCAATTCTGCGTAAACCCCAGATGTTTGCGGACTATGAAAACTTTGACAGAGAATCCGTATGGATCAAAAATGTCATTATTCCCTACATGGACGACAAGGCATATCATTCCCGTTCATATACCCCGGATGAAAAGGTATATCTGGAAGCACTCATAAAGCGGAGAAAGCAGGGATCTGATCTTGGCAGAAATACCATGGTCTTTTTTCTGATACTAACCATACTCGGGATGGGATTTTATCTTTATGAATTGAAAAAGGTTAAAGCGCAGGGATAATGTCCCTGCGTTGTATATCATCATCTCTCTGAGAAATAACTTTCAATGAACACACCGGTACTGTAAATATCCCCTCCGCACACCCCCCGTGAACTATAAAGAGATGCCATGTGCGTTGATTCATCGTAGTCTGCCTGGGCATCTTCAATATGTATTACGTCAATCCCCATATCAGAGGCATCACGGGCGGTCGTTTCAACACACTGGCTGGTGGCGAGGCCGGTAAAAACAAGCTTCGTAATTCCGAGAACCCGCAGCTGCTCCATAATTCCCGTTGATGAAAACGGGCTGAAGGTTGTTTTATTAAACACATGGTCTCCCGCGGCAGGGGCAATATCCGCGATAACATCCGCCATTGCATCCGAAGATAAAGGATACACATCATCAAATCCTTTCTGTTTTCCCTGCTCCCAGGTTTCCCTGAAAAATCTGTGCAGGTCACTACGATCCTTTTTCCTGCCGCAAAGACGAAGGTACAGAATCTCCTCGTGGTTCTCCCGGAATAACGTAATAAGTCTGGCGATATTGGGAACAACCAGGTCCCGGCATCGTGTGTGGATATAGTCCAAACTCCCCGGATAGAGCGCATCAAAATACCTGGAATATGACGATTCGCTTTGCAGATAATAGTTCTGCATATCAACAATAATCAGCCCTGTTTCACCGTTCATAAGGAATCTCTGTCATGATATATAGTTACGGATAGTGCAGAATATCTGCATCCGTAAAATTTTACATTCAATCATCTGATGTGTCAACAGCTATAATCATACA
>DAOSYC010000156.1:0-9110 GCA_035380905.1 Spirochaetota bacterium | reverse complement strand
CCTTTTGTCTTTTTTATATTGACGTACACATATAACTTATATTTATTATATATATACGCAGCAATTCAGAAAAATCATTCTTATTTCCGTATACGACGTCTTTTACGATATTACAACCACGGACAACAATAATGGGTAACAAAGCAGTTAATTTCTGGCTTGAGAATAAATATTCTTTAAACGATGAATATCAGGAAAAGCTTACTGATTATAAGAAGATACTGGAAATACTGGTCCGTCGAATAGAAGAAGCCCTGTTTAACTCTCAGATTAAGGGCATTGTCAAGGGCCGCGTCAAAACATTTGAAGCGTTCCACAGAAAACTGCTGATAAAGACACAGCAGCGCGAGATTCGTGACCCCTTTCAGCAGATCAAGGACCTTATTGGAATACGAATCGTTGTTCCCTTTGTTGAAGATGTGAAAACAGTTGAAGCCCTGATAACTGATTTCTTCCAGACAATGGAAGTGGAAAGAAAATCCCAGACCCTTTCGATCAGCGAATTCGGATATGATTCAACCCATATCCTTATAAAAATACCGGCAGAGATCCTTGATCAGTCTGAAGTAGAAGGTATAATCCCCTGTGAAATACAGCTCCGGACAATTCTGCAGGATGCATGGGCTGAAGTTGAACACGAACTTGTGTATAAAACCACGATTGACAAGGTTGAGGACACCATACGGAAAAAACTGATTGCACTGAACGCGACCCTTTCACTTGCAGATACCATTTTTCAGGAAATACGCGATTATCAGAAGAAACGCTATAATGATATTCAGTCACGGCATAATAAAATTCTTGATAAAGTATCAACCATACCTGAGAAAACCACAAAAAATGAAACGTTTCTTCTGGACCAGGCAGAACTTGCGGCCGGAGAGAAAAGCGGAACAGGCAAAAGTGTACATTCAATTAATTCCGGCCTCAATGACCTTTTTGTTGAAGCGATGAACGCACATGTGGAGAACCGCCTTGATGCGGCAATTGCGCTCTATACCCAGATACTTGCTGTCAAACCAATCCACTATATATATAATCACCGCGGCCTTGTGTATTTTGCCCTTTCTGAATACGATAAAGCCATTGACGATTTCACCCGTGCCATTGAAATGGGGACCCAGGATACCCGTGTCTTTACGAACCGGGGACTGACCTACAGAATGCTCCATCAATTCGACAAGGCACTCGCCGACTTCAACAGGTCTCTTGACCTGAACCCGCTCTGGCCCGATACGTTTTACGGCAGGTCACTGACATATTACGATATGGGCAATATAAAGGAAGCCCTTGATGACTGCGACAAGGCGATTAACCTGAAGCCAAGTTTCAAACAGGCTGTACGATTCAAGCAGTTTCTTATGAATATGTCGTAATAACATCCCCTGATTCATGCACAGCGCTTCATCGTTTCCACGGCATCATGGTATTAATCGTACATTAAAAATACAGCTGCTCCGAAGAGCAGTATGGCTGCAAGAAGCACAAGGAGGAACGTTCTGTATTCCTTAAGTGAATGCAGCCCCTTCTCCTCCATATACCGCATACCTGATTCAGTCAAGGGGTACCGGAACGTATATGCCATCGCGCGTATGTCTCCAAAACGAGTCGTTACTGATAATGCTTCATAATCGATGTATCCTATATCCAGCAGTTCCGCGAAAAGTGCGATATCATCCGGATTTGTAATTTCAATTGATGAATCATACGCTAACCGTTGATCATACAGATTAATGAGCTTCTGCAGTGCCGGCCGGTACCGCTTCCGGTTTTTTTTCAGCTTCCTGATTTCGTTTTTATATTCCGCATGGTCCATTATCTTATTCTCCAAGGGTCTTCCACACAATCTCATAGGTATTCTTTGAGAGTTTCTTTTCTCCAAGAATCCGCATCAGCTGGGTTTCGATCAGGCCCTGGCGGTTGCGGTCAAGCTTTTTGAATAACTTAAAATTCTTTGCCAGCGCTGAAGCGATGGAGGGATTGAACGTATCAATTTCAATAATTTTATCAGAACAGTACCGGTACCCCTCGCCGGATTCATCATGAAACATAACCATATTCTGGCAGAAAGTTCCCGTGAGCGCCCGTACGAGATTGGGAATTGTTATATCAAAGAGCGGGTCATTCTCAAGCCGCCGCACTTCATCAATGGTTCCCGGGATCCTTGAATCAGCCTGTGCCGCGAACCATTTTATCATCACGAGGTGATTGTCCTTCCATTTCCTGTAAAACTCATCAAGGCATTCAGCGCGTATATCCGACTGCACCCGGGCGAGAATTGAAAGGGCCCCTATTTCATCAGTCATATTTGTTGCTTCTCTGAAATGCCTGCAGCATAATTCCGCGGCATCCTCATTTCCGGTTTCACGATAATAATCGAGGCACTGCAGCCGGTAGGCGCGTTTCCCGATAGATTCCATGGAGATATCATATGCAACGTCTCCAGCCATGGAGTTATACTGGTCCAGAAACAGCCGCTGAAGTTCACCGGCTATTCTCTGTTTAAGATATTTCCTGCTGCCGCATATACCGTCAACATCAATGGGATTTCTATCCTGAAACAGGAATGCCTCCCGGGGGAGCTGCAGCAGAAGTGACTTGTACCGCAGGTCCAGTGAGTCATCCTCAATAATCGCGCGGAGGGCATTAATGTATTTCTCCGCGTCATCACACTGTTTCGTTTCGAGTATACCGTCAATAATTCTCCGTGCCGCGCGCTGGCAGGAATCCCACCGGTTGAACGTATCGCTGTCATGACGCATAAGAAACAGCAGATCATCAAGAGTATAGTCCGCCTTCACCTTCACCGGCGCGGAGAAGCCCCTGTTCAGTGACAGCACAGGTTTACCACTGAGCCCATTGAGCGTAATACTTTCCTGTTCATGTTTCAGTTCATGTTTCAGTGTCATGTTCCCGGATGAATCAACCGGCACCCCGCTTCCGTCCGTGCCGATAATGCCGAGATGAAATGGAATATGCATCGGCTCCTTGTTCTTCTGACCCGGCGTATCAGGGACATGCTGGCGGATATCGACCCGTAATGTTCCGCCTGGTTCATCATACTCCGATGTAACTGTTACCTCCGGTGTACCCGCCTGGCTGTACCACAGCATAAACTGAGTAAGATCGGCACCGCCTCCCTTCTCCATGGCCGCGACAAAATCATCACAGCTCACCGCCTTCCCGTCATTCCGGGCAATATACTCCTTCATGCCGCGCTGAAACGCCTCCTCTCCAAGGATCGTGTGTATCATGCGGATTACTTCTGAGCCTTTTTCGTACACCGTAACGGTATAAAAATTATTGATTTCAATATAGCTGTCAGGGCGTATGGGGTGCGCGTTGGGGCCGTCATCTTCGGGAAACTGGAACGTGCGTAGATTGCTGACGTCCTCAATACGCTTTACCGGACGCGTCTGGGTATCGGCAACAAATTCCTGGTCGCGAAATACCGTAAGCCCCTCCTTGAGGGTCAGCTGGAACCAGTCCCTGCAGGTTATACGGTTGCCGGTCCAGTTATGAAAATATTCGTGGCCCACGACCCGCTCGATGTTCATATAGTTGCCGTCTGTCGCCGTTTCGGGGTCCGCGAGAATATACTGCGAATTAAACACGTTGAGTCCCTTGTTCTCCATTGCCCCCATGTTAAAGGCGTCAACGGCTACAATCATGTAAATATCAAGATCGTACTCGAGGCCGAAACGGTCCTCGTCCCACTTCATTGCCTTCATCAGTGAACTCATGGCGTGACGGCATTTCTCTTCGTTTCCCCTGTCGCAGTAAATCCGCAGGTCTATTGTGCGGCCGCTCTTTGTGATAAAACTGTCCCGCAGCAGGCCAAGATCACCGGCAACGAGGGCAAAGAGATACGCCGGTTTTGGAAACGGATCCTCCCATGTGACCCGGTGCCCTCCGTGTTCAAGGGCCTCACTCGCAATGCAGTTCCCGTTTGAAAGGAGCACCGGGCATGTCGCTGCATCAGCTTCGATAGTGGTGGTGAACCTGCTCAGGACATCGGGCCTGTCGGGAAAGTATGTTATTCTCCTGAAACCTTCGGGTTCATTCTGTGTGCAGAATACCGTCCCTGATTTGTAGAGCCCTTCGAGGGCGCGGTTTTCCAGAGGATTAATCTCCGTTGTAACCTGAAGAGTGAAACGGTCAGGGACATTTTTGATGGTCAGTGCTGTATCGTCCACCGTATAGGCGTCTTTTTTAAGATCAGCGCCGTCCATGGCAACAGAGAGAAGCGTGAGTTTCTCTCCGTTGAGCACCAGGACATTGCCTGTCTCCCGGGCATCCGGGTTTTTCATCAGGGTCATCAATGACGTGACAATGGTTCTGGTGTCATGCAGTTTTATTTCAAGGGCTGTCTCCGGCACAATATACCCAGGGGGCATGTAGTCCTTTCGGTATGTCGTAGTGCGTGTATCCATTCATGTATCCTGTATAGTATATATTTGCGGATGTATAGTATAGTAAAGACAACGATACCACGTCAATAGAATTCAGGGGCAGACAACAAAAATACTGCCTGCGTAAGCTGGAACATCCGGGAAAGTATACACTGCGTGCATGTCGGGGAGGATATATCTACAAATAGAGAAGGAACCCGAAAAAATGGCATGCTGTTCCCCCCATAACAAAGAGGTGCCATATTGAGTGGTTAAATGGGATCCGGTGCCACGCGAAGAAGATAAGCCCCACGGAATACGAAAGCCCTCCCGCCAGGAGCAGCACAAGTCCGTTTTCCGGCATGGAAACACTCATCGGTTCCACAAGGAGCACAATCATCCACCCCATGAAAAGATACAGGAGTGGCGAAATTATCTTCATTTTCTCTACAAAAAATATTTTGAAAATAATGCCCACAAGCGCGAGGCCCCATATTATACCGAATATCACCCAGCCGCCGTCATTCCGAAGGGTCACCAGGGCAAAAGGGGTATAGGTCCCCGCGATAAGCAGAAAAATAGTGGAATGGTCACATATCCTCAGCAGGTATTTCGTACCCGGCCTTCTCACCATGTGATATACGGTTGATGCGGAATACAGTACTACCATTGAACCGCCGAATATAATAAAACTCGCGATTTTCCAGAAATCACCGCCGGAGAAAGCAGCGAGGAGTAGTATTATAAACCCCGCAATACTCAGCCCGGCTCCTATGCCGTGTGTAATGCTGTTCGCCACCTCCTCACGGGGACTCTGGATATACCGCTTTCTTGTTTTTAAATAATAATATACCGTTTTTACTCTATCCACGAAACTCCTTCAATTCATATACACAATATCTAAAACCTGATTTTACCACCCTGAATATCTTTAAACAGATTTTTTGTCATTTTCACATATGCATTCTTCTTCGGATCAAGAAAATACATCTGGTCCCTGATTTTCTCCGGGTCAAACCCTTCATTCTGCAGGGCTGTCTTGAGCTGTTTGAAACTTGAGGTGGCATCCTTTTCCTTCCGGATGCGGACAAAGTAGGGACGCGCATAGACCGGAAGATTTTCCACAACGTATCTGCTGAAGGACTTCCAGTCCATTTTTGCTTTCGGCAGCATCGTCAGGGCAACCATTCCCGCCCGCCCCTCGGTGTTTTTCACCTCAACGCCGTATACATTACTGTCCTCAATACCGCCGAACCGGTTCAGGATATCCGCGACTTCATTGGTGGATACCACTTCACCTTTCCATTTATAGGTGTCACCGAGACGGTCAACGAAAGAAACATAACTTTTTTCATGAAGCTGAAACAGGTCGCCGCTGATGAAATAACGGTCCCCCTGCCTGAATACATTATCAATGATTTTATCGCTGGTGGCTTTCCTGTTGTTTTTATATCCCGCGAAGGGATTCGTGTTATTGATGGCAGCGAGGAACATTCCTGTTTCACCGGGTTCGCATTTTTCAACAAACCCTTTCGCGTTCCGGATAAATTCACCGGTTTCCCTGTCGTAACGGGCAACTTCTCCCATACGGACTCCCGCCGCAACAAGGCGCCCAATCATTCCCGGTACCCCTTTAATATTGCTCAGTGCACCGACACCTTCCGTCGCGCCGTACACTTCAATGATCCTCTCTATTCCGAAACGGTTCTTAAACTCCATCCAGTAATCGCCGCGCATTCCGTTCCCGAGAATATACTTCAGGGGGTTATCGGCATCATCTGGTTTCGGGGGCTGATTGTTCAGGTAGCGGCACAATTCACCAATGTAGATAAAAAGTGTGGCGTTATATTTCCTTATATCGTCCCAGAACTGCGTAGCGGAAAACTTTTTCCGCATGGCAAACGTACCGCCCCACATGAGGGTCGTAGGCCATGCGATATTGATTCCGCTGTTGTGGTACAGCGGCAGACAGCAGTACTGCACGTCATCGGAGGTGGCTTTCAGGCTGTAGCCCCCTGCCCCGTATCCCAGCTGCAGCCATTTCTGGTGTTTCAGCACCGTTGCTTTGGGCATCCCCGTTGTTCCCGAAGTATAAATATATTCCAGAGTGTCTTTTGATTTAATCGGTGTTTTTATTACCGGGTTTTCAGTTAAAGAGGACCGGAGCAGCTCTGTAAGGTCTTCCATGCCCTTCGGTATAGGCATTGACTTACCCTCGCGTTCCAGAAACACTGAACCCGGTTTCTGGAGCTTGACCTCCTTCGCGATTTTCTGGTATTCCTTAATATATTCATGTCCAAGGATAATTGCCCTTGCATCGGCAATATTCAGCGCATGGGCAAGTACCTTGCCCCGTATGTTGTTGTTAACAAGTGCGGGTACCACCCCGATTTTCGCGAGTCCAGCATGGACAATAAGGTACTCAGGCCTGTTGTCCATGAGCAGCGCAACAGTGTCCCCCTTTATAAATCCCCTGTTCTGAAAAAGGTTCGCGTAGGTATTTGCGGCTTCATTGAATTCACGGTAGGTAATTACCCTGTCTTCAAACAGTACGAGAGGTTTATCAGGATACCGCGCAGCCTGTTCCTCCAGTACACTTCCAACAGACATCACCTTTTCATTCTTCAGAGATACGAATCCCGCGAGCCCCCGGATTTTGGAAAACAGCCGTTTCATTGACATCGTCAACTCCCATCACACAATATTTTGCAAATGACTATTTATAATTTATTAAATATTACAGGTCGATATTTACAACCGGAATTCCGGGAGTCAATTAAAAAAACACGAATGTGTCGAATTTATGAGCGGAAAATGAACAATGCGGATATATGTATGTTTTTCGGGAAAACGAAGCATCCCTGCTGCATTATCACACCCCAACGATGCAGTATCCATTTTTTTTAGATTTACAGATTGCCGATATCTGCAATAATGGTTTCAGCACAACAACGGTGAGATGGGGAAAGATCAGCCGTCCAATGGATTGAAAACTTCATTCATACCGTTTTCCAGGGGAAGTACCCCTTCAACCCGGATCCCGGATGAAACGCGTTGGCGGACGTTTTTGCAGAAGCATTAATAGCAGATCTGTAAATATCGCCCCCCATAAAAAAGGCCCCTCTGTTACAAGGGGCCTCGGAAACTTTCCTTGGGGGAGTTTCCAGGAGGAACATGAAAATTTTACTCAGCTATATATATACGTATCACATGAAAGTGTCGTGTTACAAAAAAAATTGAATAATTGTATGTTTTCATAAATTAATTACATTTTCATCAATACAGACTGCAATCCGCCGGTCAATTGCACCATTGTGATGATATTTGGAGACAATTATGGACGTAAAACAGGTCGCAGAAATCATGAATTCACTGTTCCCCCTGCACCTACAGGAGGAATACGACAATGCCGGGGGCCAGGTGCTGTTTCCTGACGGAAAAGTGTCTTCAATTCTCATAGCCCTTGACCTTGACACCGCGATTATCGAAGAAGCCGTGGAAAAGAAGTGCTCCATGATCATCACCCATCACCCTTTCTTTTTCCGCCCGGTAAAACAGATCAGCAGCGCTGACCCGAAGTCCGCACTGCTTATTTCATTAATTGACACACGCATAAGCCTGTACGCGGCGCACACCAATCTTGACAAGGTATTTTACAACAAGCTCGGTGCATCTCTCGGCATGCCGGAAGGAACCGTGCTTTTTTCTACGGATTCCGGGGTCGATACCATCCCTGCAGGCCTGGGAATGGTTTCCGACCTCCCCGAACCGTCAACCCTGAACAGCCTCCTTCCCCGCGTAAAGAAGGCCCTCGGCATTGAGTTCCTCGTGTACGCCGGAGATCCCGAACGACTGATAACACGGGTTGCCCTCCTGAACGGCGCCGGCGGAGGCTCCATTGAAAAAATTATCCGTACCGCCGCCCCGGACTGTATCATTACCGGCGATGTGGGATACCACAATGTGAAGGCAGCCATTGACAGCGGTACCGCGGTCATTGACGCCGGCCACTACGGCACGGAGAAGATCCTTCTCTCCTGCCTTAAGGACGCTCTCTCGGAGCAGCTTAACACATCAGAGGAAGGGAAACAGATCACCCTTCATATTACTGAGAGGGAACGCAACCCGTTTCAGGTGTTTGTGTGACAAGCCCCCCCCCGAAATCCCCAGGGGTCAACCTTCTATATTCTCTGAGCATATTTATTTCTGAACTGCGGAACAGGCGCGGTTATATCGGTATCATATACTGAAATGATTACACTATACTTCTGAAGGTGAAAGTGGCTTCTGTCATTTATTTCTATGGTCATATTTATGCTTTTTTTATTGACCATTATGACGTATTGATTTCATTATAGGTTGTATATACGAAATGATTCGCCTTTGATCTATATACCGGGATATATACGAAATACGTGTAATATGCCAGTTGCGGATAATAAGTGTGGTATTTCGTTTTTCTGGAGTTGAACTAAACCGCGGTGCGGTAGTTGCGGTGACTCTTGAAAGATACTTCTTTTTAAAACCACACCACAGTCTTTTTCCATACCACTGGACCTCATTCGGGTTTCTATTGAAAAATGCCGCTCAATCCTTCATGTTCACAAAACACCCTGTGAAGTAAAACAGGAACAATGGCAGGAGCTGATGTTGCGAATTACAGGATTTAACGTCAGTTCGTGTCCCCTTTGTGAGCATGGAACAATAAAAATGGCCCAT
>DAOSYC010000155.1:1712-9154 GCA_035380905.1 Spirochaetota bacterium | reverse complement strand
GCTGCTCTCCCGTATGTCTCTCTGTACTCCGGCGCGATATTGTGTATATGCATGGCGCCGGGTCCGGAGTGAACGTATTGTCGCGGGGGGAAGGTTTTTGTTGTAATATGACGGGATGGAGAGGCCGCTTTCGATATATGAAAAAAATTTCGGGTAGTGCTGCAGGGCCGCTTTGAAATGCAGGTGTTCCCTGCTGCCGGCTTCAGTTGGTATATCTGAAGCGTCCTGAAAAAGGGTACCAATAAAATCAGCATATTCCTTTGTGCGTGATATTTTCGTCCTGTATATGGCCGTAAGTTCCCTGCTTTCGCGTCTTCGTGTCGATGAGACCCATGTGAGGAACTGCAGTGAAAGGTCACGGTATTCTTCAGCCGAGGGAACAGGCCCGGTCTCCGGTGCATACCGGGTTATAATCGTGTCAAAACGCGTTTTAAGGGTGTTGAAGTATTCCTGCTTCTCTTTGCCGTTCAATGCGGGGCCGGCTTTTCTTCTGAGATGGTCGATTTTTTCAAAAACAGTGTCCAGCTGCCCGCTCCCGGAAGGCGTGTTTCCCCCGGATTTCGTACGCATCAGCCGGGAGATTCCGGTAAAGTAGACTATATCCAGTGACGGGATATTACGTAAATAATACCGGAGCTTTGGAAAGGGGATGTTCCTTTCAGTTTTATGGAGCATGTCGGTAATTTTCCGGTAGTGCCTGCAGTCATTTTTTATGCGGGTTGATATATCGGCCCATGACCATGTTTCACGGAGAAGTTGACTGTCATTTTCTGACTGAGCGGAAAATGCGTTGATTTTCTCCGCGAAAACATCGGCAGTGTAGCGCACGACAGCCTTTTCCTGCGGAGTATTCCCGGAAGGGGGGAATTTGGTTATGGCAGAAGCAGTGATATCTTTTGTTAATGCGGAGGATATATCTTTTTTCTGCAGCATCAGCCTGGTCATGAAGTACTCGGCGTAGAGGCTGTCCCACTCACTCCGGGGAATATCGATAGTTAGTATTTCCTGCAGAAGGGTGTCATCGGAAAAATTTCCCTCCTCACGCAATAGCGCTGAAATTTCATTCCGGATGGTTTTTTTGACAGATTCCGGGCGGCTCCGTGAAACGGTTTCACCGGTCAGCTCTTTAAGCAGGTGGACGGCAATCAATGGTTTCAGGGTGCGTGCTACTATGGCTGCTGTGTCATTCGTGGCTGAAGAGGAGGCCGCTGCGCCTGCAGGTGATGCGCCCTTATCAGCCCGATTGTACAATGCCAGTATCTTTTTCCCGCGGGACGTTTCACGGTCAATGAGGGCTATAATTTTTTTGTGAAGAGCGGGATTGTTTCCCTTTTCATTTCGCTGTGAGGCGAGATCTTCAAGGCGCTGTTCCCACCATTGCCGGCGCTGATCCGTAAATGCTGATACAGAAGATGCACACAGCATCACCAGTATTCCGGTTATCACAATTTTTTTCATGTTCACATACACCCTACTGCCTCAACTGCATGATCAGGGGTTCAGATTGCGCAGTATTTCGATTTCATTCCTGCTGAATATCTTTTTCTGGTATTCGTTGACATCTTTCGCCAGCTGTTTCCCGAGGTATGTAATTTTTCTGCAGAATGGAAGTTTTTCATACCGGTCGACCCACATGATAATTGCGGTATTTTCAGAATCCCAGATAAGGGCCCCCTGATTTTTGTGAATATTCTCGCCCGTGGGAGGGCCATACTTATCGACAATTTTCTTTTTCACATCTTCCATTGCGAGATAGGGGAACTTGACCAGTACAAAGTAGAGCTGCGGCTGCTGTGACGCTGCGGGCTGGGGTGATTTTTTGCTGGCATTTTTCCCGGCAGCTTTGTTGCCCGGCTGAGGGGCCGCAGGGCCCGCAATTGACGGGTCAATGTGGAAAAAGCCGTATGTATATTCAATGTTGTGTTCTTTTGACATGATAACGCGCTTTTCGTCAATATATGTAATTTTTCCTGTTACCTTGCTTTTGGTATCATCAAGTGTCGCACCCCACTGGAGGCTGCCGAATCCGCCGGGTATTGCTGATGAGGGTTGTTTTTTCTGATTACCCTGGTTCTGGGCAAACGATGGGGAAATAAGAAACACAATGCAGATCATTGTTATCATTTTTAATGTATTTTTCATGGTATCTTCTTTTGAATCAAATAGTATATTAATTGCGTAACACTTTATAATATCGGATATTTTTAAGATTAACAAAAGAATTTAGATCACTGGAAGAGTATTTTCTTTCGCAGTCGATAGATGCGGCCGGCATGATTGCATAAGATTTTTGTTGAAATACGGTATAAATACGTATATATTATAATAATATTTTTCAGGGTGTCTCATGTGTTATCTATACTATACATATATATACGGTTAATAATACTGTTTTTTAATTGAATTAATTATTGATACATTGAGCAATATCCTTTAATTGTCTGGTGTGGCTGGTAATTGCCCTGAAACACAAAAGACAATAAAAAAACATATAGATAAATAGAAATTAGCCGCAGCCGGGAGATTGATAGTGAAACTGATACATAGTGTTGTATTGTTGCTGATGGTATGTCTGTGCTGCTCAGGTTCTCAGGTCAGGGTCGAACATGATGATCTGGGGAGAGTGCAGCGGAAGGCGTTTTACAGGAATGATGCACTGCAGAAAGTGGAAATGATAACATATGAAGGGCAGTCGAAACGTCCTTCAGTGGTGTTGATCAAAAAAGCGAAACAGGGAGATCCGGAACTGTACCGGGAAGTCGAGTATAAATACAGAAATCAGCTGCGTTCATCAGAGTATTTTTATATATACAGGGGCGGGAAAAAAACAAGAACAGGGAAAGTGCTGTATTCCTACGATGGAACAGTACTCAAGAGAATACGGTATTATGCGATTTCCGACATTGAACGGTCCCGGGTCTTTCTTTCCGCCCTTGATATGTACTCATATTCCAGAGAACATGAATTGCTGTCCAGAAGGATTATTGAGTATGAGTATAATACCCGCACAAAGAAGGGAATGCAGGTAAGCCAGTATGTAGTGCAGTATAATCAGAAAAAAATTGTTTCAATGCAGATATGGGTCCTTGATAAAAAATCGGATCAGATTATTTCAAAAACTGAAACAAACAGGCGGCTTATTTCAGAGATGATCCGGAACATTCAAAAGAGTATTTCAGAGCGTGTAAAGGGGACCATGTTTTTTCAGGATTCGAACGGCGCCAGGTGATAGTATGATGCATCGCTGTACATTAATAAAGAGCCGGACCGGCTTACACGGGTCCGGGCATAACAAACAAAGAGGAGGTTTCAATGGCGGCATTACAAGAAGCGAATGAACAGAATTTTCAGGCTGAGGTGCTTGACGCGAAGGAGGCAGTGCTTGTTGATTTCTGGGCTCCATGGTGCGGCCCCTGCCGGATGCAGACACCGATCCTTGAAAAACTCCTTCAGTCGGATGATATAAAGGCAAAGATTGTGAAGGTCAACACCGACGAAAGTCCCGGAATAGCACAGAAGTACGGCATTCAGTCAATCCCTACTCTTATAATATTCAGGGACGGGCAGGAAGCTGACCGCATGGTAGGGGTGCAGCCCGAGAATGTACTCCGTGAAAAACTGAGCTGAGGAATGAGGGCGGTCCTTCAGAGGGTTCGTGAAGCGCGGGTTGATATTGAGGGCCGCCTGGAAGCGGAAATATCCGCAGGAATACTGGCCCTTGCGGGCTTTTCACGGGATGATTCCGATTCCGACATGGACTATGTAGTGGAAAAGATATCCACACTTAGAATTTTCGGAGATGATGAGGGCCGGATGAACCGGTCCCTCCTGGATGTTGAGGGTGAACTTCTGGTGGTGTCCCAGTTTACCCTGTACGGTGATACCCGGAAGGGGCGGAGGCCGTCATATTCGGATGCGATGGAGCCTGAACGGGCTCTTGTTTTTTATGAAAAGTTCATTCAGCGGTGCAGGGCCAGGATGCCTCTTGTCAGATGCGGTGTATTCGGTGCAGATATGAAGGTATCCCTTGTCAATGACGGGCCCGTAACCCTGCTGGTAGACAGCAGGAAGCTTTTTTGATACGTTGTTTTTTTGTACAATGGCAATATGAAGCGTTAAAGTGGAGAACAATATAGGGGCGCCCAATATCGGCGGTGTCCCTGTCTCCTGAAATTATTATATATAGTACGAGGTGAAATACGTGAAGCTGACAATTGTGGGAAGCGGTTATGTGGGCCTGGTATCGGGCACCTGTTTCGCGGAAATGGGAAATGATGTATGGTGCGTTGATATCGATGAAAAAAAGATCGAAGATTTGAAGAAGGGCATCATCCCGATTTATGAGCCCGGTCTTGAAGAGATGGTGAAACGGAATTACAAGGAAGGCCGTCTGCGGTTTACTACGAACCTGAAGGAAGGTCTGGATGAATCGCTTTTTATGTTCATTGCCGTAGGGACCCCCCCTGACGAAGACGGGTCAGCAGACCTGCAGCATGTGCTGGGTGTTGCGAGGGAAATCGGACAGAAGATGGAGAAGTACTGCATCATCGTGAACAAGTCCACCGTTCCGGTTGGGACAGGTGAAAAAGTCCGCCAGGCTGTGCGGGAGGAGCTTAACGCGAGAAACAAGTCTGAACTTGAGTTTGATATTGTGTCCAACCCGGAATTCCTGAAAGAGGGTGATGCGATCGAGGACTTTATGCGGGCAGACCGTGTTGTCGTGGGAACAGATAATGTACGGACAGCGGAACTCATGAAGGAGCTCTATGATCCGTTTCAGAGGAAAGGCAACAAGGTCATTATAATGGATATTCTTTCATCCGAGCTTACCAAATATGCCGCGAACGCGATGCTTGCAACGCGGATCAGCTTCATGAATGAACTCTCAATGCTCTGCGAGTCATGCGGTGCGGACATAGAGCGTGTGCGGGAGGGTATTGGTTCTGACAGCCGGATCGGGCGTTCGTTTCTTTTTGCGGGGGTGGGATACGGCGGTTCCTGCTTCCCGAAGGACGTGAAGGCAATTATCCAGACAATGAAGGAGCATGGTTTCAGCGCAAAAGTCCTCAATGCCGTTGAAGAAGTGAACAAGGACCAGAGAGACCGGTTTGTTGATAAAGTTGTCGGCCATTTCGGGGAAGACCTCGCCGGGCTTACCTTCGGTGTGTGGGGGCTTTCATTCAAGCCCCAGACTGACGACATGCGGGAAGCGCCGTCAATTGACATTATCAACAATCTCAAGGCCAGGGGCGCAGTTTTTAAGGTGCATGACCCCGTGGCGATGGACGTCGCGAAAGGGGTTCTGGGGAATGAACACATTGAGTATTGTGAAAATTATTATGATGTACTCAATGGTGTTGATGCACTGCTTCTTGTAACCGAATGGCATCAGTTCCGCCGCCCTGATTTTGACAAGATGAAATCCCTCATGAAGAATGCCGTAATTTTTGACGGGAGAAATCAGTACGAGCTGCGCCGGATGGAAGACCGTGGTTTTGTGTATTATTCAATCGGGCGGGCAATCGTGAAGTAACATCTGATTCATTGTGCAGCGGCACAATCGTACAGGCATATGGACTGCCCCCGCTGTTATTGTTGGCGGGGGCAGTAGTATGTACATCGGGAACGGTCATGGTAAAGGCATAGTATTTTACTTGACTATTTTGTATTTGACGATTCATATAATTTACGAGCAGATCTACGCATAATCAATCAGTATGAAATTGCCTGAGGATTCAGTATATACGCTTTGCGGATAAATGAATTCTTGGAGCTTAACTGTGTCACGGTATTACTATGGACTTAAAGGCGGAAACCAAGGGGATTGTCAAATCCATCCGGATGCTGGAGAGTGTTCTAAAAAGCTCCCCGGACCCGAAACAGCGGGGCAGGGTAAAAAAGGAAATTGATACACTTCGGGACAGGCTTGCCGAGATGTATCCCGATGATGATCCTGCTGCTGTGGAGGAGGCAGTATCAAAGGATTTTTTCGAACAGCAGAATGGTGAAGTCCAGGCGCGGGATTTCTCTCAATATGAGTTTCTTAAGGATATTGAAATTGAAAAAATATCCTCATACCGGGATGACCTGGAAGTGAACGAGGCCGGAAGTATTATGCGGTATTTCGAAGACCGGATATGGGGAGTGATCTCGGACCAGCACACAAAACTTGATTTTTCAAATGCCGGTGAACGGGATACACTTTATCGAAAGCTTGATCAGTGCAGCAGATCATTTAAAATATTTTGTCAGACTATTGAGGATATCGCGAAGACAAAATCACCGGAATACATTAGTCAGCTGAACCTGATGCGTGTGAAGCAGGCCAGGGTGTTTCTGTACGATATAAGTGAATTTTTTAAAAATGCCAGAGATTTCATTACCGGTATTGTGTCTGAATCCGAATTCGGGGGTTCAATTATAACGAATCCTGATGAAATCATTGAGTATGCCGATTATGAAAAATATAAGACGTTTGACGGGTGGAAAGTCGTTGATGCCCTGAAATATATGAAAAACTTTCTGAATGATGCCCTCAAGGTAATAAAAGTCCCTGATATAAAAAAATACTGAATTCAGCCCGCTCTGTGGTTGCTGAATAACGGAGTTATAACAATGAAAAAAATGTCATTGATTGTCGCTGTAGCCGCAATGGTGTGTGCAGCAGTAAGCTGCAGTACGTATGAATGTGAAATACAGTCACCCGGTGAAAACTGGGTCGAGAATACAAATAGAATACCGAAATTCGAAAAGGAGTTCCATGTGAAAGCGGCAGCGGAAAATACTGCATCGCATTCAGCCGCGGCGGGTCTCCTCATTGAGGAAACTTCCTTCTTCGGTGGAAGTGTTGATGGTGTTGTTGATGATCTGAAGAGTTCCTTCCAGAGGAGTGATCTTTATAAAGGTGCTTCAATGCGATTCGCGGGGAAAAAGGAACTGAATGGCGTATCGTGGAATATTATGGAACTCACATTTGCGGTGAAAGATATATCGATGCATCAGGATTTTTATCTGACCCGGAAAGGTAACCGGGTTTTTACCGTACTCTATTCGGCAGCAGGTGATGATAATTACCGGAAATATCTGCCTGATTTTATCGCCATGATGAAAAAAGTTAAGTTCATCAGTAAGTAAATGCTTGCCGTTATCGCGGGTTAAGGGAAGGGCCTTGACCCGCACCTGTTGTATTTCATAGTATTGTATCCTCCCCCAAATGACGTTTTTGTGCTGTGACATGGCAGGAAAATCATCAAATTTTTAATTGACTTATTGTAATTTTAAACTCATAAACGCAATAATCCGGTGCGTAATGGCGCAGAAGGTCTACACCGGGCGGGATTACTGAAATTGTTTTCCCTGAAAAAAAAGTATGTGAGATGAGCCATGTTAAAAACAGACAATATCGTGACAAACAGGTTTGTCGAATTGGTTGAAGAAAATCA
>DAOSYC010000155.1:0-1612 GCA_035380905.1 Spirochaetota bacterium | reverse complement strand
CTTCAACGGCGGCATCTGTGGTTATTTGTGAGGGAAAACATACATGGTGACGCGAACCTGTATAAGGATGCCCTGGAGCTTACGAACCGGGTTGTTCTTTATTTTGACAGGGCAGTGCTCTATCTCCTGATGGGATATGAAGACCTAATTTACAAAAAGTGGTAGGTGTAATGGTTTATACAGATATAAGTTGTCGGAAACTGTACGATGGTGCAATTGTTGATTTTTCAAGTGAATATGACGAGCGGTCAGCAGTACAAAATATACTGAAAGATGATGGGCACTGGTCATCGAAAAAGCATAACGCGATAATACCGGATTATTTCGTTATTGATTACGCTGAAGAAGTTCCGGTGAACTATATCGAGATTACACCTTCTCCGGACCGGGGGGCCTTTCCGGAAAGTTTCCGGATTGAAATAAGCAGGGATTCTCTGCACTGGAAAGTGGTTCATTTCGAACGTTCCTTCGATATTGAGATGATGCAGTCCTTTGTTCTGGATATGCCGATTACATATCTCCGGTATGTCAGGTTTCTGGTGCTGAAGCCGAAAAAGGACGGGACAAAGTTCTTTTCAGAAATCGGCTCTGTGAAAACAGGGATAAGCGGACTGAAGGAGCTGTCCGCCAGCAGTTCACTCTCATTTGAGCATGATGTGCAGCGCCTTCTCGATGGGAATAACAGTACATATTGGGAATCAGGGCATGAGGAAAAGGGTGCCAAAGATATTATTTCCATAGATGTCGGCAATATCTTTCATATTAACAAAGTCACTCTTTCCAGCTCATCTCTTGAAGTGAACGGGTTCCCGGAACATTTTGTAATAGAAGTAAGCTCTGACAGGAGTATCTGGACCACGGTAATTGAAGAGAACCGTTTCATCGCGGAAGGGGAGAAGCGGTATTACTGGGACATCGAGGCGACACCGGCCCGTTATGTTCAGATAACGCTGTATGGTGTCAGGCTTGAAGACGGCAAATACGGAGTACGTCTCAGTGGTCTCGAGCTTGCCGCAGCCTATGCGAACCCGTTTCACACGCATAATATCGGTGATATAACTCCCTATGCCTCTGTGTTTAATGCCGGTATTGTCCGCCTTGCAAAAGATGGTGAAGATACATTCGGCACAGCGGTTCAGGGAAGTGACCGGCGGCTGCGCGACGCGTCAACGATTTTTAAAGGTATAATACAGCTTGCAAATGATGGCGAAAACCGTGAAGGGGTTGCGGTGCAGGCATCGGACTCACGCCTGAGGCCTGCGTCAGACGTGAGGCCCGGTATAGTCCGCCTTGCCTATGACAGGGAGGACAAGCCGGATGCGGTGGTCCAGGGGAATGATTCGCGGCTGAAGGAAGCCACTGTTGACAGCTATGGAATCACGCGTCTTTGTTCTGACGGTGTATATTCGGAAAATTCTGTTGTTACAGGCAATGATATACGTCTCCAGAAAGCGACTCCCACATCCTACGGCATTATGCGTCTGGCGAGTGACGGTGAAAATAACTCCGATTGCGTGGTGCAGGGAAATGACAGCCGTCTCAGGAATGCCACGACACTGTATAAAGGCATTGTGGAACTTGCCGAGAATGGTGAAGATAAGACGGGAGTGGT
>DAOSYC010000154.1:0-9166 GCA_035380905.1 Spirochaetota bacterium | reverse complement strand
GTAAGCACTATCATGACAATGATATTGAAGGAGTCACAGTTCGCACAGGATGAGGATTTACTGAGAAGTGTCGGGACGGGCCTTGTGTACGGTATCCAGACCGATACGGACAATTATAAACATGCACGGGACGTGGATTTTGAAGCGCTTTCTTTCCTTTCCAGATATTCCAACAAGGATATAATCAATAAAATATCCGGGATACCGCTTTCAGACGGTATGGTTGAAATGATCGGGAAGGCGATCAGGAGCAAGGTAATCTACAAGGGCTGGCTTATTGCAGGAGTAGGGACGATTAAGGAATCCGTACGGGACAGTATCGCGATAATCGCTGATTTTCTTCTCCAGGAGGAGGGTGTCACCACAACAATTGTGTATGCCCTGGTGGAAACCAGAAACCACAAAGGCCTGGTCCTTGATGCGTCTTTCAGAACTGAAGACCGGGACCTTGACCTTAATTATCTTATTAAACAAATAACCGCTGAAGGGGGCGCCAGGCAATACAAGGGTGCCTATCAGGTAAACATGGACTACTTCCTGCACTGCCCCGACAGGGATCTTGTGTGGAAAACTGTGAGTACTGCAACAATTGAAGTGCTGAAAAAGCAGCGGGACAATGTGTATATCGCGGAACTGAAAGGTTTTTATAACAAATTCAGGAAACGGATTTTTTCATTTATTAACAGGGGTGTTCTGTTTTTAACGGGAGTTGTTCTGCTGGGGGGAATTCTTTTCTGCGGAAGAAAAATGGAGATTGAAAGAACAGTGCGGCCAGTCTCCGGGGTCGCAGTTGAAGTAAAGAAAGAAGGATGCGCTCTTGTGCGGAGCAGAATTGCTGATATCGGGGCTGAATATATTGATGAGAAAAAGTGGGAATTGTTTCTGAAACAGAATGTGTTCAGGAAGCAGCGTTCAAAGGAAAGTGCTGACATCAGGTATCCACGTCTTCATTTCTTCCGGGTTATGGTGTCCAACGTGACCGATGATGCGGTAAGGGTCGGCGAAATTATTCTCGAATTCGGGGACCAAAAAAAAAAGCGCTTACACCGGATGAGTTGAAAGAACGATGTAAATCTTTTTCGTACTCTGTGTTTAATTTTGACAGTCTGGTACATCCAAAAAGGTTTTCCGGGAAATCCCTGTGTGATAGTAACATTGATTATGATACTGCGGTAGTTGATTATGATTTTAATTTTATTGTACCCGGTGATACAATTATGCGGATAGTAGCATTTGACTGGGTACCTGTTCAATACCGCACATTGCGTCTTGGTGTTAATGTTGAATCTGCCGGGAGCCATGAACAGAAAAAAAGAATTGATTTCGATTTCCACAGAAATGAGTATAGAGCGAAAGGGAGTCACTTCCGGAAACCGGAAAAAGCGAATGATGTTAATGGAGCAGGAAAATGAATATTGATAGAAATGTAATTGTAAAGGTAGCGGAGCTTTCACGGCTTGAACTGTCAGAAGATGAAATGCGGGAGTTTGAAGCACAGCTGGGGGATATTATAAAATATGTTGAAAAAATAAATGAACTTGATACAGAAAAGGTGGCTCCCACTGATCACATTGTTGACCTCATGAATGTGTTTCGCAAAGATGTTGCGGGTGAATCACTGGCTGTTTCTGAACTTGAGAAGATTGCCCCGCAGTTTGAAGATGGTCATGTCGTGGTCCCGAGAATTATTGAGGAATCCTGATGGAACGGCTTTTTATCGCATTGCCGATGCCCGGTGAAGTAAAAAAAACCCTTTCTGCCGTGTATGACAGCCTTGTACCGTGGAAAAAACAGCTTCGGAGGGTACATCCGGAGAATTACCATGTAACAATATCATTTCTCGGGGAATGCGATGAAGAACTCAAAACCCAGGTGAAGAATGAATTTAACGCGATATCGGTGCCTGATTCCCCGATTCCTTTTCGTATTGAAGGGATGGGGGCTTTTCCAAACCTGAAACGCCCCAACGTAATATGGTGCGGTGTAGATACGGACTTATGGGCAGTGTCAATGCTTGCCAATACTGTCAGGGACAAAATGGAACTGTGCGGGTTTGAGCGTGACAGAAAAAGGTTTGTCCCGCATCTCACTGTTGCACGGGTGAAGAAAGCGAATGATCTTGATAATAAAATTCTGGAGCTTTTTGACGAACAGAAAGCTGCGTATTATACTGAAGGAATATTTGACCGCCTGACGTTATACTCCTCCACGCTGACCCCCGGGGGCCCGGTATACGAAGTAATTGCAGAAAAATTGTTCCAATAAAAAAATTTTTTTTACACAACCATGCAAAATATGCACTATACACAGTACGTTCTATAATATAAAACAAAATTTTTTTCAATCCCCCTGTGAAGATGGATGTGCAATGATGTTTTCTTTTCAGATGCCCTGTTTCAGCGGGAACGATGAAAAGGATTGAAGTACCATTTTGGACGATAATGAAGGTTTTATGGAAATTACTGTATCGAAAATTCTGGATAATGCAGTAATGGTATCATTGCGGGACACTTTTGATACCATGGAAATTTCACGTTTTGAAAGAATAGTACACGAAAATGCACAGGACGGAGTCAAAGTCCTGGCTTTGGATGTAGCCGACCTTTCATTCATGGATTCATCTGCAATAAGCTGTCTGGTAAGAACACACAATGCACTGAAGAAACACGGCACCGAAATGGTGATTGTTGATATACAGCATGATATCCTCAATATTTTCAAGCTGGCATATCTGGACCGTTTTTTTACGATTATAACCCGGAACGAATTTCTGAAATATCTTGATGAAAAATAACACTCCCTCCATCTGCAGCTGGTGCTGATAATCATTGCTGCAACATTTTACTAATGCCCATAAATAAAAACACCCGCCGAAAGGCGGGTGTTCATTGTATGGTATTCCCTATAAAAAGATTGTTTTTCTCTATACTGATTAACCGCCAAGAAGCTGTAATATGGTACGTGTTTTCATGTTTGCTTGAGCCAGCATCGCAGTACCACTCTGAGTAAGAATTTGATTCTTAGTCAGATCAACCATGGTTTCGGCCATATCTGCGTCTCTGATACGGCTTTCAGATGCCTGAATGTTTTCATAGGCATTCATTAAACCCCTGGCAGCATGTTCGAGTCTGTTATAATAAGCACCCAGGTCTGCTCTCTGCTTGCTAACTTTGTGCAGCGCATTATCGATAACACCGATAGTTCTGTTTGCGCCGTCAGCGGTACTCAGGTTAGCAAGGAAGCGTCCGGTCCTTTCCACAAGGCCGAGGCCAATAGAAGTCATTGTCTGTATGTAGATTCTCTCCCTTTGATGCATGTTTGCACCCATGTGAAACCACATACTTGCCTTCGGGCTGGTCCGTGAAAAATCGCCAAGAAGAAGTCTGAATTTATTGAATTCAGCCTGTGAGGCGATCCGGTCAACTTCGTCGATAAGCGCTGATACTTCAACCTGTATGAGCTGTCTGTCTTCCTGTGTGTAAATGCCGTTTGAAGATTGAACCGCAAGTACCCTTATTCTCTGCAGTATGTTTGCAGTTTGATCGAGGTACCCTTCAGCTGTCTGGACGAGAGACATACCGTCTTCAGTATTTCTCTCAGCCTGCCTGAGACCCCTTACCTGAGACCTCATTTTCTCCGATACTGCGAGACCGGAGGCGTCATCGCCTGCGCGGTTGATTCTCAAACCGGAGGATAGCTGCTCCATTGACCTGTTCACATCCCAATGCTTGAACTTTAATGCCTTGTTCGCATTGATGGCACTCATATTATGATTTATTATCATAGTGTAACACTCCTTTGTTTTTGTAAACCTGATCTCCCTATCAGGCTTTTGATTCCAGGTTGCGTTTTACGCGGGCAGGGAATACCCTTTGTTTGCTGCAACCGTATATTCCTACTGAAAAAAATAGGAATATCAGGTTCCGGCAGGTATTCGTTCGTTTTCAAAGAGCGTTTCGCTTCAGTGAAGCGGTGAACTTTTTTTCCTTACGTTAGATATATCGTACTTCAGGAGGTGGAAATTTAAGTTGATTACAGGAGATTAGAGGTATTTAAAGGGAGATATTGTTGTTTGCGGTGTGATATCGGCATGATTGTGCCCTTTTTCTAATTTTTTTGCATATTTTCCCTTACTCTTTATGTCGGCATATGAAATTTTTCCATTAGCACTTTTTTATTCCAATTTACTGCTTGAGGGATACATTTTATCAATCAGCTCTTTGTAGTTGTGCTGAATTGAATTTCTGTTGAATTTGTATGCCATGGTGAGCTCACCAGTGGTGACTGAAAACCCGTGTGAAAGGAGTGTGAATTTTTTAATCTGCTCATATCTGGCAAGATTGTCGTTTACCTCTTCAATGCGTTCCTTGAAAAATTTCTGAATTGTCTCGTTATTCACGAGATCATTATTCGTGCTGAATTTAATATTTTGAAATTTCGCGAACTTGGCGAGGCTTTCGAAATTCGGCACAATAAGAGCTGTCAGATATTTCCGCTTGTCCCCGACAACACAGAAATAATCTATGTATTCGTCGTTTTCAAACATCTTTTCAATCCGCTGGGGGGCGATATTTTTCCCGGCGGAGGTTATTATTATGTCTTTCAGTCTGCTGGTGATGGTAAGATATTTTTCTTCATCCATTATCCCCACATCTCCCGTGCGGAAAAAACCGTCTGCGGTAAATACCTCCTCTGTTTCCGCGCTGTCGTCCTTGTAGTATCCGCGGAAAACCATGGGGCCCTTGATGAGAATTTCACCTTCATCGGATATTTTTTCTTCAACGCCCCTGATGGGCTGCCCCACGGTTCCGGGTATTTCACTGCCTGGCCTGTTTACGTTCACAATGGGAGATGTTTCGGTAAGACCATATCCTTCAAGAATGGGAACGCCGATTCCGCCGTAAAAATATGCTACTTCCAGTGTGAGGGGGCCGCCTCCTGAAAAGAGGATGCGTGTTTTGTTCATGTTTATTGAGCGGCGTATAAGGAAATATATTATGCTGAAAAGGGCCTTCATCATTTGGAGAAACGGGGAAACCATTCTGCCTTTTACTTTACGGATATAAAGGGCGCGGCCTACAGCAATTGCCAGATTGTAGAGGGCACGTTTCGGAGCCATTGAGCGGTTAATTTTATGGATTGTGTGCACGTATAGTTTTTCATACATCCGCGGGACTGAACACATGACTGTGGGTTTTATCATCGCGATATCACGAACAATTTCCTCGGTATCGAATGTGTGCGATATCGCGATGGTGGTTCCGAAAAGGGCTGACGCGAAAAGGTCAGCAGAAAGGCCGAACACATGGCTGAAGGGAAGATGGGAAAGCCTGACATCTTCATCCGTAATGTCAAAATGTTCGGTGACGGGAAGCTGCGCGAGAAAATTTCCATGGGTCAGCATTGCGCCCTTCGGAATGCCCGTTGTCCCAGGTGTATATACAAGTGCGGCGAGGTCCTCTTTTGAAAGGGATTTGATGATTTCAATTACTTTATCGAGCCGCCCTGAATGGCGGCCTGTTTCAAGGAGTTCCTCGTATGACATTACATTTTTATGTTTTTTATCAGTAGGGAAATTTACTATTACCTTTTTAAGAGGGGACTTTACCTTGTCAAGGATCGCGACAGCCTTCTGGTACTGTGCTATATCGCCCACAAAGACGTAGCTGGTGTCGGAGTGTGAAAACAGCAGCAGGGCTTCTTCCATGGTGAGGGTCGGATATACGGGAACAAAAACCCCACCGATGGAAAGGGTGGAGAATATTTCCACGGCATAGCGCAATGAATTATAGGAGTAGATTCCCACATGGTCCCCTTTCTCAAGCCCCAGTTCAAGAAGCCCCGCGGCGATGTAAAGCTGCTGTTCGAGAAATTCAGCAGAGGTGGTCGGCAGAAATTCCAGTGTCGGCTGGCCGTTCAGTTCTTTGGCAAAAAATGATTCTTTTTTCCAGAGCCTGAAGTAGGTGCTGATGGCAATTCCGGGTATTGAATCCCCGCTGAAAGATTCATTCTGCAGCAGTTTCTGGATGTTTTTCATATGAGTCTCCCTTTCAAGTTTACAGCGTTATTAACGATATCAATGATATTATATTTCAAGTTAAGCGAATCAACAGCTTTTATTATTCGCAGCAAAACCGCAGCGGAATGAACATGGCTGCTCCGGAATAATGTTTTTTCTGAAAGCATTATGTTTTGTAGTATGTATATGAGAAGTGTCCGTTTTACCTTTATTTTTTTCAGGAATACAATTGTTCCCGGACCATCAATAATTTGCAGTACCAGCGCGGAACGTAGCGTAAATTCAGTATATACTATGTCATTCAGGGACTGTTTCTGCATTAAATCAATAAAAAATCAAAAAAATCGGGTCTAATTTTCTGTGAAAAACTTGACACCTTCCGGATGTGATATATTCTTTCCATCTTACGTAAGGTGGGTTCATATATAAATATATGTTGGGTTAAGTTTACGTGGTGCAGCCTGCCTTCAGAAAAATTATATGGAGGTTGCGGTATGTCGCAATTTAGAGAGATTACCATAGGAAATCTATTGCGGGAAACTGCAGGGAAGTATCCGGACCATGATGCGCTCATCTATCCGGAGTTCGGGATCAGGCAGAATTACAGTGAGTTTCTGGGGAACTGTGAAAAAGTCGCAAAGGGCTTCATGGCCCTTGGAGTTAAACGGGGGGACCATGTGTCAGCCTGGGCGACAAATGTGCCGGAATGGGTGTATATGCAGTTTGGCCTCAGTATGATAGGGGCGGTGCTGGTGACAGTGAATACAAATTATAAGTCCCACGAACTGGAGTATATCCTTCAGCAATCCGATTCAACAACGCTGGTCCATATCCGGGATTACCGGGATACCAGTTATTATGACATCGTACGTCAGGTGGTGCCTGAACTGGGAAACCAGGCAAAAGGGGCGATTAATTCAGAGAAGCTGCCGTATCTCAAAAATGTTGTACTGGCAGGTGAGGGAGATGCCGCGCCTGGAATGTTTTTATTTAATGAAGTTCTTTCTCGCGGAGAAGCTGTTTCGGATGCGGATTTGAAGGCAAGGGAGGAATCTCTTGATGTGCATGACACAATAAACATGCAGTATACTTCAGGGACCACAGGATTCCCGAAAGGGGTCATGCTCACGCACTACAATATCGTCAATAATGCACGTATGGTAGGTGATGTCATGGGTATGACAGAAAAGGACAGGCTCCTGATACAGGTGCCGTTGTTTCACTGTTTCGGGTGCGTCATGAGTACCCTGAACAGCGTCTATCACGGATCGACGATGGTTGTGCTGGAATCTTTTGATCCCCTGAAAGCGCTGCAGTCCATTGAAAAAGAACAGTGTACCGCGATAAACGGTGTTCCCACAATGTTTATCGCAATGCTTGCGCATCCGGATTTCGAAAAATACAACATGAAATCGCTGCGTACCGGTATTATGGCGGGTGCCCCGTGTCCCGTTGAAACGATGAACCAGGTACGGACCAGAATGCATTGTCCGGAAGTGGTTATCGCGTTCGGTCAGACGGAATGTTCACCGGTAATGACAATGACCAGACGGGACGACCCTGTGGAACTGCGGGTTTCCACTGTGGGCAGGCTGCTGCCGGATATTGAAGGAAAAATTGTTGAGCCTGATTCAGGTGAAGACCTCCCGGTTAATACCCAGGGTGAAATTGTTACACGGAGCGACTGTGTCATGAAAGGGTATTACAAAATGCAGGATGCCACAGAAGCGGCAATTGATGAAGAGGGATGGCTGCATACCGGAGACCTCGGGATTGTTGATGAGAATGGTTATTTCAAGGTAACAGGCAGAATTAAGGATATGATAATCCGCGGCGGAGAAAACGTATATCCCCGTGAAATAGAAGAGTTTCTGCATGCCCATGAGAAGGTCAGCGATGTCCATGTTGTGGGTGTTCCGGATGAAAAATACGGAGAGCAGGTCCTGGCGGCGATACAGCTCAGAGATGGGGAAAGCGCCACTGCCGAGGAATTCAGGGAATATTGCAATGGAAAAATCGCTCGACATAAAATTCCCCGTTATTTTGAATTCGTAAAGGAATATCCCATGACTGCAAGCGGCAAGGTGCAGAAATACAAGCTGCGGGAGCTCTTCGCTGCAAAATACGCGTCATGAGAGGGAAAGATAATGCGGGAACCGGGAGAGTATGAATAGAAGGACTGAACAGAACACAAAATATTCCATCGGTGAAGTGTCAAAAATGGTGGAGATGAGTCTTCGCACCATCCGGTATTATGAAGAGCTGGGGCTCCTCAATTCCGTGAAACGGGTTGAAGGTGGAAAGCGGATATATACCGATGACGATGTGCGGAGGCTGAAGTTTATCAAACGGCTGAAAATACTGGGGCTTTCTCTTACAGAGATGAAAGAGCTGGAGGATATCTGGTTAATACATAAAAAAAACGAACGTGTCCTGAATCGGCTCCTTGAGATACTGGGTAATCATCTGAACCGTCTTGATGACAGGATAACTGATCTCAATATATTGCGGAATGAAATTGTGGAATATCAGGACAGGGTCCAGGTTAAAATAGGCGAAGAAAGCGCCCGGCGCAGCAGTAAATAACATCTCATATAACTTCAGCAGGCATGCCGCGCAGGCACTCACACAAGCTGCGGGGCATGCTTTTTTTATTTATGCAAAGAGGGGTGGGTATGAATACTAATATTGTTTTGCAGTCAATCCGTGAAAGGCGTTCTATCCGGAAATACACCGGAGAAAATATTCCGGACAGCATCATTGAACAGATACTGGATGCCGGGAGATGGGCACCTTCGGGGCTTAATAACCAGCCATGGCGTTTTGCTGTTGTTCGGGACGCGGTTTTCAGGGAGAAGCTTTCCCGGCTCTCCCATTATGGCAGAATTATTACGGAGTGCAATATCTGTATTGCCGTGATGTATAACCATGTGGCAGGATATGACCGCGACAAGGACCTTATGGCAATAGGGGCCTGCATTCAGAATATGCTCCTTTCAGCGCATTCCATGGGAATAGGGTCGGTATGGCTTGGGGAGATATTGAAACGGAAAAAGGAAGTGAATGAAATTCTCGGCATTGAGGATGGTGATGAGCTGATGGCGGTCTCAGGAAGCCGTCTTTGGCGACGCTAAAAGCGATGCAGCC
>DAOSYC010000153.1:0-9230 GCA_035380905.1 Spirochaetota bacterium | reverse complement strand
ATACGGACTTACGGAAACATCTCCTGTTCTCAGTCTGGATGGATCACCGAAAATTCGACCAATAAAGTCTGACGGATGGATATGCCCGTTTCCCGGGACACAGTTAAAAATTGCTGAGGACGGAGAAATACTCGCAAAGGGGCCGCAGCTCATGAAAGGCTACCTGAACAAACCTGAAGCAACAAAGGAGATGTTTACTGAAGATGGCTGGATAAAAACCGGAGATATCGGCATTCTCGACAATGAGGGATACCTGAAAATTACTGACAGGAAAAAGGACATCATTGTCACTGCGGGAGGAAAGAATATCGCCCCGCAGGTTATTGAGTCGAGGTTTCTAATTCAGCCTTTTGTTGAACAGATTGCGGTGGTGGGTGACGGGCGCAAATATGTGGTGGCCCTTGTAGTGCCGAGTTTTGAATTACTTCGCCCCTGGGCAGTTGAGAATGGTATTGCCGACGCCGGAATTACCAATGAGGAACTGGTGAAAAAACCGGAAGTCCGCAAAAAATATGAGGAAATAATTGCGGAAGTAAATACTGAGTTCGGTAAGGTGGAGCAGATAAAGGATTTTACCCTGCTCTCTAAGGAGCTTTCCCAGGAGTCAGGGGAGTTGACGCCGACACTTAAGGTTAAGAGAAAAGTAATAATGAAGAACTACGCGGATAAGATTGACGCGATGTATAAAGACTAATACTGTAGTGTATATAACAATAAAAGGAAATCCGCGGTCATCAGGCCGCGGATTTTTGTATTATACTATTTCGGATGTTTCCCGGAATGACGGTGAAAATATTCTTTCATTTCAGTACGCACAGTTGTGGAAAGCGCCAGTATTGCAATGAGATTCGGCACAGTCATCAGGGCAATGGCGAAATCCCCGAATCCCCAGACCGTTTCAAGTTTTGCCACAGTTCCGGTAAAGAGTATCGCAATATACACGTAGCGGTAAGGCATTACCGCCCTGTCACCAAGAAGGAACTGAAATGAGCGGTCGCCGTAGTATGACCAGCTGATAATTGTGGAGGTCGCGAAGAGCAGTACTGCCGCGGTAATAATATATCTCCCGTATCCATGAAGAAAGGGAAGACCCGTTTCAAAGGCGTAGGCGGTAAGGGGGGAGCCGTTCAGCGCCTCTCCATGTACCGTGGCAGACCATGCCCCTGTTACGGTAATACAGAGCCCTGTTATTGAACATACAATAAGGGTGTCGATATAGGGGCCCAGCATCGCGACAGTCCCCTCCCTGACGGGCTCCGTGGTTTTTGCCGCGGAATATGCGATGGCCGCGGAACCCTGGCCCGCTTCATTGGAAAACAGGCCGCGCTTTACTCCCCATATAAGTGTGTGCATAAAGAATGAACCGGCAAAGCCCCCCGTCACACCGGGTGGAGAAAAGGCCGTGGAGAAAATTGTTGAAAATGCTGCAGGGAGGCGGTCCAGGTTGACAACAAGAATGATTATGCCTGCAGCAAGATATATTACCGTCATAAGGGGGGTGAGTATCTGGGTTACGGAGGCGATGCGCTTTATTCCTCCGATAATGACCGACCCGACAATTACCGCGAGGACAAGCCCTGTAATCCAGGGTTCGATTCCGAAATCTGTTTGAAGCTGATGGGCTACAGTAAATGCCTGAATGGAGTTACCCTGTCCCATGGCGCTTATAGATGCTGCGGCTGCGAATAGAACAGCCAGAGGCTTCCATCCCAGACCTTCTCTGATATAATACATAGGGCCGCCGGAATATGACCCGTCTTCATTTTGTTTCCTGTAGCGAACCGCCAGCATGCATTCCGCAAACTTCAGTGAAGTGCCGAAAACACCGGTTACCCACATCCAGAACAGCGCTCCCGGTCCGCCGTAGTGAATTGCCGTCGCGACGCCTGCAATATTTCCTATACCGATGGTCCCGGACAGCGCGGTGGCAAGCGCCTGGAAATGGGATATTTCTCCTGAATCGCTTTCGGTGTCATATTTTCCGCGTACCGCATTAATTGCGTGGCCGATGTAGCGGATCTGAATGAACCCCAGGCGTATGGTCATAAACATCCCTGTCCCCACAAGGAGCGCGATCATAACAGGGAGAGCTGCAGGAGAGTTCCAGACAATAGTATTCAGTAGTTCGACAAATTTCTGCATGTGCTGGTATCCATTGACTTGTGTTGGTATCTGTACTAATATTCCTGAATAATCTGCGGTTTGCAGAATGGGTCAATGATACACAAAAGAAAAAAGCTGTAAACCGTAATCCTTCTCAGGTTTTCATCTTGCGGAATTTTCCCGGGGACATTCCCGTATTACGGGTGAATACCGTATTGAAGTTGGAGTTGGAATTAAAACCGGCGGCAATACCGATGGAAAGGATTGAACGGTCCGGTTCTTCAACCAGGAGTTTCATTGCCTCCTGTACCCGGTATTCATTGATGAACGTATTGAAGTTTTTGTGGATGGTTCCGTTGAGTATTTCTGAAAGCTGGTGGGGGCTGATGGAAAGCTCACGGGCGAGGTCATTGAGTGACAGGTCCTCATCGGCAAAGATTTTCTCATCTTCCATCAGTTCATACAGGCGTTCTTGTATGGTGCCTATATCGAGGCCCTTGATTACGGATTTTTCATAATGGTGTTTCCTCACAAGGCTTTTCAGGAGCCTGTTGTAGTCAGGGTTGCGCTGTGTTGTGAGATATACTGAGCACATGCTTATGTGTGCGATAATAAGTGAGGCCTGCAGGATTTCCATGGAAAAAAAGAATCCGGTTATTGCAATGATGTTCGATGTTGTGATAAGTGACGCAAAAATAAATCCCGCACGTGATACATTGGAGTTTTTTGAGGAACTGTTCCGGGCAAGATACGGGTGCAGCCCAGTCAACACGGGAACCATAAGCATGACAAGATATATGCTCGGCAGTATAATGCACAGATGCGCGGCCTGGTAATAGAATGGGAGATCATTCATTCTTTCACTGAAAAAAGGTACGGAGATATTAATTGCGGGAGAAAAAGATAGTTTTCCTGTTGCCAGAAGCATGGCGAGGGAAAGTATTGAAAGCAGTGCGGGAATAAAGGGAATCAGATAAATTTTCTTAAACGGGAGCCGCTGCGAGATGATCCAACGGTATCTGAGTGACATAAGGGGTGGAACCGAGAAGGCTATGGGAACTATTGCAATTTTAAGATACCACGAAAGAGGATTGGAAATAAAAAGACCTGTGCTGTGGAGGCTTAACTGCAGAAACCACAGGGACAGACCGGCAAAGGAAATTGAAAAAATATAATCAACTGATGTTTTTTTCTTCTGAACGGCCTGCCCGAGAGAAAGCAGAAGAGAAATTAAGGCGCTTGAGAAAATAAAAAAATAGTATACCGCAACAGCCATGATCCGGTCTCCGCTATGATTAAAAACTGCACAACTCAGCATTCCATGGTTATAGAGAATAGTATATCTGAATTATTATAAATATCAGATTTATAAGTTAGAAGTTTGAAAAAACACCAGATTTATAAGAATGAAAGAATTCAAATACACAGGGGATACTATTTACAGTAAGAATAACAGCATGGGATGTTTGTCCGAACACGTCGTGATATCACTTCCATGCTGATGAAACTGTGGAGGTTGATATGGCTGAAGATTATCAAAAGGAATATGAAGCATATCTCAAAAAGAATCCTCACCTCGCGGTGATGGTTCGTGACCGTGTCCGTAAATATGGTGAAAAAATAGCATGCCGTGATAAGGCGGAAGGCTCGTGGCGCGGGTTCTCATGGCGTGAGATGGGTGAAATGATCGATGCGACATCGAAAGCGCTTCTGGAATGGGACGTGCGTGACCGGGAGATGGTGGGTGTGTTCTCGCAGAACAGGGTATACTGGAGCATCGCGGATCTTGGAATACTGGGCATACGGGCGGTGTCAGTACCGGTGTATGCGACAAATTCCGCCAAAGAAACAGAGTACATTGTGAATGACGCGGAAATAAGGATAATGTTCGTCAATGATCAGGTCCAGTATGACGCATCAAAAGAAGTATTGAAAAACTCGAAATATCTGAAAAAACTCATAGTGTTTGACAGGACTGTAAAACTTGAAGGTCCGGAAAGTATATACTTCGATGATTTTCTTGAAATTGGCAGAAAATCCGGTCAGGAGGCGGCCCTTGAAAAGCGGTTCAGAGAGCTTGAGCTGGATGATCTCTGCACCCTTATCTACACCTCCGGAACCACAGGGTCTCCGAAAGGGGTTATGCTGACACAGAGAAATTTTCTTACCATGCTCTTTGCTACGGGGTATCCAATGCCCATTGGTGAAAAGGATGTCAGCTTTTGCTTTTTACCCTTAAGCCATGTTTTCGAAAGGGCCTGGACGTATTTTATGTTTGACCGCGGTGCCGAGAATCATTACTGCCATGACACCAAACAGATCCTCGATTTTCTGAAAGAAGTTCGTCCGCATTACATGACAAGCGTTCCCAGGGTCTGGGAGAAAATTTATGGTACAATTACCGAAGGGCTAAAGACAGCTCCCCCCGCGAAGCAGAAATTATTCAACTGGGCGCTGAATATCGGGAGCATGTATTATCCGCTTTTTTACAACGGGAAGCCAATTCCTTTCGGGCTGAAGCTGAAACATGCTGTTGCGGAGAAACTGGTGCTGAGCAAAATTCAGAATGTCGTAGGGGGAAGGTGTAAATTTTATCATGTTGGCGGCGCCCCGTTCAGTCCTGAAATTAATAAGTTTTTCTATAACGCCGGGTTAAAAATGGGCCTCGGGTATGGGATGACTGAAATATTTGTAGTTGCGGTATGTACTCCGAAGGATATTGGTTTCGGTACAAGCGGGAAACCGGTACCCCTTATGCGGGTGCGTGTTTCGGATGAAGGTGAACTGCAGATGACAAGCCCCGCGCAGATGGCAGGCTACTGGAAGAAACCTGAAGAACCGAAGGCAATGCTCACGGAAGATGGATGGATAAAATCCGGCGACATTGGAATGATTACCGAAGAAGGGTATGTCAAAATAACTGACCGGATCAAGGAGCTTATTATCACCGCAGGAGGGAAAAACATTTCGCCCCTGTTGATAGAAACATGTTTGAAAGAGGATATTTTCATTGATCAGGCAGTGGCAATCGGGGACCAGAAAAAATATATTTCCGCAATGATTGTTCCCTCGTTTGAGGTTCTTACTCAGTATGCCGATGAGCAGGGCATAACATATTCTTCTCGTGAAGAACTGGTACAGCACCCGGCAATAATTGATTTTTATAACACCCGGATACAGGAGGCCACAAAGGAACTGGGCCAGGTGGAAAAAATCAAAAAATTTACCCTTCTTCCGGAAGAGCTTACCCAGGAGGGCGGTGAATTAACGCCCACGTCAAAATTGAAACGGAAAGTGATTAATGCGAAATATGAAACTGTGATTAATAGCATGTACGAGGGAGAGTAAATCCCGCAATAACTATTGTAGTGATATAATTTTATATCTCCTGAATGTTGTATCGAAAAACCGGCCCGGGAAACACAGGGCCGGTTTTTTGTTTTGTCTGAATACAGGTTTAACATGAGTGTCAAAGGAATGAATATGTTGAATTATAATTCCGAAAGGGAGATGTATCTCCAAAATCAATGTATTGATCAAAATAAATTTTATATCATAAAATGCAATCATGTAAACATTTTATTTGTGCATCACAAATAGTGTGATACATTAAAAAAAACGTAACTGCTTAGCTCTGCTGTAACAATACTGCATCATAACAATAAAATAAAGTGTTTTACCGAAATCTGGCAGGTAAAACTTCAAACCGTAAATGGTATATGTGTTATTAAATGTATTAACGGGCAGTTACAAAAATAAGAATTAATTATTTTTTACTCATTTCATGAGGAGGAGAAGACTGTGAGCATGTTTGATTACAACGAAGAAGCGTTAAGAAATCTGGAAATTGAAGACACTTCAATTCTGGACAGACTGGTCGACTACAGGTCAGCTCGGGAGGCTCACCTGAAAAAAGACCATTCACAGCGGGACAAACGAATGTCCCTGAGCGAAGCCGTTTCTGAGTACGTACAGGATGGGGACATCTGGGCGGACAGCGGTTTCAGTTATGTCAAGAGCGCCCTCCAGGGATGGTGGGAGGTAATCCGCCAGGGGAAAAAAGACCTGCAGGCGATAGGGTCACCTAATACCAACCAGACATATGGCGTTATCTATGGAACAACAAAGTACTGCCATATGTCCTACACCGGTGCAGAGATGCGCGGTTATGACAAAATGTTTTCACGTAACCTGAAAGAGGGAAAAGTGAAAATTATTTCTGACTGGAGCCATGGTCTTATGGCGCAGGGTTTCAAAGCGGCACAGCTTGGCATGCCGGGATGTTTTTCAAAACAGGGACTGGGTTCAGACATCCTTCGTCACAATCCGTATTTGAAAACCATGCAGAACCCCATGTCAAAGAAAAATGACCCCGTCGTGTTTGTGCCGGCATTATATCCTGATATTGCCATTATTCATGTCAATGCGGCTGACATGTATGGAAACTGCCGGTTCTATGGTCCCGCGGTCAATGATGTAGCTGTGGCTGCCGCAGCGAGGAAAGTAATTATTACTGCTGAGGAGATTGTATCCAACAGGGACATCCGGTATCACGCAAAAGGAGCACAGATACCATTTAATAATATTGATGCGGTTGTAGAACTTCCCTTTGGCGCTGCTCCGGGGTATATGCCGGGATGCTATTACTGGATGCGTTATTTCTGGGAACGGTTTTTTATTGAGGCACAGGTTACTGAAGAAGGATGTAAGGCGTTTTTTGATGAGTGGATTTTTGGTTCAAAAGATGTACACGGCCTTCTTGCAAAAGTAGGCGGAACCAAATGGATTGAAAAGAGCCGGCGCCGCGCGCGGGCAGCTGAAGGCGATAATGAAATTGATGGTGTAAACTATCGCTATAAAATCTGGGAAAAAGGTATGGATACCGCTGATATTGATTAATCAGCGTTTTTAAAGAAGATACCATATGGAGAAATATTTAATAAGGAGAAAAAAATGTCTGATCCAAAACCAATGAATCCATTAGAAATGATTGCATATGTCCTCTCGAAACAGATAGAGGACCACGAAGTTATATATATCGGCACCGGTCTTCCCATGGTTGCCGCAAGTCTTGCCAAGAAAACACACGCTCCACATATTACTTTTGTGTATGAATCCGGCGGACAGGACCCGGAGCCATGTGAAATGCCATGGTCAGTAGGTGGCCCCATGACATGGAGGAAGTCACCCATGATTATGGAAATGGCGCATTCTTTCGGCCAGGCGGCGCAGGGCATGGTCGACAAGGGGTTCCTGGGATTTGCCCAGCTCGATATGTACGGAAACGCGAATACCCACATGATCGGGGGGACGTATACCAACCCGAAGGTGCGGTTGACCGGTTCCGGTGGCAACAATGATGTTGCGTCACTTGTGGACAAGCTTATTTATGTGGGCCTCCAGGACCCGAGCAAATTTGTACCGAATGTTGATTTTATCACTTCGCCGGGATATCTTACCGGAGGTAATGCCAGGGAGGAAGCTGGTATACTGGGCGGCGGTCCCGTGGCGATCATAACCTCTGCCGGGGTGTATGACTTCGAGCCGGAGTCAAAACGGGTGAGAATAAAATCACTTCATCCGGGAGTAAGCGCCGATCTGGCACAGCTGGCGTCGGGTTTTGAGCTGCTGCGTCCGGAAGGGGAAATTCCTGTCACAGAGGTCCCCGGACCGGAAATACTTGAAATATTACGTCGGGAAGTTGATCCCAACGGAATTTTTATCGGGATGTAATAGAATAACAGGATTCAACATGAACGGGCTTCCGGAAAGGGAGCCCGTTTTTTTTTTAAGGGGGGCGATACTATTACCTGCTTTGAGCAAAGGCGAGCTTCAATCCGAGACCTATGAAAACCAGCGCGGACACCACGCTCATGCGGCTGGAAAATTTTTCATTCTTAAGAAGTTTCTGCCCCACAGACCCGGAAAAATATCCGAACACCCCGAAGATAATGATTACCATCAGAATGAATATCATGCCGTACACAATGATCTGAAGCGGAACACTGCCGGCGGTATTGTTGACGAATTGCGGGAGGAACGCGAGAAAAAACAGCGCAACCTTCGGATTAAGGACATTCATAATGAAACCCTTCGCGAAAAGATGCAGGGCACCTGAATTGTTGTTTCCGGATTCCTCCATTCTGAATATATCATGCCTGTGCGTAATGGCTTTTAAGGCAAGGTAAAACAGATAACAGGCGCCGAGAATTTTAAAAATTAGAAATGCAATCTGTGACGTTTTCAGCAGGACCGTTATGCCGAAGGCTGCGGCAAGTGTATGGACAATATTACCCATCCCAAGCCCTGCCGCGGTCCACACCCCCGCCCGTTTCCCGTTTGTGATTCCCTGTGTTATTGTAAAAATAATATCCGGTCCCGGAGCAAGAATAAGCAGAATAGAAGAACCCATGAAAAGAATAAAATTGCCGGTTGTAAACATGAAAACCTCTGGAACTATAGTATATATTTATTCTATCATTGTTTTTTTTCTATAAAATATTTTTCGTGTGCAAGCACAATTGACGTTTCAATTTGAAGGTCCGGAATAGTCCAGTATTTTCGTAAAAGAAAATCCTTTTCATCTCCTGATACTATAACAAATCCGTGTTTCCGGTAAAAACTCACAGCCCACACCGCGTCGGCCCATGTTCCTATAAGTACCGGATTCGAGGCTATTGGAATCAGGTGTGTCAGCAGCATGCTCCCGATTCCGGTGTTTCTTCCCTGTGTCCGCACATAGGCATGACGGATCAGGGTAAAGTCCCTGACATCCTGAATACCCATAATGCCCTGAAGAACATCATCTGTTTCATAACCGTAAAAAACAACACCGGCATTGATTTCTCCGGTAAGGTGTTCATGCGACATGTAAGGATCGTGCCAGCAGCCCTCAGGAATAACGCCTTTATACGCAGTTGCGGAATCGTTAATAATATCAAGCATTTCGTACAGGTCGGCTGATCTGCATTTTCTTATCACCACGTCACCTTTCTGCTTTTTTGAAATCTCATATGGTACAACACCTGGCATAAAGTACGGAATGTGTCAAATATTTCTATGGAGGATTACAAATGAAAGAAATGCGTAGTGATAGAAGATAATAAAAAAGACCGGACTTGAATCAG
>DAOSYC010000152.1:1420-9257 GCA_035380905.1 Spirochaetota bacterium | reverse complement strand
AGAGAATACAGGGGACATCCGGTTTTTCCCCCTTAACGTACTTGATTTTTTCGGTGTTAAAAAGATAATCTCTCATATGGTAATGGTTACATATACTATGTGTAATTGCGTCACTGCAGTAATGAAAGACATGGATGCCGGGTATTGTCAACGATATTTATACCATGACAGGCACGGGGTAATCTCCGGTTTCAGGGTCGAAGATGTATGGATTACTTTTATTCGGAAGGGGTATTGATGAAAACACACTATGCAGCGGCAGGCAGTGCCGGTAGATTCTGTTGTATTATAATAATTGCCCTGGCGCTTTCGGGGGCCGGGTGTAAGGATCGTGCCCCTGAACAGGGAAACAGCAGTACTCCCGGATATACCGGACCCCGGGGGTGCATCAGCGGAAATTGCGCAGAGGGCCGCGGTATTTTTGTGGAGCAGGATGGTGAGCGGTACGAAGGGGAGTGGAAAAACAGAAAACGCCATGGCGTCGGTACGGCATTCTGGCCCGACGGATCAACCTATGTGGGCCAGTGGGAGTCTGATCTCGCCAGCGGAAAGGGTATATATGTGAAAAATACCGGAGAGCGGTATGAAGGGGACTGGAAAGAGGGAAAGCGGCACGGGAAAGGGAAAAGTATATGGCCTGACGGTTCAACCTACACCGGTGATTTCAGTAATGACAGGGCGGAGGGTCTGGGGGAATTTAAAGACGCCAATGGTGTCACCTATAAGGGGGAATTCCGGAACGGGAAGGCCCACGGGACCGGCATCCTTACCACCCCTGACGGGAAGTCATACCGGCGTACCTGGGACAGCGGGAAGCCGGTCGGTACGAAGTGAGGCGAATCACAAAATCCTGGAAAAGGTGTATTTTTTTTGCCGGCATTGTGAATTCTTCTGGACATGAAGGTATTGATGCTGCAGATTCCGGAATAACAAGGCTGACTCTTCTCCCGGCGGGTATATATATCGCCCCGTGACGGAAAAGAGAAGTCTGCGGAAACTTGCCTGTGTATTATAAAAAACTGGAGATTATATAATGGAAGACCTTAAAAAAGCCTATAAAACGGTGATGGATGATCATTTCCCGGATTCGATGACAATACAGTTCGGGGACCAGACCCTTATATACAAAAAAAGGACATGGAAAATTGATGAAGACGGCACTGTCATAGAGAAGGGGCTCCGCTACGGTGAAAACCCCGGACAGGAAGCGGCGATGTATGAGCTGGCAAATGGAAACCTTGTCCTGGGAGCGTGCCGGTTTATAGGGCCGGGCAATTCCCTGGTGAGCGGTATTGATGAAAATATGATGATTCAGCCGGGAAAACACCCCGGGAAAATTAATCTTACCGACATTGATAACGGACTGAATATACTGAAATTTCTTGCGAAAAAGCCCTCAGCGGTAATTGTAAAGCATAACAATCCATGCGGTGTTTCCTATGGCTCCTCAATCGCGGAGGCGTTTAACAGGGCTTTCAGGGCGGACCGGATTGCCGCCTTCGGGGGATGTGTACTGCTGAACAAGTCGGTGGACAGGGAAACCGCGGAACTGATCGCTGACCAGTATTTCGAGGTGGTGGTGGCGCCGGAATATGACGGCGCGGCGGTTGATATCCTGAAGGCGAGGAAAAACCTCCGGATTATCCGAATTGAAAAGATTGACGCCCTCGAAAAATATCTGGGGCACCGTTTCGTCGATTTTAAATCCCTCATTGACGGGGGCCTTGTGGTGCAGCAGTCGCCGGAGACCCTTATCAAATCGGTTACGGACCTCAAGGTTGCAGTTTCCGACTATAAGGGAACTACCTATACCATTGAACGCGCCCCCACTGAAAAGGAGTACGATGACCTTCTCTTCGGATGGTTCGTGGAGCAGGGGGTCAGTTCCAATTCTGTGCTCTATGTGAAGGACGGCGTCACCGTGGGAATCGGCACCGGTGAGCAGGACAGAGTCGGTGTCGCGGAAATAGCCGTGGCGAAGGCCTACACGAAATATGCCGATGTTATCTGCTTTGACAAACACGGCATTTCCTATAAGGACCTGGAGCTGAAGGTGTCACAGGGGGAGCGGAAAAAAACGGAGCTGGATGATATTGACGCCGCGACACGTGACGCGAAGGGGGGGCTCATCGGTTCCGCAATGGTATCGGACGCGTTCTTCCCCTTCAGGGACGGTGTCGATGTGGGGATAAAGCAGGGGATTACCTCAATTATACAGCCCGGGGGGTCGATACGGGACTTCGAGTCAATTCAGGCGTGCAACGAGGCTGATCCGAAGGTGACCATGGTATACACCGGACAGAGGGCCTTCAAGCATTAAAAGGAATTGTTCATGGCGGTGATAACGGATTATATCGAGGTATCGACAAGGGGCAACCGTGACGTGGTTGACCTTACTCCCGGGGTGCAGCAGGCTGTGGTGAAGCACGGCATTGAAAACGGCATTGCGGTTGTATTCGTGCCTGGATCAACTGCTGCGGTTACCACCGTTGAATATGAACCGGGACTGAAGATCGATATTGACCAGTTCCTGGAAAGGATCCTTCCCTACACCGGTTCCTATCACCATCATGAAACATGGCATGACGATAACGGTGCCGCGCACGTTCAGGCTGCCCTCATAGGGCCGTCACTGACGGTGCCGGTGGTAAAGGGCGCCCTTGTCCTGGGGACATGGCAGCAGATTGTGCTCATTGACTGTGATACAAGGGCGCGGAAAAGGAAGGTTGTGGTGCAGATACTGTATTAGCGCCGCTTTTTCTGTTCGTATTCTTTCATATATTCGTCAATCAGACTGCCGCTGGCTCCCTGTTCCTGGTCACGGACTGGTTTGAGCTTTGTGGCAAAGAAATCCACTATCTTCAGGAATGGGGCCTTGAAAATCCCCAGAAGTGTTTTATAAAGTTCATCAAAGAAGTTGAGAAACCGCATCCGGAATGACCCTTTCCCGCCTGAGGGCTTCCGGAGTTTGTCCGTCGCCGATGAAACAGTCTCAGCAACGGCTTCCTTTGCCGCAGTGCTGACTGATACTGTTGCTTCAGCAACTTTTGACGCCGCCTGACGCCCGTATCGTACGCCGGGAACAGGGGCTCCCGCTTCTCTGGTATAAACTTTCTGGGGAGTAAATGCAACGCGCTTCGGCAGACGCTTTCCAACAAAAAATACCGACTGCGATTCTGTCGCGGATTTATCAATCGCCAGTAGAATGAGATAATAGAAATACATAAAAATATTATAGAAGATAAGGAAGAATGCCTCCCATATCTCAAAAAAAGCCCAGAACACCTCAATCCAGACTTTTCCGAAGTCCACAATCTTATAAAAGAAATTGAAAAAGTTATCAATCGCATTGTTTGAAAACTGCTTCACCATTCTATAATTCATATATCACCTGCACCCGCGCTATTAAATATTCCTGGTAATGATTCAGAGAAAAGCTGTTCACCATTGCTGCAAAGAAGGTTTTCCAGCCGCCCGATTCCGGACATTGGCACCGGCATCAACGACGTAATTCATATATGCCGGTGATGTCCCTATCGTCAATTAAAATTCATTGGAAACTGATAATTATTCCGGCACCTCCACGCATCAGTCAATATCGAAAGGGATTTCGTCTGAGGGCAGTGCCATGCTGCCGGAATTGTCATCAGGTGGCTCAAAGTCATGGCTGTCATCTGTATCCGGTGTTTCTGAGAAATCAGGGATATCCTCTCCCGCTTCAAAATGCTCATATTCGCTGTCGGTAAGATCATCATCATCGTTGTTGTAGTCAGGTACAGTACGGCGTTCCTTCACATTGTCCATATCCGACTTGATGTGGTCTCTGGATTTATAGGCGTTTGCCTTTGACGCCAGAATGCTCGGGTTTTTTATCACAAGCTGCCCGAAGTTGAATTCAATATTCGTATCATCCGTAAGGAGGTCCACGACGGCGTTGCGTTTTGACTCCGGAATGTTGCAGGCATGGTACAATTCGTCAATGGAATAGTTCAGGCTCGCCGGCGCTTTACTTCTCAGGGAGATATCGGCTTCCATGAGTTTGTTTTCAATAAATGAATATATTCGTGTCATCGATTTTGTGTACAGCTTTGCCTCAAGCATGATGTAGGTAAACCATATCCGCTGACTGATAGCCATAAATATTTTATTAATGATCGCGGGTGATTTTCCAAGAACCCAGATGAGGTTCTCTTTGCGGATGGGGAGCAGTACTGTTTTCCCCCAGCTGATAGCTGAGGCATTCCTCGGTTTTTCTGACACGATGGCAAGCTCGCCGAAAATATCGCCGTCCCGGAGTACCGAAAGCATAATTTCATTGTTGTTGTTGATTTTAACAATTTTAACTTTCCCTTCTTTAATGATATACAGTTCTTCTCCGGGTTCATTTTCGCAGAAAATCATCTCCTTGTCATGAAACACTTTGTAGATCCCGTCCTTTACAGGTTTCCTGTTGCCCTTAAAGCCCGCCTTCATAATACTATCAAGCAGCTGCCGGGCGATATCAGCCTTCATCCCCCCGGGATACAGCTGTGTATACCGTGATAAAATGTAATGGGCATAGGGATAGGATTTCCGTTTCTGATAGTATTCCCCCATATTGAAAAGTTCCAGTTCGTTGGGGACCAGGTCCGATTCATGTTCCGTAAGGGAAAACATCATCTCGTCATAAAGCCGCAGTTCCTCGGCGAAATAGCGGAGCAGCTTCACCGCGATTTCAGGGTTTTTCTGAATAAGGTAGATAAAATGGTTCCGCTTCATGGTAACGATAACGGACTCCCGTCTCGCGATAGCAGATTCCATGCGGGGCCTCCGGCACAGTGAAGAGATGAAGCCGAATACCTCACCGTCACGGATAATTGGTTTGTACCGTTTAACTTTTTTATTGGAACTCAGAAGCTCTACTACCCCCGACTCGAGGATATAGATGTTTTCGGCATCTTCGTCCCCTTCCACATAGATGTAGGCCCCTTCCTTAAATACGCTTTTCTTTGAATTCTGCACCGGTCACCTCATAGGTCCCAATAGACCTGCATTGTTTCTTTCAGGCTCATTTTTACGTCATTACCCTTCATTATGCCTGTAATTTCAAGCGCAAAGGTGATGGCGCATCCGGGACCCCTCCCTGTGATGATATTTCCGTCAACAGTAACGGGGTCTCCTGTGATTTCCGCGCCCCTCAGTTCATCTTCAAAACCCGGGTAGCAGGTGGCGCGTTTTCCTGTGAGAATGCCCGCATGCCCCAGCACAAGAGGTGCCGCGCAGAGGGCGCCGATATATCCACTCCCGTCATGAATTCTGCGGATGATGGAAAGAACTGCACTGCTATTGCGCAGGTTTTCACTTCCGGGCATCCCCCCGGGAAGCACAATGCCGTCAAAATCGTTTGCATCAACATCTTCAATGAAGCAGTCAGCAGTGACCGCAATGCCGTGAGAGCCCGTTACAGGGTTTTTCCCGAGGTGTACCGTTGTAATGGAAATGTCTGCCCTCCGGAGCACGTCAACGATTGTGACACCTTCAATTTCTTCAAAACCCTCTGCAAATGGTACCAGCAGTTTCATTGTACGCTCCATATACGGTTTAAAAATAGCAAAGGCGTTATTATAGTTATAGTGATTATTGTATATTTTTCCGGCGCCTTCAGTGTGGTTCCGGATGCAGTACAACCGGTAACCGGTACATAAAAAAGATACCTGTACTAATAATATCGTATAAAGAGTCACCGGAAAAACAAAAAAAATCCTCATGGAACGGGTTTTTGGAGGTCCTCACAATTTTCGCTTGAATTATTTAAACCGGATTTGTATTTTTTTACCTGAGCGGTGTATTGAAATGGAAAAATATTCGTAATGAATAAACGGCCGGCACTATGACGGATGAAGTGCCGGGTACCCCGTGTACAGCGGGACTTGATGAGGTGGGTATCTAATGGCGGAAAAGAAGGGGAAAAGTATAACACGGCAGGTGGTAAAATTTTCGATAGCAGTGGCGATTTTACTGGTGCTGAAGCTGGTTTTTTTGTGGGGGCTCTTTACTTCGGTCCTGATGGCCCTTGCGGGGTATATTGTGGCGGGGATTGTTCTTCCGTCTTTTGAGAAATCGCCTGATGATTTTGATATTCCCGCGGATGCGGGTATTTCCGCGTCTGAAGCGAAACGTGTCATCAATGAGAGCACAAAGAAGGTGAAAGAAATCCGCGCCATGACTATGAAGGTGCGGAATAATCAGGTTGCGGAGGAGATCAGGGACATCTGCAAGTCAGCAATGGATATTATCGAAAACTTCAAGAAAGATCCGAAAGATATTAAAAAGGCAAAGCAGTTCATTAATTATTATCTCGATTCGACAGTGAAGATTGTGACACGGTATGTGGAACTTTCGGAGACAAACAATATCACCCCTGAAATTGAAAAAAGCCTCAAAAAAGTTGAAGGCATCCTGCAGACAATCAAAGATTCCTTTGAGAAGCAGCTCGAAAAGCTCCTGCAGGATGATCTTCTTGATCTCGATGTCGAGGTTGAAGTCCTTGAACGCACCATGCGGCTGGAAGGATAGCCCGTCCCGGCGCGAATGTGGCAGTGTTGTTCCGCGTCGTTTTTTCGAGTACAGGTCTCATGTATTCTTGTTTTTATATGAAGAATATGTGCGTGTGAAATATACAGTATACATCAAATCATAAGGAGGAACCGATGGATATTGCAGCCCAGATGCCGCAGGAAGTAACCGCCTTTGATAAACTCAATGAAGACGAGAAGAAGAAGGTTGAGGAGATTAAGGGTTCGTTTAATGTGGATGATTCCCAGGAAATAATTCAGTTTGGTGTGGGTGCCCAGAGTAAGATATCAGGGTTTGCTGACAGCATACTTGATCAGATCAGGGCGAAGGATGCCGGCTACGCGGGAGAGGTGCTGACCGAGCTGATGCTGAAAGTAAAGGAAATTGACGTAGACAGTCTTTCTGACGGGAGTTTTGTTTCAAAAATTCCGATAATCGGAAGCCTCGTGGACTCCGCAAAAAAGTTTGCCGCCCGATACCAGAAACTCAGCACCGAAATTGAAAATATCGTTGATGAGCTCACAAAAGCCAGGATGCAGCTTTTAAAGGATGTGACGCTTTTTGACAACCTCTACGAAAAGAACCTTGAGTATCTGAAGGAGCTGGACCTTTACATAATCGCGGGGCAGATGAAGATAAAGGAAATCCAGGAGACAGTGCTTCCCGAACTGAAGGCAAAGGCCGATGCGAGCGGGGACCCCGTGGATGCCCAGAAATTTCAGGACACGAACCAGATGCTTAACAGGTTTGAAAAGAAACTTCATGACCTGAAGCTGAGCAGGATGGTCTCCATTCAGACATCTCCGCAGATACGCCTTATCCAGAACAACAACCAGGTTCTTGTGGAGAAAATTCAGAGTTCAATCCTGAATACAATACCTCTGTGGAAAAACCAGATAATCATTGCAATCGGAATTTTCCGGCAGAAAAAAGCGCTGAAACTTCAGAAGGAAGTGACAGATACCACCAATGATCTCCTTTCACGGAATGCGGAGATGCTGAAAGACAGCACCATCGAAGTGGCAAAGGAGTCGGAACGGGGTATTGTCGATATCGAAACACTGAAGAAAGTGAACAATGACCTCATCAGCACCATTGAGGAGACATTGAAAATACAGCAGGAAGGGAAACTCAAACGCCAGCAGGCGGAAACGGAACTTTCACAGCTTGAGAATGAACTGAAGATGAAACTCACAGAGATTAAAGGGTAGAAGACCCTGTACATCGCTGCTTAAATGTGATGCTGTTACGGCATTACAGAAAAACGGGGCCCCTCCGGATT
>DAOSYC010000152.1:0-1320 GCA_035380905.1 Spirochaetota bacterium | reverse complement strand
TTGATGGTTTTACGGTCCATGACGAATTTTTCAATACCGTAAAGCGCGGAGATCCCGGCCTTTTCGTTGGACATGAGGTTCCCCTTGATGACTGCAAGGTGGTCATGTTCAATTCCCGAAAAAAAATTATTCATGAGGTCAAGATACAGCTCTTCTTTCGTGGGATAATAATAAAGGAGTCCCCCCTTGGAGAAACCGGCTTCATCCGCCACATCCTGAACTGTTATCCTGGAGTACACATCCCGTTCAAGACACCTCATCAGTGCATCTGTAATCTGCTTCTTCTTTGTTTCAATTTTTTCTGCTTTTGTCTGTTTCATGGTACAGTGTTATCCTGTTATAGACAATTGAGGAAAAAACTGTCTCTCCTGCCTGCGTAATGTGTATAGTATGTATAACGGCTGTATCAGGGGTCAATTAAAAGAGATTTTATCTGTAAAAATATTTTTTTTAAATGTAGTGTATGTTTTGCCGGGCAGTAATTGAAATTTTTATTATTGATACTGTCAGAGAATATGATATAAAAATGTAATAAGTGAGATTTGAATATGTATTATTCATTCAAGTGGAGGTGTATTAGTACCGATCAGTAATTATACAAGACTACTGTACACAGAAGATTCTATGAATACATTAGATTATGCAAAACGGGCTGTTGTCATTGTAATATGTCTGGCGGTGATCGGGATTTTTAATTCCCGCAGTATCAGGTCCCAGTTTCTTGATATTGATGACGGCAGCGGAGAAGGCGGAAAGACTGTTGTTGAGGAGCCGGTGAAAACACGGTCCCTTCCTCCTTACATTGTAACGAATGTTCAGGCACGGCCCCTGGAAAATGTACGGGGAGCAGTAAAAATAACCTGGGATAAAAATCCTGAATCAAACGACAGCTTCATTGTCGGCAGGGCCCTGGAGGTTCCCTATGATGCCGAAAAAGCCCTGAACGCGACATCAATCAAGCTCGTGGCACCGGGTGAGGAACAGTCCGCAATAGATTCCAACCTGCCTCCGGGACAATATTACTATGTGGTATTATCCAGGTCGAAGGTCATGGATAAGGCTGTTGAGCTCCATCCAAACGTGAACTACACCACTGTTCCGGTTGTTATTGAACAGGAATCCCGCCGGAGAGAAGTAGAGAACCTTCCTGATAAGGTGACCCTGATACACGCGATGATTGTCAACAGGACACGGGTGCTCCTGACATGGCGGGGCATTCAGTCTCCTGATATCACATACACTGTATACCGTGATACATCGCCGCTCAATACTCCTGAAAGGATACAACGCGCCAGCAGGATTGGAACTGTTGACGCATCA
>DAOSYC010000151.1:0-9283 GCA_035380905.1 Spirochaetota bacterium | reverse complement strand
TGAAGTGCTTTATGTCCACACCGTACAGGCCGTTCCCTATTACTGAGGAAATTTTAAGTGCGAGGTCAATTGCCTCCCGTGGCGCGGATTCAGGGTCAACAGTTTCCCATTTCCCGTAACGTGCCTTCCCCTTTTTGTCCCAGTTCATTACCTGCCAGTGTGATCGTGCCATATAGTACCTGCATGCAAAAATCGGCACATTGTCAATAACACCAATCCTCCAGTCAAAGTCCGTTGGAGTAAACTCCTGGGCAATGATGAGGTCTGATTTTTCAAAGAGCATTGTTCCCTGCTGCATGAGGTCCGGGAGGGTGTCAACCTTCATGACCCCCTGGGAGAAGGAACTGTCAGGCTGCTTTAAAATTACTGGAAACCCCAGCTGCTCATGGGCGGTGCTGATGTTGTCTTTGTTGAGAATTACAGTCCGGGGTGCCGGGATATTGAAGTGGTTCAGAAGTTCCGCGAGGTATACCTTGTTTGTGCATTTGAGGATAGAGTCGGGATCGTCAATGACTACGAGGCCGTCAGCACGGGCCCTCTGGGCCATACGGAACGTGTAATGATTTACACCGGTGGTTTCACGGATGAACAGGGCGTCAAATTCCGCCAGCCTGTTGCCTTCATCTTTTGATATTATCTCCGTGTTGAACCCTATATGGTGCGCAGCTTTTATGAATTTCCGGATCGCCGCGGTGTCCGAAGGAGGCTCCTCCTCTTTCTCATTTACCAGTATCGCCATGTCGTAGGGGAGCTGCTTCCGTATCCTCGCGCGGTATATTGGCCGTGAAAAATATTCCTCCGCGAAGAGCATTACGGAAAGAAAGTGTTCATCCGGGATATCGTTTGCCGATATCAGCTGGATGCTGCTCAGGCGCCATTTATCACCCCGCCTGGTGAAAAATGACCGGATCAGCGGCGCCTGAAACTGGCTGAATATCTTCGCGCTGAGCTGGTCATATTTCTTCGCGACGTTCCTGCCGAAATAAATACTGAGGGTAAATTTCCCGGACTGGAGGGTGCCGAGGCTTTTCTGGATCAGGTCGTCGATATCATCGGAAAAGCCGCGGATCAACTGCTGCGAGCGCATATCCTCGATGGTTGTTATTCCAGGAAATGCGGTATGTCCCCGGGCCGCGGCGAGGAGTGAGACATAATATCCTGTGGTCTGGTACCTGTAGGACCTGCAGAGATTAAATATCTTCACACCCTTTTCATTCGAGTATGCCGCATCCATGAGGTAATCGCGGGCGGCGACAACCTCAATGCCGGGTATGTTCAGTGGCCAGCTTTTGGGATTGTTGACGATAAAGAGTTTTCTCATGATATTTCCCCGGCATTATTGCTGAATAACAAGAAGGTTCGCGTCGTATGTGACTATTCCCAGAAGAATTGAATGCAGAAGCCTGCTGATGCCCACATGATACATCGCTCCGTCTGATATCGGGTTTGGACGGTACGGGTCGGCAACGAGGATGCGCTTTTTACGGCGTTCGTACCCGCACAGCACCACGAAATGCCCTGATGGATACCCCCGGACATCATCTTCATCGGATTCCGGGCCGTATTCCCTTGTAGACCGGTACAGATAAGTAGAGCTGAGACCGGTAAGTATCGGTACAGATTTGTAGAGATATTCCTTAATAAGGCCCGTGGTAAGGTCATGAAAAAGGATCTCACCCCCGAGCTTGAGAAACTCAAGGTATCCTTCTGTTGCAAGGGACAATTTTGTATTGTTTTTCAATGATGATTGAAGTTTCAGTTTTTCCGAAAGGTCCACAGGTTTTCCCCTGAACCAGGAGGGGTCAAATATCTGCAGGTTGTAGGTATATATCCTGGCGCGGTATCCCCGCCGGAGGGCGTGACATCCGAGGAACACTGCAAGGGTACCCCCCTCCTCAAGGTGATGTACTTCACGGATAACCTGTTCAAGGGAAATAGGGTCATCATAATACTGGTATACCGCATGGAGGCAGGTGGGCCCGCATGTGGTGAGATCGGGCTGAGGCAGCATATTGATGTGAAATGTTTTGTCCATCGTACCCATTACCATGTAACAGTGAAGTGCGGACAACTGTGAATATCGCAACCGGCAGCATGTCAATCAAAATATATAGTAAATAAAAAAAATTAGTGGATACCCGCGGGCACACCCCTGCTTTTGTTGCTGTACATCCGTGTGTCAGCTTTTATCAGAAGGGTTTCCCGGTCACTGCCGTCAAGGGGAAACACCGAATATCCTATACTTACCCTGCTCTGCAGTGAAACACCGCCGCAGGAAAAGGGCTCCTTAAAAAGAGACCGTATCTTTTCTTCAATAACGTGGATGTTATTTTTATGCTGTATCCCCGAAACAACAATGGCAAACTCATCACCCCCCAGACGGACAATGGTATCGCATGTACGCAGCTGTTCCATAAGACGCTGCGCAACTCCCTGCAGCAGAAGGTCGCCCACATGATGGCCGTAGGTATCGTTCACATCTTTGAAGTTGTCAAGGTCAAGGATGAAAATGCCCACAAGGGACTTGTTCCTTTCCCCCCAGGCAAGGGCAACGGAAATCCTGTCTTCAAGTACCGCCCTGTTCGGGAGGCCGGTCAGGTAGTCATGGAACGCCATTTCACGCAGGGACTCCCTGGTTGTAAGCAGGGAGTATACGAGAATACTGAAAAATACCGCGAGGAGAATGCCGAAGAGAAACAGCACAAGGACATACACGCTGTCCACGCCCCATCCTTCAACCGGGACAGCAGCCATTTCCCATGAACCCGCGGGGAGCGATATTTCAACCGAAACCGGATGGTCGGAAAATATTTCCTTCTTTCCCCAGAAAAGTTTTCCACCGGCCCCTTTTCCGTCAACTCCCCTCAGGGCAAGTGAGAGGCCCAGCGACGGATTTGTTATGCCCGCCGCCTCAAAAAGCCTGTCCTGTGATATGACAATACTTGCCTGTCCCCAGTATATCTGTTCTTTGCCAATGGTCCTCCCCGGGGGAATAAATATCGGTATACGGCTTATGATGCCTTTACCCCCCTGAACAAGGTCAACGGGGCCGGCAATAATATTTTTTTTCGTATGTATGGCCTGAAACAGTGTTTCCCGCTGGGATGGAATTTTTGCCAGGTCAATTCCTATCGCTTTTTCATTTCCTTCAATGGGATAGGCAAATATTATAGTAGTATTTTTCAGGATGGTAATATTTTTTATAAGGGGGTCCTTCCCAACCAGGACCCCTGAGTAACTGAGAAATTCCTCTCTGCTGATATCCGGATTATTGGTTATATACGACACAAGGCCTTTTGCCAGGAGCAGCCGGGAACTCAGTTCACCTTCCATGTGTGCCCTGATAAGGCTTAATCTGTTCAGCACATCCATCCGCTGTTCCTGAAGTTTTCTTTCATATTCTGAAAACACAGTGAACACCGTCAGGCCGGATATAATAATAAAGATAACAACGCTCATGAAATGAGGCGTATACCTGCCTGGAAATTTTTTACGGTCAATCATGAAACAGAACAATCTCCTTCTTTGTATTGCGTATACACGCTTCAGTATTGTGGATTATCAATTATGATAATTCAAGTAAAAATGTACCGGTCGATACATTTTATTATCTATTACAATTCAGAAAACAGTATCAGATATGATTACAATACAATAATTGCCGTTCGTCAACTGAATTAGCTTGACGCCGGTGTTTCTGCATTGTAAAAAAGTGTTGATACGGAATTACGGTCAGGAGGGTGTTATGGCAGCAGGAAAAGGAAAGTCCCCGGTACGGGTATTTTTTAAATGGATAACGGGCCTGATTTTTTTTGTGTTTTTCGCCGCTACGGTATTTTTATATTCTCTCTATTCCCTGACGAAGGAGGATATGGTGGTGCCGCTCGCCGGGAGGATAATGGCGTCAATGAATACGTCGATTCCCGGTGTTTCAATGCAGCAGCTCACCGCGGCAGTGAGGAACAGCCGGTCCCGTTCCATAACACCTTTCCGGGGACTTGACAGCACCATCACCCTCCAGGAAATAGAAGGCCGTTCCGCTGATGAAATACGGGTGCTGCTGTTTTCAAAACTTGCCGCCAATTTATACCGTGAGGGAGTTGATCCGTTTTTTGTAAAGCTGAAAGAGCCCGCCATACGGAATAAACTGGAACCGTTGAAACCGTTTCTGTATTATATAACCGCCGATTTCAGTACAACCCTCCGGTATTTTCTCATGGTTCCCGCTGTCGTGACTGCACTGCTACTGCTTCTGCTGATTCTTCTCAGCTACCGTTTTGGCAAGCTGGTGAGCCCGGGGGTGGTGTTCCTTATTACGGGCCTTCTGGGTATAGGGATCTTTTCTCTGGCCGGAAGGGCACTGGAGACTTTCAGTTTTGCAGTGCCTGCACAGTTCCGTGAGAAATTTTCTGCGTTACTGTCCGGTTCTGCATCAGACATTGTAGGGACTATCAGCGGCAGTTTCTTTCATAATTTTCTGCTGGTATTCTATGCGGGGTGTGCGCTCCTTGTTCTCGCGTTTTTCGGAAAGTTTCTGTATAACATCATTACCGGCAAAAGCGAATCGGAAAGCAGGCTGGAACTGTAACCGCAGATTAAGGGAAAACCCGGCGGTGGGCCTTTGATTATTGTTTTTTATTACGGGTCGATAATTTCCGTGACAGTATCATGTTGATTGAATGAAGGAATCCCTGCCATTTATATTCCGGCATGTCGATGTAGTCCCCTGGAAGGAAATTCCAGTCCACATCCATTTCATACGTTTTGAAGAGGCTGATATATTCCTCTCTGCGTGTATCTGTATCAGTCATGTGATGTCCTTTGTATATGTTTAGTATGATTTCAATATTTCATTCAGTACACTTCATCATGGCTTCCCACGTCAATAAGGATTATCCTGTCCTTCTCAATAATGAAATCAATAGAGATGCGGTATGAAATATTAATGGAAACTGAATACAATTCTGATAATCTTCCTTTCAGTTTATGTAGCCGGAGCGATGGATGATGGGGGTTAACCTCCAGCAGTTTCAGTGTTTTTTCATATTGAGAAACCAGTTCGGGGTGTTTACGAATAAACTTCCGTGCCCTTTTTATGTAGCTTTCAGTATAAATTATCTCAGTCACTGGTTATTCTCTTTATATGCTGTTCCACTGACTCCCTGACATATTTACCCTCTTTTATTTCATTTCTGGTTTCATGCAGTGCAGCTTCCAGTTCACATTCACGAAAGTAGTTATATTTTTCAATGGGGATCACAACATACCTGCTTTTTCCGCGCACCGTTATAATTACCTCATCACCGTCAGAAGTTTCATCGTTTAGAATGGAAATACCCTTTGTCTTTAAGTCGTTTGCCGTTATTTGTGTCATTTTAATCACCCCTTTAATGGTACTATTAATAGTACCAGAAAGAGTGTTGTTTGTCAATATTAAAAATTATGTGGAGGGAAAATAAGCATTACATTAGAGGACGCGAATAATACAGGGATTTACAAATAATTTTGTTTTTCTCCTTACAGGCTAAACACAAACCCTGCCCCTTCATACACCTCTTCACCGATTTCAAGGTCACGGTATTCCCGGATAACACCGCCATGTTTCTTATAAAAGGCATTGTTCTTTACACCATGCAGTGTCCAGATAATCAGGGAGAGTTTATTGTCTGAAAGAAAGTATTGTTTCATTTCATTGAGCAGTGAGGTGCCTATGCCCTTCCCATGGTATTCCGGATCAACATACAGCCCTTTAATTTCACAATCATACTTCCCGCAGTGCTCTACCCCTGAAACAAAACCCAGAACAGTATTGTGCTCTTCATACACAAATACTATTTCTTTCCTGTTTTCAAAAATGTCCGTGAAGATTTCAATAAACTTATCCTCTTTCATGGAGGGAGGAAACGAGGGATCAATGATTCCTTCATATGCGGTCTGCCATGCGGCGACTATTATGCGGGCAATGGTTTCAATATCATTATGTGTTGCTTCGCGGATCATGTATTTATCAGTACCTTGATGGAGTTTTTTATGGAGAGTCATGCATATCCCGCAGGATACATATGTTCAATCAAAAAATTCTTTCAGAGAAAAAAACCGGTTCCGGAGTGCCGGGTGTACGTTTATCTTTTCGTTTTCTTTCCGGCAAGTTTGCGGTATTCCCGCGGGGAACAGCCTGTCAGTTTCGTAAACACACTGGTAAAGGATGATACGGCGTTGAAACCGACTGCGATACCTATTGAAATGACAGACCTTTCAGGTTCGTTTATCAGCATTTCCTTTGCTTCATTTATCCGGTATTCATTGATATAGCTGTTGAAATTTTTACCAAGCCTTTTGTTTATTATCTCCGAAAGCTGGTGCACGGATAGCCCAAGTTCGTCAGCCAAGTCCTTCAGGGTTATGCTTTCCACCGCAAAAGCCTTTTCCTGCTCCATAATGCTGGTAAGTTTATTGATGATCGAATCAACATCCAGCGACTTTATTTTTGACGATGACTCCCTGATCCTGTCAATCTCGAACCTCATCAGCTTGTTGTAAATCGGATACTTGATGCTGTTCTGAAACGTGGTAAAAAGGGCCAGCGCGCATCCTATCAGACAGAATTTAATGATTTCCAGGGAGAAAATATCACCAATGACTATGCTGAATATTGTGGCAGTAATAAAAACCTCCACCTTGTATGCCTCCCTCGATATCCTTCCCTGCTGATCATTACCATGGTTTTTCAGCACGGATGTATGACGAATCAGTATTGTAGCGGCAAGGGCTGTCTGATAAATGTTCGCCAGGGGGTACAGTAACTGTAGTATCATATAATATACAGGCATGTGGAAAAGCTTTCCCGATATCAGGGGGGAGAACGCCAGGTACTCTTTCGGCACCGATCCCGGGTCAAGGATAACCGGCGTCAGGTACAGCAGTGTGAGGATGCTGGGGGTATAGACGAGATAATACCACCACTTGACCCTGTATCCTGTCTGTATAAGCCACTGGTAACGGAGCGGATTTGATGCTGCGGCGAAAAAGGAAACAGGTATCAGAAAGGTGCTGATAAGTTCATAATTCGCGACGATCCGTGTTGCGTAAAGCGCAATCTGGAGGCCCCAGAGACCTATTGAAAATATCGCAAACGTGAAAAAAATGCTGAGCCAGCTTTTGATATTTTTAAACGCCTGTGTAAGGCTGATTGTGAAACCAAGAAAGAAAACCCAGAAGATAAAAATATCGAAAAAACTGACCATCGATCCCCCGGCCCGACGTTATTCCATTGCGTATTTTTCACTATAACAAATCTAAATCATAATTCCCTGTACGTCTATTGTTTTTAATGAAACCGGTATGCCGTAACTTTAAAATCTATAGATTTTAAAGTTACACATTTTTAACATATATAGATCAGGTTGAACACGATGTGTCCTCCGGGTAATAATTGGAATACAGTTATCATTACAATATTATCAGGAGGTATTGGTATGGATTTTACAGGTAAACAGCCGGGGAAAAAAACTGCTACCAGCACGGGCGTCAGTACTATCAGGGGACATGTCAGGAAAAACCCCGACAGAATCGCAATTATAAACGGCGATATTAACCGCACCTACAAAGAATTGTGGGAAAGGGCTGCAATGCTTGCCAATGCGATGCTTGATGCCGGTGTGAAGAAATACGATCCGGTCATTACGTATATGCCGAATACATTTCATTACATCGAGATCATGGTTGCAACGGAAATGATAGGGTGCCCTATCACTCTGGGTAATTACCGGCTTACCGGTGATGAGATATCATATCAGATCAACGACTGCAGGGCCGCTGTAGTTTTTGTGTACCCTGACCTTCTCGGGACAATTTCGGGGTTACGGGACAAGCTTACCACTGTCAAATACGTGGTTGTTACGGGCGGTACCGATGCGGAAGGCGCTGAGCTCTATGAATCATTTCTGTCGAAAGGAAGTACGGAGCCCCCGAAAATACAGGTCGATCCGGAGGACCTCAACATGTTGTTTTACACATCCGGCACCACAGGAAAGCCGAAAGGCGCCGCGCGGACAATGTACTGCAACTACAATACATCAATATCGACAATAATTGAACTGGGCATCAGGCGGGAGGATACGCTCCTCGTTGTGGCGCCGATGTATGCAGCGGCAACAACGGGATACATCATCAGCACCCTTCTCGCGGGAGGTACCATGGTAATTGCGCCGGCATTTGTTCCGGAGGAAACACTGAAGCTGATTGATACCATGAAACCAACTTTTGTGTTCATGGTGCCGATCATGTTTGACTGGATGCTGTCATTGCCCGCAGACACTGTTGCGAAATATGATCTTTCATCAATCCGGCTTGCGGTGTCATGCGGTGCGCCGATGCATACCTCTATTTTTCAGAAAATGTACGACAATTTCAAAAACGCTGAAGTGATCAACATGCTGGGATGTTCTGAACTCGGTTTTGTCACGGCCATTTCTGCTGATGAATGGCTCAATAAGGGAAAGGCAAACAGTATCGGAAAACCGATCTTCGACATGGAACTGAAAATAGTTGCCGAGGACGGAAAGGAGGCGGCTCAGGGTGAGATCGGACTGCTCTATGGACGGAGCCCGCAGAATTTTGACGGATACTGGTATAATCCTGACGGCACCAGGGAGTCGTTTCTTGATCCGGAATGGGGAACCGTGGGTGACATGGCGCGGATGGATGAAGACGGGTATTATTACCTTGTGGACCGGGCAAAGGACATGATCTGCAGCGGCGGAACAAATATATACCCGGCCGAAATTGAAACGGTACTTCTCCAGATGGAGGGAGTTGCCGATGTCGGCGTAATTGGTGTCCCCGATGACAAATGGGGAGAACAGGTAAAAGCAATTGTGGTCCTGAAAGACGGGTATACCATTACTGAAGAGGAAATTATCAGTTTCTGCAGGGAAAAGCTTGCGGGATTCAAGGTGCCGAAGTCGGTTGATTACACAGATGTCATTCCCCGTAACCCGATTGGCAAGATGCTGAAAAAAGATCTTCGCAAAAAATACTGGGAAGGCAGGGACATCTTTATATCATAAAAAAAAGATGGTGCATTTTGTTGTTACATGGCCGGGTGTATCATTGCTGCCCGGTCATGGGTGTTTCCTTTCTGTAATCGTAATTGATATTAAAGTTCAGTACAGACGGGATCAATAGAATGGAATATCCCGACAGTATTGAAAAAATACAATTTGTTTATAAAACCGGCAATTATTAAGTTGACAGAAAATCCAGTTTCGCAATAATGGCTTCC
>DAOSYC010000150.1:2697-9321 GCA_035380905.1 Spirochaetota bacterium | reverse complement strand
AAATGGAGGTTTTCCATGAAAAAGCTAGCAGTAACACTTATTCTGCCGGCATTATTCGCTGCATGCGGCACCACTGTCGAGGAGGCATATACCGCATACAGGGGTACCGCGAAAATTGTCGCGATAGAGGAATCACATTATAATCCCACAGGCAACAATGAGTATGTTGATATTTATTTTGATTTCCAGCCGGATGATCCGGAGGCACGGAAGAACTATATCTTCAAAAATACTTCCGATACCCGTCAGCGTCTTTTTTTTGAACACTGGGGAAACCTTCATGAAAAATGGGTACGTGATACGGGGATTAAAATTAATAACGTCTATCCCGCGGTACGCTATGAAAAAAGGGGAGGTTTCGGGGGTGCTCCGGTTTTCTTTAAGGTTTCTGTGCTGCCGTAATGGCATTGTGCATGAAAGCCCAATGGATACATTGATACACGTGATGCGGGGCGTGCTAAGCCGAAGGAGAATAGTGTAACTATTGTGTGCCGGTTCTTTTTATGATGTCGATAATATCCGCAGGATCGACGCGGAACCGCTGCCCCTTACCCTGAAAGAACCCGTGCGCCCGGATGAGATGAATCGACAGGCATGTAAGGACCACCTCTTTACCCGATGAGGCCTCCCGCAGGACTACGTCGCCCTTCTCAAAGGTCCCTTCCCCCCGGAAAGGAGACGGTATCTTTCCCCTTGCTTCATGGTACATCGCGGTCACGCCGGGGGCTATTTCTGTTTCACCGCCCATGGCCGCCTTTGCCCTGTCATACCATGACTGCAGGGTGCCGGCCAGGGCTTCCTTTTCGATATCGTTCTTTTCCAGAACTTTCAGGTCGGCGCTGATGATCTCCCCGATAGTGCGCGTGTCGTTACCGAGGAACCCCCCCGCGGAAAATTTTGAGGGGCTGAAGTTTTTCATGAGATCAGACTGGTCCGGTGACTGTTTCATACATGGTTCCTGTTATCAGGCGAACTTATCGTAGAATATATTCTCTTCCGGAATCCCGGATTCCGTCAGCACTTTTATGCAGGCATCGATCATCCCCGGTGATCCGCACAGGTATGCCTCGAATCCATTGAGGTCCGGAAGGCGTCGCCGGACCACATCGGTAATGAGGCCCCGTTCTCCCTCCCATCCTGAATTTTCAGGTTCATGGGAGAGGGCGGGGATGAAGGTGAACCACCCCAGCTCCTCCTCAAGGGACCGCAGTTCGTCGAGAAAGAAAAGGTCCCGCTGCGACAGGGCGCCGAAAAAATAGTATGCGGTGCGGGTAATCCCCTTTTCCTTCATGTCCCGGAGCATGCTCCAGATGGGGGCCATGCCGCTGCCGCCGGCAATGAATACTACCGGCGAGTCAGTATCCGACAGGCGGAAGTCGCCGTATGGGCCGGAGAAGTTGACCGGGTCCCCCTCCTTCAGGTGGTCGAACACCCAGGTGGTACTGATACCCTCCGGGACTTTCCGGATAATGAGCTCTACGCTGCGGGTGTCAGAAGGCACTGACGAGAGGGAATATGCCCTGCTGACCTGTTCCCGCCCTTTATATTCCCTGGTTTCAATCTGAAGGTATTGTCCCGCGGTAAAATCAATATTCTCCGGTTTCGTGAGGGCTATCTTCAGTTCGATGATATCGTGGGTAAGGGGTTTCTTGTGTACAACCTTCCCGGTGAAGTGTTTCACGGAGAAAATTTCATCAGGTATGGATATGAATATGTCGCTGCGTACCTTCACCTGGCATGAAAGGCGAATGTTGTTCTTTATCTCATCTCCGGAGAGGGAGGGGGTCTCTACAGGCCCTATCATGCCGCCGCCTTCTTTCACCTGTACCTTGCAGTACGCACAGCTGCCCCTTCCTCCGCATGCCGAAGGGATGAATATTTCATTCTCCGAAAGGCTGGAGAGAAGCGACGAGCCCCCCTGTACCGGAATGGTTTTCTTTCCATCGTTGATGTCAATCAGGCACTCCCCGTAGTTCAGTATCTTCTTCTCCGCAAGGATAAGGAGGACTGACAGCACCGTGCCCAGGGCGGCGAGGAAACCGATTGAGAGCAGTATGTTCATCCAGAGGTTCTGTGTCATGGGGTCCTTTTGTCCCTTAGATTTTTATCATCCCCGAAAAACCCACAAAGGCGAGGGCCATGATTCCAATTATAATCAGGGTTATCCCCGGTCCCGCGAGTCCCGAAGGAAGCTTGGTTTCGTCGATTTTTTCCCGTATACCGCTTATGAGGGTGATCGCGAGGAACCACCCGAACCCGCCGCCGGCGCCGAAGGCAAGGGTCTGCAGGAACCCGTAGGGTTTGTTCAGCATAAAAAGGGATATACCCAGAATGGCGCAGTTGACCGTAATGAGGGGGAGAAAGATTCCAAGGGCAAAGTAGAGTCTTTCCGACACCCGTTCCATGATCATTTCAATGAGCTGCACCGCGGCGGCAATGAGCACGATAAATGTTATAAGGCGCAGGTACTCCAGGTTGAGGGGTACAAGGAGATAGTAATAGATCCCGTAGTTGAGCGCCGCCGTGACCGTTGTGACAAAGGTGACTGCCGCTCCCAGGCCGAGGCTTGTGTCAACACGGTTTGATACTCCCAGTACGGAGCACATGCCGAGAAACCGCGCCAGAAGGATGTTGTCGGTGAAGGCCGCGGAAACAAATATTAAAAAGATTGAAAGAAAGGAGTGTGATAGTACCGCCTGTTCCATTTATTTTGCCTCCGTCGCCGTTGATTTTTCAAGGCGGTTTCTCGCGAACCATGTGATGACACCCAGCATGAAAAACGCCCCCGGGGGCATTACCATTATTGTCCACTGGTGCCACCAGATTTCCCTCGCGGGAAGGACCACGCCCAGTACCGTACCGAAACCCATGGGCTCGCGCACCAGGGCGATAGCGATGAGGATCATTGAATAGCCGATGCCCGAGGCCAGGCCGTCGACAAAAGAGGGAAGGGGCCTGTTCTGGCTCGCGAAGCCCTCTGCCCGTCCCATGATGATGCAGTTTGTGATAATAAGTCCCACGTAGGGGCCGATAAACCGGTGAATATCGGGGGCCACAGCCCGGATCACGATGTCCACCATCATTACGAAGCTCGCGATAATCAGCACCTGCACGATCATCCTTATGCGTTTGGGTATGTAGTTCCGCAGCAGGGAGATGGTGAGGTTTGACATCGCCGTGACAATAGTTACCCCCGCGCACATGAACAGGGTATTTGCGAGAAGGTTTGTAACAGCAAGGGCCGAACATATCCCCAGGACCTGACGGAATACCGGATTGTCGTTCCATACGTCACGGAGCAGTATTGTTCCCGCAGAATCACTCATGGTGTGTTGCTCTCCCGCTGTGAATATGCTTTCTTGAATGCAGCCAGTTCCCGGTTCAGCGCCTGCATCAGGGCTATGGATGTCTGGGTGGCGCCGGTAATGGCGTCAACGCGGTTTTTCGCGCCGGGGTCCGGGGATGCCCCTATTATAATGCGCTCCGTTTCAGGGCGGTCCCATGCGGGCTGTATTCCCCTGAACTGCGCGGTGAACTGCGGCTCCTCGATTCGGGCGCCAAGTCCCGGGGTTTCCTTCTGGTCGAGGAAATGGATGTTTTTCACTGTGGAAAGGTCCGGGGACAGCACGATGATGCCGGTAATTTTGTCCCAGAACCCGGTGCCGCTGAACACGAACCCGAGGTTTCCCGTCGCGGTATGCCTGTATCCCTGGATGGTCTTTCCCCGCGCCGTGAGGCTGAAGGGCCGGATCTCCTTTTTTACGGCACCTTCGTAGTCGGCGGCATTGTTCCCTGATACGGAGAGCATGAAGGCGGACGATATAACCCTGTTCCTGTGGAGGGCCTCGTTTTTCTTCAGGAGGTCAACGGTGGCATAATTCACGAAGGAGATGCCGAACCCGAAGACTACGCTCAGGGCGATAATGAAAGCCAGTATATATCCCGGAGATGATTTATTCATTGCTGCGTCTGCTCCCTGTTTTTCTCCTTTCTCCGTGCCCGTATCCGTTTTATCCAGAAATCAAGGGAGGGGGACAGGATGTTGCCGAAAAGAATCGCGAAGGCCGCACCTCCGGCGAAAATTGATTTATATCTGAAAAACACTATCAGCATGCCGATGAAAAAGCCGTATATCCACTGGGACAGTTTGTCATTAGGTGCGCTTATGGGGTCCGTAACCATGAACACCGCGGCAAAGAGCAGGGCTCCTGAAAAGAGTGTGAATGGTACCGGCGGTACCGCTTCAATCCCGGCGATGTGGCGGAGTATGACATTGAGCAATACGGCTCCGGCAATGGTGGAAACCGTGAGGCGCCACTGGGCGGTTTTTGTGACAAGGAGATATATCCCCCCGATGAGTATTGCCGCCGCGCATACCTCCCCGGCGGAACCGGCGGCAAGGATTTTAGTGAACCCCCGGTATTGAAACACCTCGCCGATATTGCCGAAAAAAAGGTTCCCGATATCAGTGACATGGCCGAAGTCCCTCCGCGCCCACATCGGTGTCGCCGCGGTGACGGCATCGGCCATCCGCAGTCCGGCGCCATGTACGAAATCCGCACCCCACCTTGAGGCGGTGAAGGTCCATTCACCGAAGCCCCCCGGGAAACCGCGGAGCGCCGGAACGAACTGTGAAGTGAGCTCTACGGGAAAGGAGACGTACACAAAGGCGCGCCCCACGATTGCGGGATTGAAGACATTTCGTCCAAAGCCCCCGAACACCTCTTTCCCGAAAAGGATTGCGATCACGGCGCCAACCGCCACGATCCAGAAGGGCGTCGCGGGGGGAAGGGACAGTCCGTAGAGCCCCGCGGTCACGAAACAGGCATAGGTGATTTTCCCGCCACGCTTTGATGCCATGATCCATTCGGTAATAAATGCGGAGAAAAAAGACACCGCCAGAATGGCCGCAACACGCCATCCGAAATAGTACACGGCGGTCATCGCCACGGGGGCCATGGCGTAGAGCACTTTCAGCATTACCTTCTGTTTCAGGAACTGTGGTTTTTTCATTGGTGGTTTAATGTGAATAATCTATTGTAGTATTACAGTATCATTGATAAAATAATAATGGAAGCATTTTTTTTTGGCATGCGTAATTAATGGTAAAAGATCATGACCTGATTTGCTGCCAGGTGAAGAAAATGCTTGCCAGTCTGTGTTCTTTATAGTAACAATTAATAAAAACGGAAAAAGCAGAAGGGGGACAACGAATATGACAGCAGAGGATTTCATTGCCCACAGTGAATCATGGTGCAGTGCGAAAGGGATGGAGTGCAGGCGAGGAGCGGAGTTTCCGGAATTCGGGTTGTACGCGGATTTTTTTGCCCTGAAAACAGGGAAAAGCCTTGGTCCGTTTTTCCCCTATGAGGACTACTTTTTCTTTCATGTCATGCAGCGTGGTGCGAAAAATGACCGTGAGGAGCTTACCCGTATCCATGAGGCCGCACGGGCATATGTGAATTCAAGGTATAAGGTCCCGAAAATGATGCGTCTCAAGGTGCCCAATATTATCACCATCGCTGTTTCGGAAACGAGTTTTCCTATTGACGCAGTGAAGTACTCGAAGGAGGACACCACGGTAATTACCGGCGGAGAAAAGCACTCGGTGTACCTTGTGGACCTGCTCCAGAAGGGTATTGTGTCCCAGGGGATTGAAATAACCTACTCAGAGGGTTTTCCCTTTGTGTTCAATAATGTAAATCCAACGAACCGGGCATTTCATACTGTCAGCGAACTGGTGAAGGACTTTCTGGACAACAATAAGTAGGGAATAATTATTGAATCAAAAGGGCGTGGATGTCTGAAATCCATTACCTCCTTTTGGAAATATATCGCCCCGAAAAAAATTAAGGGAATTTCCTTTCAATGGAAATTCCCTCTACGGAGGCACTATATTATGGAAGTGAGGTTCTACGCCATGCTGTATGCTGCCGTGTTCGGTTCAAGGGTTGTATACACATCGCTGCTGGTGGACTTTCTAAGAAATACTTTTCCTGACCGCGCGTCCATGAGGAGTTTTCTTGTGAAAGATGCTCCGGTGTCAACTTTTACAATTGGGATGTCTTCAATTTCAAGTATCGCCTTTGCAATCCGTACGTTGTCAAAGGGTATGGTGGTAGTTTTCTTTTCCGTGTTCATCACACTGCCGCCGCCGAACACTTTCGCCACGAGGTTGCTCCGCCGTGCACCTTTCTCCACCATTGCTTCAATCAGGTTTTCAATTGCAATAATTCCGTATTTCGCTGAAGGTGAGTTCAGGGGGTCATTTGTCGCGATTCTTCCGGGAAGCATAAAATGGTTCATTCCGGAAATTCCCTTTTCGGGATCGTAAAGGCATACCGCCACACAGGATCCAAGGAGGGTCCCGATAATTTCATCACCTGTGGAGACATGGTATTCTCCGGCGTTTATTATGGTGAGTGGTTTTCCATAGCGAACTGTGCTGCTTATATACATTGTATTCACCCGAAGTTTTTAAGTTTTGTACATCAATTATGGCTTACTTTCCTCTGTGTTCACAATTATAATACAAAATCAGGTGGCCCCTGACATCAGAGTTATATCTGATTTTATTCTCAGGGAATCCCTTAGATTATTGCGGAACTCCCTTAGATGACCGCG
>DAOSYC010000150.1:0-2597 GCA_035380905.1 Spirochaetota bacterium | reverse complement strand
ATTTTATTCTCAGGGAATCCCTTAGATTATTGCGGAACTCCCTTAGATGACCGCGCCGGCCCCATGGAGATGCCCGGGAATATTTTCTTGAATAATGATTGTTTTTCCGGTACATGTAGTGGTGTCCCTCATACGGAAAATTTTTATTTCGTGGGGCGATATCACCCCGCGCATTATAAAGGGTTCACGCCATGGAAAAGGCTGCATGAATATGAAGGTATTCCTGAATCGGGGTCAGAGCATACTATTATTACACAAGGTCACGGACGTATGATAATTGATTCCCACACCCATATCGGCACGATCCATGATTTCAGCATCACCGGCGACATGCTGCTCCGGTCCATGCGCCGCTATGGAATAGGCTATGCCCTGGTGTCCAGCGTGGAGGGGGCGGAGTTCGACGGAGGCACCAGGGAACTGGAGCCATGGAAACCGCAGATCACGGTGAATGAAGAGGTTGCGGCCCTTGCCCGCGCCCACCGGCACATGATGAAGGGGCTCTTCTGGATCAAGCCCCGACGGGAGGGGTGGTCACATGAGGTGGAGCGGTTCATGACGGAACACCATGACCTCATGGCGGGGTTCAAGGCGCACCCGGCACTCTCCATGCTGAACATCACCGACGAACGGTATGTTCCCTATATCAGGTGCGCCGAAAGGATGGGGCTTCCATTCGCGGTCCACAGCGCACCGGATGAATTTTCCCCGCCCCGCGCCGTGTATGATACGGCACAGCGGTTCCCGGGAGTGAACTTCATCATGGTGCACATGGGCCTCGGCACGGACAATACCGAAGCGGCCCGGTACATCCGGGAGCTTCCGAACCTCTACGGCGACACTTCCTGGGTAACGGCGGAACATGTGCTGGATGCGGTACGGGAGTGCGGGAGCGGGAAAATCCTGTTCGGCACAGATGCCCCTATTGACGGGGAGGACACATATCAGTCATACAGTGACATGATCGCGATGCTGCGCCGGGAACTAAGTGCACATGAATTCGATGATGTGTTCCGCGGCAATGCCCTTCGGCTGTTCCGGCTGGAGGTGTAGGGGGATATATTCCTTACGTAATGTCAATGAATCGTGAATACTGATCAAGAAAACGTTTTACATCTTCAGGGCCCGATTTGATAATTTCGAACAAATCCCTGTCTGTTATTTCCCAATAAATATGTACAAGCCTGTTGCGGAAACGTGCAGCTTTGACAAGTGATGAACAAAGTTCATTATCAATGACGCCATGTTCAGCTGCAACTTTGAATGTGTCAGCATAGTCTTCCGGTGTCCGAAAACCGTTTTGAGAAATCAGGTGGCTGCAAAGATCTATCATCCCTTCGATTACAACAATAAAGTTATACTTTGCGCTGCTTTTTATATGTGAATTGTCAGAAAATCCTTTATAATCACTTGTTTGAATATCATGCAGGAGTGCCAGGGAGCTCCGAATTTCAGAAAGAATTTTCGCTATTTTGTCACTATTCACACGCACAGCGAAGGGACTCCTTTAACATGGATTTTCTGTGATAAGAAAAATCAAGGTAACGGCGAATAATTTCTTCTTTATAGGTACAGTAGCTTTCTTCATCGCGGGTGAACAGCAGAGTGCCGTTTTTTATAACATTAAAAGCAAATGAAAGAGGCGCATTATTCAGGACCCGTATGTCCACCGGGCGTGGGAGTCTGTTCCTGATAATCATATCCGTTTCAATATCAAGTTCATAGTTGAGAGGTGATGTGATTTCCTGTGACAGGAAAAGCGCTATATCTATATCATTATAATGGTCTCCGGCAATAAAAGATCCATGTATAATAGCAAACTGTATTTCCCGGTGTTTTCGGAATTCTGTTTCCAGGAACTTCAGCATTTCCTCTTTTGTATGTACTGTATTATAGTTCATAAAAATAATCTACAGTGAACAGGAATATATTGTCAAGTGGTTTTGCCCGGCAGAACAGGGCAAAAAATCAGCCCCTGTTTCCAGGGGCCTTGAAGGGTTTCGTGTGTATGTATAACAGGGGTCGGGAGGCCCGGTCGTGTCGGCAGAAGGATTGTGGCAGGGCCCCCCGTTCTATGTGCGTCAGGCGATATGTTCAACAATTACGCTGCTGCTTTCACCCTCCGGTGCGCCGGAGAATGACGCGTCCATGGACTCCTTCACCGATGACTCTCCGGCGATGACATAGTCCGCCATCCCGAAGAACTTCTGGAATTCCGCGCCGAGATAGAACCTTCCCGACAGCACGCGGCCGTGGTAATACGCCGCTTCCTGGTTGTCGCTGATGATTTCCTCCAGCTTCCGGCCTTTCGCGTCTCCCGTGAGTTCCTTCAGTTTCGGCAGCGCCGCGGTAAGGCCCCAGAGGTGCATCCATGCGTAGGTCATCATCACAAATGCCTTCTGCATGGGGGTCGCGTCGGCGAATACCTGCGCGACGTCGCCCTCAGCCTGACGCGTTTTCATGACGTCAACCATCTCATCGAGTTTCCGCAGGCCGCGCTTCATGGTTTCAATGTACCTGGTGTCTACGGTCCCCTCCGCGGCCCCGATGGTCTCCTCGATTCTCGAACGGTATATACGGTAGTTAAACTGCTCTTT
>DAOSYC010000149.1:0-9322 GCA_035380905.1 Spirochaetota bacterium | reverse complement strand
TCCGGCGGTGTGGAGCAGGGCGAAGTTTCCCCCGCCCCTTCCACACCCTGAAAATTTCTTGCAAATACTGACCTCCTGTGGTACTGATACGTACCGGCATATGCCGGAATCTCTGAGACCGGTGAAAACAGCATGAACCTCAAAAAGATATTTGATCCGAAGAGTGTCGCTGTCGTGGGGGTATCACTTACCAATCCCTTCAATCCCGCGAATATTATCTACCATAAAAACAACCTCCGCTATAAGGCCCGGACCTATTGCGTGAATCCGGGCGGCGGTACACTGTATGGAGATACTGTATATAAAGCTGTGGGAGATATCCCTGAAAAAGTTGATCTCGTGGTGCTCAGTATCCGTGCTGAGCTGGTGCCGGCAGTGATGGAGGAATGTATCGCGGCCGGAGCGGGGGGTGCGATCATAATTTCCGGGGGGTTCGCGGAGTCGGGGCGGAGTGATCTGCAGGAGCGTGTGCGGGAGATATCAAGAGCTAATAAATTCCCGGTAATAGGCCCCAACTGTCTCGGTATTTTTTCACCTCCCGGTGTGGATACTTTTTTCCTTCCCCATGAACGGCTTATTGACCTTCGCGAAGGGTCGGTTGCCCTGGTGAGCCAGAGCGGCGGTATCCTTGTTGACCAGACCATAAAGCTTACCCAGGAAGGGGTGGGCATTTCACGGGCGGTAAGTATCGGCAACAAGGCGGTGATAGATGAAGTGGACATGCTTGAATTTTTCCTCAAAGACAGGAAAACAAACGTGGTGGGACTTTATATAGAAGGGTTTTCCGAAGGAAGGGGGAGGGATTTTATCTCCCTGATGAAAAACGCGAAAAAGCCCGTGGTGGTGCTGAAGTCTGGTAAAACTCCCGGCGGTTCCCGTGCCGTGAGTTCCCATACCGCATCCATCGCGGGGGATTATAAAGTCTTTTCCGAAGTGCTCCGGGCAGGCAGCGCCATCGAGGCCCGGAACGAAATGGAATTTGTTTCATACTGCGAAGTCTTTTCCTGCTGCTCCCGGAAGAAGGTGAAGAACGTCTGCATTATAACCGCAAGCGGCGGACATGGGGCCATCGCCGCCGACGGCTGCTTCCATGGGGGCCTTGCTGTCACGGAGGTTCCCGATGAAGATGCCGCGTTACTGCGCCCCATGCTGTCAAAGAGCGTCCAGGGTATATGCTCCCTCGGAAACCCGGTGGACCTTACGGGGAGCGCCGGGGATTTTGACTTTCAGACTGCGGTGAAGTTTTTTCTGGAGAAACACTATGTGGACTGTATCCTGCTGCTTCTGCTGCCGTATCTTCCCGGCATTACGTCCGACATCGGCGCACGGATAGCGCAGCTTGCCAGGGAGTCGGGGAAGCCGGTCATCACCTACATGCCGCACATCGACAAATACGGCATATTCATTGACGGGTTCGAGTCAAACGGCGTGCCTGTGGCGCATTCCGTGGAGGGCGCCGTATACATGGCCCTGGGGCTTGCAAGGAGGGGAAAATGAAGGAAGAGGCAAAAACAATCCTTGACCGGTGGCGCGATACGGGGTGGGTCATTGAGCCCGAGGCGAGAAAAGTATTGAAACTGTACGGCCTTCACACCGCGCCGTACCGCTGGGCGATGACGGAGGAGGAAGCGTTGAAGGGCGCCGGAAAAATCGGGTATCCCCTTGTCGCAAAAATAGTATCGGCCGACATTATCCACAAGTCCGATGTGGGAGGCGTAGTTGTGGGGGTGCGGGATGATACAGAACTCCGTGCGGTGTTTACCCGCCTTTCGTCCCTTGAGGGTTTTCAGGGAGTGCTCCTCGACGAAATGCAGTCCGGGTTTGAGCTTATCATAGGTTCCAGCGATGATCCCCAGTTCGGCCCGGTGGTGCTGATAGGGATCGGCGGGACTTCGGTCGAGATATACCAGGATGTTGCCATACGTATGGCCCCCATCACCGTGAAGGAGGCGAAAGAAGCGCTCCTCTCCCTCCACGGCAGCAGGCTTATGCAGGGATACCGCGGAAAGCCGGCCATCAACATGGGAAGCATCGCGAAACTCGTCGCGAAATTTTCTGAAATGGTGTATGACCTCCGTGGCCAGATCAGCTCTATTGACCTGAATCCGGTAATGTGCAGCAGCAGGAAAGCGGTCATTGCTGACGCGCGGATTATTCTGTAGCGGAACTTCCGGATTACAGAATATCAATCTCCGGACAGATGCGCCCTCCGCACATTAATGAACGTGTGTGCAATCTGAAATGAAAAAAAAATTCTAAAACAAATAAATTTTTGTTGCCATGGGCAGCTGTATTTGGCTTATTTATAACGACCGTTCAATATAAATAAACACTCTCCCGAAAGGATGCATGATATGGAAAAAATGATTCAGAATACACACTTCGACGCAATCGTAGCGGGTTCCGGCCCCGGCGGGGCAACCGTCGCGAAGGAGCTTGCGAAACAGGGGAAAAAAGTTTTACTACTTGAATGGGGAAGCGGCGAGGACATCAGTGCCGGCATCGTGAAACGGCTCTGGCAGGCGGTGAAATGGCTGGGGATTCCGGGACGGGGACTGCTGTTTACAACGGGGTTTCTCGGTATGGTGCGGGGAATATGCAAGGGGGGCAGTTCAGTCTTCTATTATGCGTCATGTTTCAAGGTTCCCCATGATATGCTGAAGCGTCATGGAATAGATGTTACCGCGGAAGAGAAAGAAGCAAGAAAAGAGCTTCCCATTGGTGTCCTGAAGGACGAGATGATGACCCCCATGGCATCAAAGCTTATGAAGTGCGCCTGTGACCTTGGATATCCCTGGAAAAAGATTGAGAAGTTTATGTATCAGGACAAGTGGAGTCCCGGTTATCCCTTCGGATATTATGGAGATCCGGGTGGGGTGAAATGGAGCGCCCGGATGCAGGTCGATGACGCCGTTGCCCGGGGTGCAGTGTTTCTCGACCGGGCGCGGGTGAAACATGTTGTCATCAGGGACGGGAAGGCGGAAGGTGTTGTGTTCAAAAGAGGCGGCAGGGAATACAGTGTTTTTGGATCAAAAATAATTATTGCCGCAGGAGGGATCGGCACTCCCGTTATACTGCGGGCAAGCGGAATGGAAAAGGCGGGGTATGATTTTTTTTATGACCCGCTTATTTCGGTGTGCGGGGTGGTGAAGGATATTACAGCACGGCGTGATGAAATCCCGATGTCCGGGGGATTCCACAACGAGGAGGAAGGGTATGTGATGACCGATATGGCGCTTCCGTATATGATCGACGCGGGATTCAGTGCCGAAGTGTTCAGGTTCCACCGGATTTTTTCCCGGAAAAAGACCCTCCGCATAATGGTGAAAATCCGTGATTCCCTGGGGGGAAAGCTTACGGACAGCGGCGGGGTCCGCAAGGGCCTTGCACCTGAGGACAGGATGAAGCTTGACCGGGGATATGAGGCAGCCAGAAAAATTCTGGAAAAGGCCGGGGCCCGGGGAATTTTCAGAACATGGTATCTTGCGGCGCACCCGGGAGGGACGGTGAAGATCGGCGACCTCCTTGATTCCAACCTGCGGACTGAATATGAAAACCTGTATGTTTGCGACTGTTCTGTTATTCCCGAACCATGGGGGCTGCCGCCGGTAATGACCCTTGTATGTCTTGGTAAGCGGCTCGCGAAACATCTGGCAGGCGGTGAGGTAAAAAAGAAATCTCCGGCGAAAAAAGCTGCCGGGAAAAAACAGCCCCGGAAAAAAAGCGCAAAGGCCCGATGATGCGGTGCGGTTCTGTTGCCCATGGGGTTTCGTAAAAATCTGGAAAAATAGTGAAGGAAGCATTACATGCCGAAGATTGTTGACCGCGGTGAATACAGAAAGGAGCTTCTTGAAAAGTGTTTCACGCTTTTCACAAGAAAAGGGTACTCCGGCGTTACCATGAGGGAAATTGCCAGGGAGATTGACGTGTCCACGGGGACACTGTATCATTATTTCCCCACAAAGGAGAGCATCCTTGAGGAGATGTTTGCCTATGTGCAGGAGACCAATGTCCAGGATTACATGTCCCGGACGGAGAATGTGGAGTCCATAGAGGAACGGATTGAGCTTTTCGGGGAAACATGGAAGAAATACGGGGAATATTATCAGAATGTGTTTCTACTGGCAGTGGACATGTTTCGAAACGATGCTGCGGGTCATTATGAAAAAATTCTCAACGGATTTTCTGAATACTACACCCATGCCATGACAGAGCGTCTCAATATCACCCCGCAGTTCGCGAAAACGCTTTTTGTGTATCTCATGGGTCTTGTGCTCCATGCGATGCTCACGCCGAAATTTTTTTCATACGAAGAGCAGATTGATGTGCTTATCGGGATGCTGAAGGCGGCAATTGTAGACAGCGCCGGTGTGCAGAATGCTGACGTATTGAAGGAAAAGATTTATAATTTTATTATCCATAATGTTATCAGGGACAACGCAGTTACATCATAGGGACCATGACAGGGGGGCATAGTGGAACAACGCAATGATGCAGTACAGAGATCCGGTGCCGTGATGGAGCGGCGTGATCTGATTAATACTGTTGTACGGGCCCTCATGGGCACCGATGAATTCCGCGCCGCCTTGGAGGTGGCATTGCCGGAAGCCGCGGCGCTGTGGGCGGGGACAAGCAGATTGAAGAAAGCGCTGGCTGCACAAGCTGTCGCAAGTTTTGAGAAAGGGCTTTCCCGGAGACAATCATGTGCTCCTGACTCCGGCTTATCCGTGCTCCTTGAAGACCCGGGGTTCCTTCCGGCAGCATCACGGGAGTTCCCGTCAATGGTAAACGGTGTCATCCGTTTTCTCGGAGAGGTGTCGGCGGACATTGCCGCGCGTCCTCCCGATGAGCAGTCGGAAATTCTCCGGGCATTTCTTTCGGGAGTTGACGCAGAAAAGGCGGGAAAACTGTGTACAGCGCTGGGACGCATGATCAATGGTATTCACGAAAATGACCCGCTCTTTTTTTCTGAAACTCTCCGGGATGCGGTGAAGGGCCTTATCGCGGGTATTGATTTCGGGGAGGTGAAGGAGCTCGTCGATGGGTCCGTGAAGGATATCACCGCCCTTGCGGCCATGGTGAACGAGGAACTCTGGCGGTATCCGGCAAAAGTGGTATGCCTTTTTTCACTTATTCCGGCTGCGGTGAATATCATGGTGTCCTCCGGGGCGGCCGCGATCGCGCCGATGAATACACTGGCTCCGGACATCCTCGCCGATGTAATGCTTTCCCTCGGGGAGGAACTTAAGGGAGAGGAAATCGGGAGGCTCATCAATGAGGTGAGTGAACTTGTGCGGAAGCTCCACACCGGGAGCGCCCTGATCGGAGACCAGGGGAGGCCGAAGCTCCCGGAATCAGTGTCAGAGCTTGTTGAAAATGTAATGAATGCGGTGGACCAGGAGCTGCTCCTGAAGGCATGGAACTGCGTCGAGGATATTTCCGGACAGCTGGAAGGAAGCATCAGGGGACTCCTTGAGAATAATCCCCGTCTCGCGAAGGAAATACTGCGGAGAGAATTCCGTAAGGCGGGGGCCTCACTACGGAGATGGAACCGGAATGTGGAGAGCCTGGAAGCTGTTTTTTCTGATGATGAATTATCCGCAGAACTGGCAAAGGGAATGGAGGAATTTGACCCGCAGCAGTTCGCGGACACCGTGAATCGAATTTGTGCGCTTTTGAATCGGGTACATGAGATACAGCCGGGTCTGCTGAAAAACATTCTGACCCAGGCAGTGCAGTCCCTCGATGAATATGAAACAGGTGAAACATTCCGGCGGATTACGGAAGATATCGTGGAGTCGCTGAAACCTGTTGCCCCGGAGGTCATGCCCGCGGTGGTGCGGGGATTCGCCGATCTTCTCCGTGCGGGAGATAACGGGTCCGGAGAAATGAGGGACGCCCTGGACTACCTCAGGGAAACCCTGAACGGCAGGGAGGCACTGAAATGAATCCTGTATTTACTGAAGTAACTGAAGCGCAATACAACAGATACGTGAAAGAGTGGAAGGAGCAGGGCAAACCTGTAGCCGGGTATACCTGTTCATTTGTCCCGGAGGAGGTGTTTCATGCCGCGGGAATTCTTCCCTTCAGAATCAGGGGATTCAGCGCACGGGAAACCACGATCGGGGACACCTACTTCGGCCCATTTATCTGCAGCCTCCCGAAATGCATGCTGCAGTGCGCGGGGCAGGGGGACCTGCGTTTTCTTGACGGAACGGTGATTGTGCCGGGATGCGATTCCATGCGCCGCCTCGATGAATGCTGGCGCAAAGCCGGGGTCGATATTGAAGGAATACTCCCTGAATTCTTTTTCCATTTCAGTGTTCCCCATAAACATACTGACTATACCGTGAGATGGTTCGCGGAGGAAATACAGCGGTTGATTGCCGCTGTTGAGAATCATTTCGGGGTCCATATTGGTGAAGAGGACCTCAGGAAATCGATAAAGGTCTACAACAGGACCAGGGAACTGGTCACCGAATTTGAAATGCTGAGGACACGGGACGATCCCGCCTGTACCGGGGCCGAAGCGCTCAGCGTCCTTCTCGCCGGAACAGCGATGCCCAGGGAGGAGTACAATGCGCTTCTTGAGGAGTATATCGCGGAAGCGGGGAACGCCCCCGGCATCTCCGGGAAAACACGGCTCCTTCTGGGGGGGAGTGCCTGTGACGATATCGACCTCGTCACGCTTGTTGAAGGTGCCGGGGCCCTCGTGGTGGCGGACAATGTGTGTTTCGGGTCACGGTTCTTTGAGGACAGAACCGGCGAGGATGGTGATCCAATCGAAGAACTTGCCCTGCGGTATCTGGGTCAGAACCTGTGTCCGCGGATGTACGGTGACTATGACAGGAGGCTTTCCCTGCTCCTGGAGCGGGCGGCGAAGGCGAAGGTCCAGGGTGTTATCCTCCAGAATATCCGTTTCTGTGACCTTCACGGGTCGGAAAACGGTCTCCTTGAACGTGAGTTCGAATCCCGGGGTATTCCCTGTATGCGCATTGAACGGGAGTACGGGCCCCTTGTGGAAACAGGAAGGCTGAAGATGCGTATTGACGCCTTTCAGGAAAGAATTCAGCAGGGGAAGGTGCGGGTATGAGACAGGAAACGAGAGAATATAATTTTGACTGGATGCTCTGGAGCAGCTTTTCCCTTGCTTCACAGCTTGCGGGGGGCACTGAAAAGGAATACCGGAATGTGCTGAAGTACATCCCGTATTTCAGGGGGGCCATCGAAAAACTGCTTGATACCGGGGAGCCGGGGAGGCGGTTCATCGGAATTACCGCGTCATATCTTGACAATATCATCAATGCCCGGGAGCGGGGGAAAAAGACCGCCATGACCACATTCTGTTTTTCCCCGGCGCTCATGTATGCCATGGACGTTGTTCCCGTAGGCCTTGAAGTGATGACAGTAATGATGACATTGATTTACAGAAGGGGGACCGCGGAGTTTCTTGACTTCTGCAACGAGGCGGGTTTTACCGAGACCTCCTGTTCCTCGCAGCGCGGGGCACTGGGAGGGTATATCGGCGGTATCGGGGCCCCGATCGACATGGTTGTTACCGACACCCCCGGGGTGTGCGACACCAACGCGAACGCCTTTGCCTTTGCCTCGGCATACATGAAGATCCCGTTTTTCTCACTGGATATGCCCCCTGACCTGACCGGCAGCAGGTCTGACCGGTTTCACCGGGATGACTACAGGGCGCTTATCGCGTTCCTGGAGGAGCAGACCGGGAAGAAGCTTGACATGGACAGGCTCAGGGAGGTGCTCCTTGAGGTGCAGAAACAGGATGTGATAATTGCCGACCTCGAGGAACTGGCACGTATCATCCCGAACCCCCTGCCGCCGGTGTTTAACTTTATGATCTACGCGTCACGTTTCCTTTACGCGGGAATGCCGGAATGCACCGGGCTCCTGGAGTCGATGCGGTCAGCCGCCCTTGTGAACGCTGAAAAAGGCGTGTCGGGTCTTGCCGGCGGCAGGGAGAACCTCCGGGCATTGTTCTGCTATATTGACCATTATTCGCAGAACCTTGATTTATGGAGGATGTTCGATGAGTACGGCATCACCACCCAGGGGAATATCCTGAGCAGGTCCTGGGCAGCCTGTGCCCCCCATGTGAAGGAGTTCGGCACGGAGGAGGCGGCATATACCCTGGACCCCGGGGGGCTCGATGCCCTCATTGACAGCATGGCGATGATGAATGCCCGTATGCCGATGGTGAAGTCAATTCGTGGCCCCTATGACGCTCCGGACATGTGGCTCCAGGACAACCTCTCCCTTGCTGCGATGTACAGCGCGGACCTCATTGTGTACAACGGTACTCCCGGCTGCCGTAATACCTGGGGCATGGTGAAACTCATGGCGCGGGACACCGAGGAAGCGGGATACCCCACCTACATCATGTATGCAGACGCCTTCGATGAGAGGGTGCAGTCGTGGGAGACCACGAAGGAGCGGTTTCTTGAATTTCTCAATGTGCGGAGGCTGATGCGATGAAAGCGGCAGGATGCGATGTGGGGTCCCTCACTTCCAAGGCGGTCATTATGGATGAAAAGAGGATACTGGGGTCAGTAATAATAAAGTCCCGGGCGCGCCCCTGGGAGTCGGCGGATGAAGTGATGGACCGTGCCCTTGAAAAGGCGAACTGTACCATGGAGGAACTTTCATTCATTGTGGGGACAGGGTACGGGAGAGATAAAATCCCCTTTGTCAACGAAGCGGTGTCTGAAATCGCCTGTCACGGGAAGGGTGCGAAGTGGCTTGTGCCTTCGGTACGGACGGTCATCGATATCGGCGGGCAGGACTGCAAGGCGATCCGCCTCGACGAGCAGGGCAACATGATAAAGTTTATCACCAATGACAAGTGCGCGTCGGGAACGGGGCGCTTCCTCGAGGTGATGGCGAAGGTGCTCGGTGTCGGACTGGAGGAACTGGGGAGGCTCGCGGAACGTTCAGGAAATCCAATTACCCTTGCGTCCGCCTGTACTGTCTGGGCACAGGCCGATATCATACAGCATCTCAACGACATGGTTTCCCTGGAGGATATTTCTGCGGGGATCAGCAATGCCATGGCGGCGAGGGTCTCAGTGCTCGCAAAGAGTGTCGGCGTCGAAGGTGATGTGTGCATGACCGGGGGCGTCGCGAAAAACAGCGGCGTGGTGAAGGCACTGGAAAAATATCTCGGGATGCGCATTAAACGGGTCCGCAGGGAGGTCCCCCAGATCGCCGGGGCGATCGGGGCAGCGCTGTTCGCGATGGAAAAAGCAAAGGAGGGCGCCGCATGATACTTGCAGGATGTGATATTGGTTCCCTCACCGCG
>DAOSYC010000148.1:0-9374 GCA_035380905.1 Spirochaetota bacterium | reverse complement strand
CTGTTTTCGCGCGCCAGAGGGGATTGTAGGAGAGGAGGCGCGCCTCGTCGATACTGTGCTCACGGAGGAAGGCGGCGATGGCGCGGAGGTTCTCCGGCGTGTCCGTGATGCCGGGAACGAGAGGGACCCTGGGCAGAAGCTCCGGGCCGCCGCTGCGGGCGGTATCGGCGAGCTTCACGAAATTTTCTAAAATGGTGCCGTTCGGGACACCGCAGTATTTTTTATGAGCTCCCTCGTCGAAAATTTTCAGGTCATAGAAGACAGTGTCGGTGTAGGGAAGAATTGCCGCGGAAAAATTATCATACTGAAAAAATCCACAGGTTTCCACAAGGGTGTGTACACCTTCCGCTTTCAGGATCTGCAGGAGGCGTGAGGTGAAATTCATGAAAAGTGTCGGTTCCCCGCCGGAGAGGGTGACGCCGCCGCCGGAGGTGTCGTAAAATGGTTTGTCGCACAGCACCCGTGCCGCAATTTCCTCAGGGGTCATGGCGGTTCCCATGAGGGAAAGGGCACCAGAAGGGCATTCCTGTACGCACGCAAAACAGCGGTCGCACTTTCCGCGGTCAACAAAACCGGGGTTTGTTTCGGAGAGCGCCCCGAGGCCGCAGAGAAAGCTGCAGGTGCCGCAGCGTATGCATTTTTCTCCGTCGAAGGAAAGTTCCGCCGCGGCGCCCTGACTTTCAGGGTTGTGGCACCAGACGCATGAGAGGGGGCATCCCTTGAAGAATACCACGGACCTGATGCCGGGGCCGTCGTCAAGGGAGTTGCCCTTTATTTCCAGAACGAGGGGGTTTCCATTCACAGTCCGTACTCCGCGCGTTCAATAAGTTCCATCTGGGCGTCGCGGTCAAGCTGGGTGAAGTACGCGCAGTATCCCGATATCCGCACCAGCAGGTGCCGGTAGTGCTCAGGGTTTACCATGGCGTCCCGCATCATGTCCGTGGACATCACATTCAGCTGCATCTGCATCCCCCCCAGGTCAAAGTAGGTCTTTGCATAGGCGAAAATATTCTGCACCACCTGTTCGTGGCTGTCGCCGCCGCCGGGGACCACCTTTACGTTGAAGGCGATGTTGTCGTCAAGGCCCGTGGGGTCCAGTTTCGCCACGTCCCGGAGGTTGTCAAGGAGGCTTTTTGAGGCGTTGGGTTCCGGAGTTAGCCCCGGGGTAAATGATTTTCCCGCGAGCCGTCCCGAGGGAAGCGCCCCTGAAAGGCGTCCGTAGGTGGCGTGGCTGGACATGGACCAGAACCCGGTATGGTGCGTGCCGCCGCGGTAGTTGTCGATGCTTCCGTAGGTGTCATGGGTGAAGGCGATAATACGGTTCGCCATGTCCACTGCCTCGTCGCTGCCGGAACCGAAGAAGGGAACCTTCGTGGTGGCCATGGCATGGAGCGCCGGATCGTTCGCGAAGTTTTCCGAGATGGCGCGCTTCATGTCGGAGAAGGAAACCTTTTTCTCGTCGTACACCAGTTTCTTTATGGCCATCATGGAGTCGGTGACATCGGCGAGGCCGATGCAGGTGGCGCCGCTGGAGTTGTATTTCGCGCCGCCATGCACTACGGTGCGGCCATTTTCCACGCATCCCCGGGTGAAAGCGGACATGAGGTTTGAGGGCCGGTACTTCTGATACATGAGCCCGAGGAGGTTGTTGTATTCAATGGATTGCTCAATGAGCATGCGGTACTGCGCCTCGAATGCGCTGAAAAATTCATCGAACGTGGCGAAATCCCCCCGTTCAGGAAGTCCCGTTTCCGGTCCAAGGTCCCATCCCATGAGCGGGTGATGGCCGTTGTTCATGGCCATTTCCAGGGCGGCGACGATGCTGATATTGATCGCCGAGGTGTGCCCGGAGTGCCTGCCGCACATGGTAGGCTCCACGCATCCCGTGGCGCTCCATTCCCGGACGTCCTCGATGGCGTATCCGTGCTGTGTAAGGGCTTTTATCATGGCGATATCGTTGTGAAGGGAAGGGGTCGCCCCGGTGATATAGTTCACGTCGTTGCAGCGCCGGAGATATTCCGCGCTGTTCTTTTCCCGGTGATACCGCGCGTTGACGTTGGGATCGTTCAGCCCCAGAAGCTCCGTCACCTTGAGGATGATATAGGTCATATCGTTGACCGCGTCTTCGCCGTCGGCAGTGACGCCGCCGATGGTGATGGTCTGTCCCGGAGGGCTCCCGCCGAAAATATGGTTGGCGATGTCGGGATTGAGGGTGAGGTGGTCCGTTGCCTTCATGAAGAGGGATCCCACAAGCTCGATTGCCCATTTTATATATTCCTCTTTTTCCCCTTCCGTGGCGCACTTCGCGATGTCCGCTTCAAAGAAGGGCTGATACAGCTGGTCAAGCCTCCCGAGGCCCAGGCCGTCGTTGGAGTTTTCCATCTGAAGCGCCACTTTCGTGAGCCAGCTTACCTGTACCGCTTCATGGAGTGTCTCCGGAGGGTTAACAGGGACCTTTGACAGTATCCGGTGCAGCTCAAGGAGTTCCTCTTTTCTGGCGGGATCGGTTTCCTTTTCCGCGTCACGGGCAGCCTGCAGCGCGAGGCTGCGGGCGTACGCGTTCATCCCTTCAAGGCTTATGATCATGGCCTTAAGGGTGTTTTTCTTCTGTTCATCAGCGCCGGTGTCGCGCTGCAGTTCATCTTCTATTTCCCGGATCATACCTTTTGTGCCGATGGTGAATATCTTCTCATAGTCCGGCACCGTTTCCGACATGCCGATTGTTTTCCATATAAGAAATGCAGCCAGGTGCTCGTCGATCCGCTGACAAAGGGGCTCATGGTACTGGTCCCGCACCCATTCACGGAGGTTCCGCTTCAGCCAGTAGGGGAACACATGATGGTGGAGGATTGTGATGCTTTCGTCATCAATTTCATACGGCGCAAGCTCCCGGTCGCGGCACGATATGAGCTCGCCCCAGATGGTCATCCCCGAGGCGTCTGGATAACAGACCGGAGTGATCCGCGATGTGCCGTGGGTCCCTGCAATAAGGTCCTCCGGCCATATAACCGGTTTCCGGTTTTCCATAAGATACCGGTAGGCAAATGCCTGTCGGAGTTCCGGGCTCCATTCGTTCCCGTCGTTGTCGGTCTCGAAGCCGTGTTCCATGTGCCAGTCAGTGAGGAGTTTCGGCCGTTCGTGGCATATTTTCGGCGTGGTGGTGAATGCGATTTCATGGAGCTTCGCGAGGCGCGGGAAGTCCTCAAGGCCGTACTGAGGAATAAAGGGGTCCGAGAGGTGCTTTACGCCGGGATCTACCCGGTTCCCCGATATGCGGGAATTTCGCCGTTTTGTCCGTTCGTTACGGTGACAGGTGTCAATGGTCCCGGCCTCCTGTTTCTTCCCCTTTATGTTTGCCTGTTTCTTCTTTTCCACATATTTCTGCTGACTTTTCCCCAGGAGCAGATTCAGGTAAAAGTTAAAGAGGTTCATGCAGGCAAGGCTGCCTTCGGTATTCATCCGGTTTTCCACAAGCATGATCATCATTTCGTCCGGCGTGACCGTGAGCATTTTTATTATCATCCGCGGCGTGCGGAACACAAGGGCGGTGTCCATTTTTTCGTGGATGCCCCACCGTGCGCGTACGTTTCCATCGCGGAAAATGATGGACTGCTGCACGGTATTGTCACGGGAGCGGATCCCCACGGAGAAATTGATCCATCCTTCGGTGCTTTTCATCCATGCGTTCAGCTTTTTCCGGTGATTGAAAAGGAACGCGAAGAGCCGCAAAAGCAGGTTTACGATGAGGTTGATGGTAAACTGCCGCGGCGGGTTCGGGTCTGGCGCGCGCAGGTACCGGTGAAAGGTGACCTTTTCCGCGGATTTCCGGGGAGGGGTCTCCTCCTTTTGAAAAAGAAGCGTTGTTGCGTTCATGCTGTGCCTCCGGGGGATTGGTAGTATAAAAAAGTATCAGTGCTGGCGGCGGTATCCCATGTCCGGAGTTGTATGATGAGATATTGAATTTATGGCGTGTGTGGTTTCACCCCGATAGATGTAAAGATATCGTCCACAATCTTTGTAAAAAACTCCCCTGACTCCTGGTCCATTTCGTGAAGTATGCGGCTGTTATACAGTGAGATAACGCCGTGCAGTTCCGTGATGAGTTTAATTGTCATGTAACGGGGATCATTCCCCGTAAGCTTCGGAGTGGTGTCGATATAGTCAGTAATGATCCCGACGGCGAAGTCCAGGGCTTTCAGTGAGCTGCGGTATTCATCGAGAGCGAGCTCCTCTTCCGGGGTGCCGATGTAGTCGGTGTACTGGGGGATAGGGCGGCTGAACATCAGGTCGTACACGTGAATGTTGTTGATGCCGAATTCCACGAACCCCCGTATGAGGCTTTTCACTCTGGCTGAGGGGCTGCTTTCGGGTCCGGTGTAATCGGCGATCGTGGACAGAAGCATGGAAAAGGTCTTTTTGTGGATTGCGATGAGGAGCTCATTTTTGTTTTTGTAATAATTATAGAGGTTCGCGGCGGTCATGTCCATCATGGCGCCGATTTTTGACATTGAGAGATTTTCATATCCTTCCGTGGAAAGAATTTCAAGGGCGCATTCAATAATGTCTTCTTTAACCTTTTCAACTTCGTCTGTGCTTCTGGTAGCTTTGGGCATACTTTATATCCTTTATGGCTTAATAGTGTTAATTTAACGTCATTAAATTATAAAGTCAAGTGAAATGCGAAATTTATATTAATATTTTTTATTAATTATTTATCTATTTTTGTTGACTAGTATATACTTTTATTATATAGGTTGTATATAGTTTATATCGGATCAGCGGTGCAGGTGTTTCCTGATGCATAAATCGAAAGGGTGATTACGGCTAAGGGCTTATTGCGGGGACGAACAGAAATACAGCATATTGATGTATCATTTTCCGTACTGCTCGTGAAGATATTTTAGGAAGGTGGGATGATGAAGGAATACAAACGTATCTATGTCGATGGCGAGTGGATTGTTCCAAACGGTACAGGGGTAATTGACGTTATCAATCCCTGTACCGAAGAGCCTGTTGCCAGAGTTGCAATGGGAAACGAAAAGGATGTTGACCGGGCAGTGGCGTGCGCGCGGAAGGCATTTCCCTCCTGGTCAAAAACAACCGTCGGGGAACGAAGCGAACTCATGACAAAACTGTCAAAGTCCCTGGCAGCCCGGCAGGATGAGATAGGCGATACCATCGCACGGGAAATGGGAATGCCGGCCCCTCTTTCGCGGATGATACAGGCGGGGCTGCCCATTGCCGCCCTGGATAGTTTCGTTACAATTATGAATGACTATGAATTTGAGTATCCCATGGGGAGGACAACCATCGTCAAAGAGCCGATAGGGGTATGCGGATTCATTGCTCCATGGAACTATCCTCTGCACCAGATAATGGGAAAGGTGGCGCCGGCACTTGCCGCGGGATGCACCATGGTGGTGAAGCCGAGCCAGATTGCGCCGCTGAATTCCTATATCCTCGCGGAAGTGATGGACGAGATCGGAATACCTCCGGGAGTTTTCAATCTCGTGGTGGGGGCAGGTTCGGTGGTGGGCAACGCCATCGCGGCTCATCCCGATGTCGATATGGTGTCGCTTACCGGGTCAACACAGTCCGGTGTCAGGGTCATGCAGGCTGCGGCGACGACGATCAAGCGTGTTACGCTGGAGCTTGGAGGGAAGTCTCCAAACATCCTTCTCGATGATGCTGACTTTAATACCGCGGTTATGAAAGGGGTCTACGGTGCGTTTCTGAACTCGGGGCAGACATGTATTGCCCTTACAAGAATGATTGTTCCCGCTGACAGGCAGAATGAAGTGGCGGAAATGGCGGCGAATACCGTAAAGACCATGAAGATGGGGGACGCCTTTGCAGAGGGGATGTATCTGGGTCCCATGGTTGACGCGGCCCAGCAGAAGTCAGTGCGGGAATATATCGAATCGGGAATCCGTGAAGGGGCATCACTTATTATCGGAGGTCCGGAACAGCCGGAAGGTCTTGATAAAGGTTATTATGTGAAACCGACAGTCTTCGCCGATGTGAAGCAGGATATGAAAATCGCCCGGGAGGAAATATTCGGGCCGGTCCTTGCGATCATGCCCTATGAAACGGAAGAGGAGTCGATTGCGATTGCGAACAGTACCGTGTACGGATTGTCCGGTTCTGTCTGGTCCGGAGATATGGAGAGGGCCCGCAGGGTTGCGAAAGAAATCCGGTCCGGGCAGGTGTTTGTAAACGGCGGTGATTTCGATATCAACGCTCCCGCCGGGGGATATAAACAGTCGGGAATAGGCCGTGAACGAAGCAAATACGGGCTTGAGGAATATCTGGAAATCAAGGCCCTTATCGGGCCCGCGCAGTGACAATTGAGATGGTTTGAAATAACAGTATAGGGGAAAGGAATGTCTATTAAGTATGCGATTCTGGGACTGCTGCAGTACACCGATATGCATGGATACCGGATAAAGGAACATATCGAACAAAACTTCGGCTATATGTGGTCGGTGAATTTCGGGCAGATATATCCGAACCTCAGGGACCTGGAAGAAAATGGAATGATTGTGATAGCGGATATCACCCCCTCGGATGAAGGGGGGCCACAGAAAAAATGCTATGCCATAACAGAAGAGGGTAAGGAGGAGTTCAGGAGATGGCTGGGAAATTCACCGGAGCGTCAGATGCTGCTGCGTGATCCGTTCCTTCTCAAATTCGCGTTCTTTGGTTTTGGAGATAAAGAACGGGCGTTGGAAATTATCGATGAACAGATAGCTCTCTATGAGAAGCAGCTTGCTCAAAGAAAGGGAAACAAGGAGCGATGGAAGCGTCAGGGGGTGTACGTCCGTCTTCTGGCTGACCTCGGTATTATGCAGAATGAAATGTTTCTCCAGTGGCTTGTGAACGCACGGGAGGAGATAGCCCACAGCAGAGAAGGGGTTACCGCGGGCACAATGTCGTAATTTCAAGTATGCGGAGAAAATAAGATGGAATTTTCGGGTATAACGCTGGTTACCGGCGCGGCCGGGTTTATGGGAAGCCATATGGTTGAACATCTTGTGAAAAAAGGTGTCAGAGTAAGGGCAACCGCGCGCCCGAGGAAGGACATCTCATTTTTTGAGAAACTTGGTGTCGAATATGTTGCCGCCGACCTGACAAAGCCGGAGACATTGCCCGCGCTTTTCGAAGGTGGTGTTGACCGGATTTTTCATCTCGGGGCTATCTGCAACTTCTCAACTCCCTACGAAAACCTGTATCCCACCAATGTTCTCGGTGTGCAGCGGATTACCGAGCTGGCAATGAAGCATGGTGTGAAACGCTATATTCATGTCGGTTCAACAAGTGTATACGGATATTACAGGGGCACACCGTTTCGTGAAGACGGTCCGCGGGAACCTATGGACTCTTACGGCCGCAGTAAGCGGGACGGTGAGGATGTGGTGTGGTCGCGTATCAGGGAGGGGCTCCCGGGCATTATCACCCGCCCCTGTACAGTGTACGGGCCGCGCTGCAATGACGGCGCGGGGAAAGCGTTTTCCAGGCCAAGCGATATTTCAGCTATTCCCGGCAGCGGGAAGCAGCTGCTGTCAAATATCCGTGCAGAGGATGTGGCGGCGGCCGTGGACCATCTTTCATATCTCGATTCCGCTGTGGGAGAGGCGTATAATATCGCTGAAGACACCTATCCGGCGCTGGGTGAGGCGCTGAAAACCGCCGCGGCGGCATTTGGAACAAAAACTCCCTCGCTGCACCTGCCCCTCTGGCTTGTAAAGATTGCGGCGAAAATGGACGGGAGAGCGGCAGCGAAGAAAGGAACGATCCCGGACCTTGAGTATGACGCGGTGAAATATCTGTATAATGACTATGTGGTGGATAACGCGAAACTGAAAAACACCGGGTACCGTCTCATCTATCCCGATTTCTATGAATCAATGAAGCAGATCGCCGCATGGTATAAAACTCAAAAAAATGATGTTAATTAACGCATAGCGAAGGAGGAAGCATCATGAAACAGGTTGTGGTTATTACAGGGCTTGCTGACGGTATGGGACGTCATGTCGCGAAAATGCTGGCGGAAGCGGGCACATCTATTGCAGGTTTTGATGTCGATGCTGAAAGAATAAAAACTCTTGGAGAGGAGCTGAAGCAGATAGGCGGAGACCATCTCCTTGAAACCATTGATATTACTGACAGGAAAAAAATTTCTAAATTCCGGGACCGGGTCCTGGAAAAATACGGGTATGTGGACACGGTCCTTTCCAATGTGGGAATAGGATTTTTTAGCCCATTTGAAGAGGCGGACCTTGAAAAGGCGCTCCGGTGTCTTGACATAAACGTTATTGGGGCATCTGCAATTTTTCAGGCATTCATACCCTCAATGCGGGATAGGAAAAAGGGAAAACTTATTGCCATGTCTTCCCTTGTTGGCCGCATTCCATTTCCTTTTGAAGCGATTTACACCGCGAGCAAATTTGCGATAACCGGGCTTATGCTCTCGATGCGCCTGGAAGTCAAGCCCTTCGGTATCGATGTCGCGATAATTGAGCCTGCACAGGTGTCAACGAGCTTTGCGGCGAAAATCCACGTGCTGCCGAAAGAGGGATCGCCCTACAGGACAGGGCACGAAGGTTTATCGAACGTGACGATGAACTCATCAAAACCGCGCCGACTCCGGAATTCGCGGCGAAAAAGATCGTGAAAGTGGTGCTGGCAAAGCGGATGTCGCTTTTCAACCAGATCGATTTTATGAGCTCCTTTTTCCTCTGGATCAATCAGGTCCTTCCGAGGGGCATCAGGGATTCGATACTTGTTAATTATATGGATATCAAGGTGTAACAGAACTCAATTTATATTACATTACGATGTATCGGGAGTTTTCGCTTCAGGGGGTGATACAATCCTTCGTATCATTCAGATGACTCCCGAAAAGGGGACTTATGAGTACACAGCTTGCTTCAGCGGACGGTATACCGCTCCGTTCAAGAGTGGACCGTCTTCGATGGAAAATAATTGATGCACCCATGGAAGTCTGTGTCGAGCGGGCACGGTATCTCACGGAGTCTGTGAAAAATAATTGGGAAAGACATCCTCTTGAGAGGATGAGCCTCGCCTGTGAGCACATACTGAACAATATTACCCCGATTATCCGTGATGATGAGATAATCGTCGGGTGCCGTACTTCTAAACTGAAGGGGGCGCCGCTGTTTCCGGAAAATAAATCGAGATGGATAGAAGGGGACCTGGAAACATTCGGCGACCGTCCCATTCAGACGGCATTGATTACGGATAAGGAAAAAGCGGAACTGCTCAATGAGATTCTTCCGTTCTGGAAGGGGAAAACCGTTGAGGAAGTCATGGAGTCACGGATGCCGGAAGATGTGGCCGAGGACATGGACAAG
>DAOSYC010000147.1:4064-9398 GCA_035380905.1 Spirochaetota bacterium | reverse complement strand
TTTCATAACCTCAATACCAATACCCCTTTTATCGTTCATGGTATCAGAACTTTTTCCAAAATCATTGCATATTGTCATAATGATAAGTGAATCCGAACTCGAAACAGTAACATCTATAAGACCCGGATGTGCATGTTTCAGGGCGTTATTAACTGACTCCTGAGCAATGTAAAAAAGATTAATGGCCTTTAAGGAATCAGGGATGTCGATATCGCCCCGCACATTGAACCTGCACGGGATAGAAAAAATTTTTTCAACATCCGCACACATCTCCTTCAGCGCGTCTATAAAACCGTCCTTCTCTATGGAAATCGGACAAAGTCCCTTTGAAAGTTTTCTGAGACGCTCGATTGCGCTTTTAATATGCCGGGAGATATTCGCCGCATCTTCCGCCTCAATGTAACCGCAGTCCTCGAGTTTCCCGCGCAGGACAGTAATCATGTATGAAATTCCGGTAAGATGCTGGCCCAGGTCATCGTGGAGGTCCTGGCCAAGCTGCTGCCGTTCGCGTTCACTGATTGTTATAATTTTTTCCTGTAATTTCATGATGGGGGAAATATCGCTCGCGAAGATCGCAATGTATTGTAAATCACCGTCGCGATGAAAAACCGGCAGGATATTAATATCAAAAGTCCGTTCATACTGCTTGTCCTGAAAGCGTACCGGGCTCCCGGTTTTCAGAACTTCATTGATCTGGTATATTCGTGAACGGCGTGTTTCTTTCGGAAGATATTTGTACAGCATGGACCCAATGAGGTTTTCTTTCGTTTCATAGAAACGGCGTGCGCCGATATCATTTATTTCAACGATTTTACCATCCGGTGAGATCATGGCGATTGTTTCAGTGGAAACATTAAGTATTGCCTGGGACAGTGTTTCACTTTCCCTGAGTGCTATTTCCATTTTTCTCTTTTCAACCGCGTTGCCAATCTGATATGCAATTTCATGAAGCATTTTATATTCTTCCGGCAGAAACGGGTCGTCATGATACGGTACAGGTTTTCCAATATAACATATATCAATAATGCCAGCCCGGAGGTCATGAACATGAATGTCGGTCTGGATGTGGGGTTCTTTGAATATATAATCAGCGGTTACGAACTGCCTCCCGTCAATACGCATGGAAACAACCGTTGATTCAGGATATGTGAAACTGTTACGGAGAATTTCAACAACCCTGCTGCAGGTGTCATCGGAGAGGGGGTCGGAATTGCCTAATATCTGGGATATCGAGTAAAGGCAGTTGGTTTCTCTCAGGCGTTTATGGAGCTCGTTTTTCTGTATTTCAAGTTTTTTCTCCGCCTCAATACGTCTTGTTACGTCGGTGAACACTGCTATGAGGCCGTTTACCATACCCTCTTTGTCATGATTATAGTTCCAGTCAATCTGGACGTCGATAATTCGTCCGTCATTTGTGCGGAATTTATAAAGATATGAAACAGGTTCCTTTGTACCGTTGAGAAGGTTCATAATGAAATCATGCATTTCTATCCGGTCTGACTTTGCGACAAGAAGGTTGAAGATCATTTCACCGGCCATTTCTCCCTGCGTATATCCGAAAATACGGTGACTTGCGTAATTCGCGAAGGTTATGATACCACGCATATCAAGGACACCAATACCATGGGGGATGGTTTCAACGAGATTTCGGTACAGTCCATCCTGTTCATGGAGAAGAGAGTCAAGCATTATGCGCGCGTCTTTTTCACGGGTAAGCTCTGTCCGCAGTGATTCCCGCTCCCATTTTGTTCGGGAAATATCATTCCTGGTAGTATGAAGAATCTCAGCCTGCAATGCGATAACTGCAGATGTTACAAGGACAGCGGCATACATCAGGATTACATCCGGGGAAAGAATACTATTAAATACAAATATCTGCAGCAGCATGCACCCTGCAATCAGCGCAGCGGTTGTGAAACTGCCAAACCTGCGAAGCAGTAAGGGGCCTGCAATCGCGGGAAGGAATAATACCGCAGATGCATATAAGGGGCTGTTCGTGAAGTGCATCACTGAGAGAAATGCAATGACAAACACCGCATATATACTGCTTAATGATATAATCCGCCTGTTTGATAATAATCGTTTCATGTAATCATTTTATATGTAATTGTTACTGTCAATTGCCAGCTCAAAAGTGTTTCATGGAATACAGGCATACCTTATAATGCTGTACCCGGCAGATGCTGTAAATAGTATAGCAGTATAGAATTCTATTTCAAAGATTTGAGATATGGGGATGGGTAAATTAAGAAAAATGTGCTTTGTTTTTTTCGTCAATGAGAAGGATTGCTGCGGATTTTTTCAATAGCATCCCGTACCACTTTCTTGTATGCCTTGTCGTGGTGTTCGTCCTCAAGGTTATGTTTGTATAGCACACCTTTATATGAGAGAGAAGAACGATATGCCGGTTTCAGGTGATTTAACGCCAGTGCTACAATGTCAAGAATACAGTCCTGACACCGGCACACATCTTTATACTCCTCTTGTTCGAGGAGATGAGCAAGTTCGTTAATGACCATCCCCTCCATCTCATTTACAATTAATTCAAATTCATAATTGTCTCTGAATGCCATCAATGCCATCCTTTAGGACATTCTTCTTTCTCTTTCTCTTCTGTCTTCAAGGAATCTGCGCTCCGGTGAATTCCGGAAATGAAGCCGCCTTTCCCCGCGCCGTCTTTCGGACACTCTCCTGTCAATAATTCTTTTTTCAAAGGAATTATCAGCCATATCATACCTCATCACGGTAAAAGTAGTGTAAATGATACATAACTTGTTAATAAGATATAAGAAGGAGAAGGGAATTGCAAATTTTTATAAAACGGTTTATTTGACTTTTCTATCAGAAGGTATATGAATAGTATATGTTGTCCCGGGACCGGTGGATTTTTCTACTGAAGCGTTTAATTGTGATGTAAGGGCTTGAATCAACTGCAGGCCCAAAGTTTTGTTTGATTCCGATGGGGCCGCTTCTTGAAAGCCGATCCCTGTATCACTTAGTGTAAGAACATACATGTTCTGTTCGGTTTTAGAAAACAATATATTGATATTGCCGGTCATATTATCAGGAAAGGCATGTTTCAGGGAGTTCGATACAATTTCGTTAATGAGCAGGGCACAGGGGATACATAAATCAATAGAGAGTTCAATTCTTTCAATTTCGCTGGTAATTGAAATACGGCGTGTATCGATACCATACGTTTCAGAAAGGCTTTGTATAAGAGTCTTAATGTAATCGGGGAAAACAACTTTTGCAAGGTTATCAGAGCGGTAAAGGTGTTCATGGACAAGGGCCATTGATTGTATTCTGCTTTTACAGTCAACAAAAAGGTTAAAGTCGTTTTCATCAGTGATATATTGCCCCTGTAGATTCAATATACTTGAAATGATCTGCATGTTGTTCTTTACTCTATGGTGTACCTCCTTCAGCAAAATGTCCTTTTCATTCAGCGATTTTATTAATTCAATTTCCATTAGTTTTTTATCAGTTATTTTTTTTACTGTTTCAATAGCGCCGATCATTTCCCCCCTGAAGTTGTAGAGTGGTGAAGCGGAAGCCCAGAAATATTCGTCAGGAACATTGTTACGCTGAACACATACTTCAGCAGTAATAATATTACCGGCATGTGAAATGGTGTTGTAGTGTTTTATTTCATCTTCAATCCCGGGATTGAGTATAATGTCAATAAGAATGGGGTGCCGTGTCCCATAAAACGGAACTGCATACAGATAATCACCCTGGCCGAGTACTTCTGACGCATGCATTCCACATAATAATTCCATGGCATGGTTCCATATTGTGATCCTGCCGTCAAGGTCCACCGCGAATGTGGGGTCTGGAAGGAAGTTAATTATCTCCTGAAGGTTGCGGTTGGAATTAAGGAGTTCAATTTCAGCGTTTTTTTTATCTGTAATATCTGTGATGAAATTAAGTGTTGCGGGTCTGCCTTCCCATTCAATAATAACTGCGTTGATTTCCGCCCATCGGATGTCGCCATTTTTTCTGACCGCCCGGAAGCTGTAACATGATTCAACAGCCTTTCCGTGTATCCGCTGTATGTGGGATTGTGCAACAAGTTCCCGGTCATCAGGATAAATGATCTGCATAATGCTCATTCCGCAGGCTTCATCTTTTGTGTACCCGGTGAAATCGACGAATCTGTTGTTCACAAACACAATAATTGAATCCTGTGCAACCAGTATTATTTCACTGGCACTTTCCACAAGAAGCTGATACCGTTCATCGGACCGTATAAGGGCTTCCCGTGCCTTTATCCTTTCGGTTATATCAAGCAGAATAGCAACTGTCTGGGGTCTCCCCTTTGCATCATGAATGACGGTTGAAATAATTTCAATACAGCGTTTTGTTCCGTCAGGCCTGATAATGTAAAACTCATAACGCGGCAGTGCCGCTCCGTCCTGCTGTCTTTTTTTGTAATTATCAATAACAAGGTACCTGCTTTCTTCCGCGACAAAAGGCCTGAAATCTTTCCCGATAAGTTCATGACATGGTTTGCCTATCATAGCGCAGAATGAAGGATTTACGTATACAAAATGGAAGTCATCATCAAGGATCAGGATGCCTTCCATTGATGTTTCAACAATTGTCCTGTACTGCTCTTCGCTTTCATGGAGCTGTATGTAGTTTGTATGCTGTTGACATGCATTTTTAACTGAAGCCGTAAATAATGCAGGATTAACAGGTGTTCGTATGAAACCCAGTGGATTATATAAGAGAAATGGTTCTATGGCTGCATGAATGGTATCATCAGATAAAATAAGGTATGGTCCCGGAGGCCCCGGAAAAATTTTATGTAAAATTTTCATGAAATGGGATACGTTTGGGAAATTGCTGTCAATAATGAACAATGATGAAATAAAGTTGCCGGTATGTTGCGTCAGTTCTGATTCAGAGGAAATACTGTATATATTAGTAAATCCCCCATTCAGAAGAATTTCAGTAAGAGGGTCAGATAATTCGCGGTTATCAATTATGAGTATAATACGCTCATACATACCTTATCCGATAGAAATTAAAATTGCAGCAAACATGTAGAGCATTATTGTTGCCTGGAACGGATTTTGATTCTAATATTACTATCTTGTATAAAACAATGGATTTATATAAAATGTCAAACAATATATTTTTAAATAGTATATATAAGAATTCTGCAGTTAATAATACACAATAAGGATTAATACATGGTTATCCGTTCATTCCGCCCCGGTGATGAAAGGTTTTTGTCCACCCTTGTGAGTACTGTATTTATGCGTTATATCGCGCCGGATTATTCCCGTGAGGGAATAGATGAATTCCTGAAGTATGTTCGTGAAA
>DAOSYC010000147.1:2717-3964 GCA_035380905.1 Spirochaetota bacterium | reverse complement strand
GCGCCGGATTATTCCCGTGAGGGAATAGATGAATTCCTGAAGTATGTTCGTGAAAATGATATTCTGGAACGTGTGATTGAGGGAAATCATTATATATATATCGCGTTACAAGGCCGTACCGTCGTCGGTGTTATTGAAATAAGGGAGTACAGGCATATCTCACTTTTCTTCGTCAATGGTAAATACCACAGGCGGGGTATCGGCTCACTTCTTATGAAGAATGCCCTTGAGCTATGCCGTGTGATGAATCCGCTTCTCCTGCGGCTCAGTGTAAATTCTTCACCATTCGCGGTTCCGGTGTATGAAAAACTTGGCTTTAATATTGAAGCTGACGAAATGGAAAAAAACGGTATACGGTTTACACCTATGTCATATCTTCTGTAACATCAATAACAGTGAAAAACGGAGTCATGGTAATGGACAGCACATCGTTGAGTATTCTGCACCATATTTTCAATAAAACAAAAGACGGAGGGTTCCTCTCAATGTATGAGCTGGAAATTGAGTTTGGTGCTGAAGGCAGCGATCTCCAGCCTGTGCTGGAGGACCTGAAGGAAGGTGAGTTAATCATTGAAACAGATGAAAAGTATCAGATATCAGACAATGGAATAAATTTTGGAAAAACCAGGTGGATTTAATTATCACTTCTTTCCAAGCATTTCCCTGAATTTCTGCTGAAACACATTCAGGTCCATTGGGCCGTCAATATCATTCTCCCACCGGGCGGCATTCTTTTTAATCAATATAAGTTTCCCGCCGTAATTACTGAGATCAATCTTGTTCAGTTTCGATATAATGTCGAAAACTGAATTGTAAAAATCCACCTCACGAATACATTTGTTTTTAACCTGCCGTATCATGTCAAAATGTTTTGACTTCCACAGGTGATACACAATTTTAGAAAAGGTGCTGGGAGACAGCGCCTTGCGAAGGTTGTAAATAAAATTTATAGATTCATGTTCCATCAGGGCATCGTTGGATTCATGTTTAATGACTGCCCCGGTGTTCCCTACCCGCACCTGGCGGCCCTCATAGCCAACAAAGCTCTTCAGCTTCCCCTTGTTCTGTCCGCGTTTAATGTATTTAATACGGTGATTGAGCCAGTTGTCGTCCTTCATGTCTTCATAGTCGACAATACCGAATACCATGTTGATTAATGCCCCACGGTGGTCTCTCTCCCTGCCGATTATGGTGCTGAATTCATGGTGAATATATTCAACATCCTCTGAAGTGATTCTCGGGGTATC
>DAOSYC010000147.1:0-2617 GCA_035380905.1 Spirochaetota bacterium | reverse complement strand
ATCGGTTTTCCCTCGAGGCGGTGGAGAAATTTATTATGTCCCATATAAATAATATCGCCGTCATACGCTTCAATGAGTTCCTGCATCTTCTTCAGCTTGGTTTTCGAATCAAATTTGTCATACCCCGCCAGAATCAGCGCAACCGGTTTCATTTCCTTTGTTTTTGAGGATGTCTGTTTTTTAGAACTCATGGTGTATCCCGCGCAGAATGTAATATTTACATGTACACAAACAAACCACATGTATAAAAAAGTGCGTATACAGGCAATAAAAAAATATATCAGTGCCGCGAAAAAATGGTGTTACGATATACGGAAGACAGCTTTTGTACGGGTTGATATCGCTCAAAGGGAACAGGGTTGTTCATTACAGACCTTTGAACTCACGGTATAATGTGAGATGTTCACGCAGATATTTGAGTCCTTCCTCCGCTTCATGGGGATCGAGCTCGGAATGAAACGTATGCGTTACTTTCTCCCAATCATAATTGAACCGTTCAATAAGCTTTAATGATTCAAGTATTACCTCAATCAGCTCCATTGTTTCTTTATCGGAGAGGTCGGGATATCTGACCCGGATAAACTTTTTTAATCCTTCTATTTCTTCCTGATGCATTATAATTTCCGGATAACCGACAGAACATCAATATTTCATCTGTACCCGTTCTCCGGTCCTCTGAAAAATACGTGACTGATCAGGTGAAATAAGTGTATCATCTTTATAGGTGAATTCAGTTACACTTTTATCACTCCACATCAGTTTAACTTTATCGTCTGCGACATCATACACTCCCGAGAGGATCACGTCCTTCGGAGGATCAAGTTTTAACTTCGTTCGTTTCATTATCCAGCGTTCAGATCGTTCAAGTGAAAAGGACCGGTCGTATTTGAACGTCAGAGTCAGCCGTATTTCTTCTGTTCCCATACGGTGGTCCTGGATGATGCGTTTATTTTCCCATACCGTACCGCCAATGTCCTGTATAGTAAGCTTTTTGCAGTAAAATGATACAACGCTCAGCGATAGTATAACTGCAGCAATGAGTATTCGTTTCATGGGGCACCCCTTTTTTTTAGGAGCAATTCTGGAAAATAAAAATAATTTAATCAATTACTTTTAAAAAGATATTATTTTATTTTACGCCAATTCTTATTTTTAAGATCAAGCCCCATTTGGCCGCCTGGATTCATAATGTTGTTAGGATCAAAATGTTCTTTAAGGGTCCTGAGCACCTCCATCTGTTCTTTCCCGAGATGCTCCTCCATCCATGGTGCGATCATGCGCCCTACCCCGTGATGATGGCTCAGGGATCCGCCGCTTTTGCATATCGCGTCAAGAACGCCGTCCTGAAAATCAATATACTCTTTGCTGTCCTTAAATTTAGCGATGTAAATGAAATACAGGTTTGTCCCCTGAGGATAAAAATGAGAGCAGTGTGTCATGCAAATCGTTTCCGGGCGGTTCTTGATGAATTTCCGTACACCCTGATGTACCGCGTGGAGGTTGTCCCATTTTACTCCGGTTTCCAGTGTATCAATAAGAATCCCGTAATCCTGCAGATCTTCACGGAGGTAAGGGTCCTTGTATCGCCCCGGTTCCCACTGCTTTGTGGGGAGGCCGGTAAGATACATGCCCCCATGCTTTTTACATATCTTCTTTACATTCCGTTTAATGTTCTTCGCGAATTTCTTTTCACCATCCGCAGACCCGAGAAACAGGCATCGTTCCATTGGCTTGTACCCGCGAAGCTTCATCAGGGTATCAAGTATCGTCCCGTCAATGCCGTACAGTTTCAGTCCAATATGGGTTTCCTCCTGATCAGAAATCCTGAACACTGAGGGGGACCCGAATTCACCCTGGGATATTTCGCGGCCTGCGTTTACCGCGTCCTCCCATGTAGGGAAAATGAACCCGAAACGCTGACGGTTTTCCGGCATATACCGGTATACCTTCATGGTGAGTTCCACAAGAATACCAAATGTACCCTCGCTGCCCTTCATTATGTCGTTGATCTTGGGGCCTGTGGCGGTAGCGGGATAATCGAGGGTGCGTATTGTACCCCGGGGTGTAATATATTCCTGGCTCACCACAAGGTCGTAGGCATCCCCATAATATGATGACTGCTGGCCGGAACCGAGCGTGACAACCCATCCTCCCACAGAGGAGTATTCAAAGGATTGCGGGAAGTGCCCGCCGGTATACCGGTGCGATGTGTGAAACCGTTCAGGGGCATTGTTGAGCGCTTCTTCGTAGTCAGGCCCCATCATTCCCGCCTGCACCGTGACAGTCTGGTTCAATTCATTGAAGGAAATGATTTTATTCATATGTGTCTGCATAACCAGGGTGACGCCGCCTTTCGCGGGACGGAACCCGAAGTTGACCGATGAACCGCCGCCGAACACATACACAGGAATTTTCTGCTGATTACAATATGCGACTATAGCCTGAATGTCTTCCTTGTTTCGTGGATGGACAACGAGGTCGGTAACCCTGTCGACAACGCCGTTACGAAGCTGGATTGCCTCTTCAACTGTTTTTCCTGTGGAATATTTAAGGCGGTCGTATTCTCTGGAGCTTATATTCTCTTCTCCCGCAATCGATGCAAGTTTGCGGACCTGTG
>DAOSYC010000146.1:0-9446 GCA_035380905.1 Spirochaetota bacterium | reverse complement strand
CTTTCCGGCCTCGCACAGTCATTTCACTCACTGAAAACACCGCACCTTCGCACACTTCCGGTCAACAAGGACCTTGTGTCAAAAAAACCGATACTCCCCTATGACGATGCCGCATCAATCATCCGCGGGAAAGACCGCATTGCCGTTGCCCCCTGTCTCTGCCGTCTGGCTGTGCGGAGAATGGCAAAAGGGTGCGACAGCCCCCTTGAAACCTGTATACAGTTTGATTCTTTTGCCGATTACTATGTTGACAACGACATGGCACGCTACATCAGTACCGATGAGGCCCTTTCGATACTGCAGAACAACGAAAAAGCGGGGCTGGTAATTCAAACGCTGAATTCACAGAATGTTGAGGCAATGTGCGCCTGCTGTTCATGCTGCTGCGGCATGCTGATCTCCCTGAAACTCTACCCCGCGCCGGCACGCGAGGTAAAAAGCAACTACTACTGCAGTGTTACTGCAGATTCATGCAGCGCCTGCGGAACATGTGTCTCACGGTGCCCGGTAAACGCGATACGAGTAAAGGAAAATATCGCAGAAGTGTCCCGAAAACGCTGTATCGGCTGCGGCCTCTGTGTAAGCACCTGCCCCGACGGGATACTGTCTCTTGAGAAAAAACCTGAAGAAGAGATGTACGAACCGCCGAAGACGGTATTTGAGACATTTGACATTATGACGGTGGAGAAGAAGGGAGGAATATAGTATTTTATCGAGATTATTCTTTATAATATAATACTGTCATGAAAGTGCTTTTTTCCGGAATTAAGTTGACCTGCCTGACCATATTGAGTATATTCAACCATATATGGTCAGGAGGTCAATATGATAGTAAATATATCCGAAGCAAAGGCAAAATTATCCAGGCTCATCGAAATGGCTTATCATGGAGAAAAAATTGTCATAGCAAAAAACAACCTTCCCCTTGTTGACCTTGTTCCACATAAACCGGAAGCAAAAAGAAAACTTGGCCTTTTAAAAGGTAAAATTATTATTCCTGACAATTTCAATGATGAAGATCAGGACGTTAATGAAATGTTTTATGGAAAAGAATAATGAAAATAATTATAGATACTCATATTTTTTTATGGTCATTGTCTGATCCGGAGAAAATCGATGAAAGCAATTTGCGGGAAATTGAGTCACAGGCAAATCAGATTTTCGTAAGCTCAATAAGTATCGCCGAGCTTATGATTAAGTCCTCATTGAATAAAATTCATATTAATTTTGACCCTGTGGAAATGGCAAAAAAGAGCGGTTTTGATCTGCTTGATTTTTCTTCCAGAGACGCCTTGCTGTTAAGAGATTTGCCGTATTATCATAAAGATCCTTTTGACAGGATGCTTATTGCCCAAAGTATAGCCAACAGATACCACATTATGAGTGATGACAAAAAGTTTGCACTATATGACTGCAGGGTAATGTAACCCATACCGTAATGAAAGAAATAAGTATTCACTTCCTCTCCTTACAGCGTAACCCCCAGCACCCTGTGTACAATCTCCCCCTGGTCGTTGATTCTCCGATAGAGTTTAAACAGCACGGAAACCTGGGACCACACCTGACTGTCCTGCACCGACTCCGTCTCGTACTCCCAGAGGAACCCCCACAATGAACCCCGGGACCGGTAGTCCCTCCGTGTGTCGATAGCGGGCTTCTGCACATAGTCGTACGCGGCGCCAAGCACCCAGAGTTCCCTGTCACGCCGTTCTTCCGGCCGGTAGTTTCTGTAATATAGCGCCCCGAGTCCCACCAGGTGAAACACCTCGTCACCGTAACTGTGATAGTACTGCAATGCAAGGGGAAACACCCAGTACGATTCCTCACCGTCAACGGAACGGTACGCCACCGGCAGAAAATTCCATTTCCTGTAATCCCCCCGGTGTTCGTACCCCAGCCAGAGGAGGCTCACACGCCAGTCTTCCGAATCAAGGTGGTTCCGGTATTCCGCAAGCAGGCCAAGGGCCGCATTAAAATCCTTCAACCGGTCGGTACGGCGGTATTCCGCAAGGCCGAAGAGAAAACTCCACCGGTCAACATTACCCTCATCGTAATGGCGGTGATCGTACAGGTACCAGATGTTCTGACGCGAATGTCCCGGTGCACCATGCCAGTAGGTCCCCAGCACCAGATAGTCATAGCTGTCCGGGGAGCGCCGTGAAATATAGAGCGGAAACAGGTGCAGGTATGTCTCCCGCGCCGCATCGTCATTGCGGTACCAGAAAAGCCCCGCCACCATTACCTGCCGGTACTGTTTCCCCCAGCCGTAATAGCTCAGGACAATCGGCCACGACCAGTATCCTTCTTCGTCATTTCCTTCATACACGTAGGCGGGGAAAATCCATTTTTCCTCACGCTGCTGTGCGCGGTCATATCGCCGGTTAAACAATCCCAGCACATTGGTATGGGTCACATCGCTGTCCCGGTGCCGGTAATATCCCAGGAGAAAGAACGTGCTTTCGGAGGTCGATATATCTCCGTCCCTTGAAGAGCTCCCCGAATAATACAGGAGCGGCAGACCAATAAGAGTGCTCTCGCTCCGCTCCTCTCCGGTTGCGGTGTTGGCGTATTCACGGTAACTCCGGTAATAAAGCGGCAGGGCAAACTGTGTCCCGGACCTTCCGCCCTTTGTATCGTCCCCGATACGTGTGGTACTGTTATAGAAGAGCGGTAGTACCGGCACCATGAGGGTACTCCGGTTCTCCTGCCTGTCCTCATATGAAAGCCACAGAGGAACAAGATGGCGGTACTCAGTCCCCTCCTGTGTGTCCTCACCGCTCCAGTACAGCAGGAACACTGTCTTCTCCCGTGATTCCGGCCCTTCACGGAAACGGCTTAGCAGAATAGGGATGGTGAGGGTCTCGATCCCGCCCTCACTGCTTTTCACCCAGAGCGGCAGCACCATGGTTCGGCCATCGCCGGTATCCGCGTCCCCGGTGCGGTCATACAACCCGAGAATGTTTGTATGCTCGCTGTTCCCGTTCCGGTAACGGTAATACCCCGGGAAAAAGAGCGTGCTCTCTATTGGCCGCGCACCACCTTCCCCGCTTTCAGAAACAAGTCCGCTCCGCGCATGATAGTATACGAAAGGGAGTCCCAGCCATGTATAATCACGGACTGTTGCACTGCCGGCACTGTCCGCTGACTGAACTTCGCTGGTATAATAAAGCGGAAGGAACCAGTTCGTGGTACGGGAAACCCGCCGTTCCCCGCTCACCGACTCACCAGCAGAGTCAGGGTTTACCAGGGACGAATACTCCTCTGTGCGTTCCTCATGGCTGTAATAGCATATCGGCACAATTGGGAAAAGCGTCATCTGCGATAAATTGCCGCGGTCCTCCTCCCTTACTGAATAGATGAACGGTGCAATGACCCGCTCCCTTGTGCGGGCATGATCAGTTTCAGAAATGGTATTTCTGTGGTAATAATAGACAGGGCTTATCGCCCGCACCGACCGCTGCCTGGTTTCTGTCTTTTCCTTGTACCAAAAGACAGGGAAAATCCTCCAGCCGTTCCGCTCCGGCGACCGGTAGCTGTTGTAGAAAGGCCATACAATGGACTCCTCTGAATAATCCCGTTCCGCGTCGTATTCGTTCCAGTAGGCGATTATGCCGTATACCTTTACATGCGACCGGTCCTCCACCTTGCGCCCGTACAGCGGCAGCGGCAGGATGGGATACACCGCGAAGTACTCGGTCTTATCAAATTCATTTTTGTATGATATTGATACCGGGGTCACGAACACTTTATCATCAGAGGACTGGTCCCAGGAAAACCAGCCGATCGGCGGCATCCGCAGCTGCTTCCATGAATCGGCCTTCCGGTATGAGAAGAGTCCGAAAAGAGCGTCCCAGCCCCAATAGTTCTTCGCGTTCTCCCGCTTCACCATCTTGCCACGGCCGATTACCGTGGAGGGCCCCCGTTGCGCGGCATCATTCTGTCCCTGCATTGTGTTCCCCGGCTGATCCTTCATGGAGGGGACTTCCTGCGCGGTGCGATGCCCCTGTATGGTTTCGGAGGCCCCTGTATCGACGGGCACGTCTTTTTGAACCTCCCCTGGTTCCGGGGACTTTTCCGCCGAACGCCGGAAGGGATTTTTCACAGTGGTCCGCGTGGAAAGGCTCACCACGTCATAGAGCCACGACCAGTCGGTATCGAGATACCATCCGTCACTGTTTCCTCCCGCCCCGAGGCCAAGTGACGGCGAAAGGGGCCCCGTGGCAACAGTCTTCGATCCCCCGAGCAGGTTCACATGGATGTTCCGCTCCCGGTCCTCATAGTTCATGTAGAAGGGAATAAACAGTTCCCCTTCACTTCTGGGGCCCCTCACAACGGGAACATTCTTCCATGAGTAATAGAGCGGAAACCAGTGGGACACCTCTTCACGGGAGCCGGTATTGCGCCGTGAGTAGTGAATCCAGTTCCACCACACCTCTTCATCACGTGACCAGCGATGGTAATGGAACAGTCCGAAAGATGAGCCCTCCTCTTCACTCCACCCTGAAGGTTTGAAATAGAAAGGGAAATACTGCCGGTAACTCCCTTCGCCGGTGTTGTGGAACACAAAGGGGATGAACCAGAACCGTGTGAGGTTGTCATCTCTGTCATGTGCCCAGTCAAAGAGCGCCAGCATGTTGCGGTGACTTCCCTCTTCCGCCGTTTCGCTGGAGTAATAAAGGAAAGGTATAATGGGAAACCATTTCGTCGTCGCAACGGCGGCGCCGGTCTTGTCCGCGGTACGTTCATAATACCAGAAAAGCCCCAGGCTTGTGGAGGTACGCTGGTCCTCCCAGCTCATGAAAAGCGGCAGCACATGGAGATAGGAATCAGGCCGGTAATACACCAGAGGGTGGCCCCAGAACCGTTCAAGGGATTCATCCTCGCTTCGCCGCCAGTCAAGGAGCCAGAGAAGGTTCCGGTGTGTACCTTCTCCTTTCGTATGTGAATAATAATACAGGGGCAGCAGCGGATACCATTCAGTGTCCTCCCCGATGACCGCCGTCCCGTCAGGGCCGGGAGAGGACCGCTCATTACTGTAATGGAACAGTGATGCGGACGTTTCCTCGCGGTGCCCCGGAGCGCCCAGATCCTGTGTATAATACCACAGGGGGAGCAGCATTGACCTCCGCACCTCTCCCCGGGCCGTTTCCCGGTCGAAGAGCCAGAGCACATTGATGTGCCGTGATCCGGGATCGTTGTGATAATAAAAGAGCGGAATAACGGGGAAGAAAAATGTTGTCGAAGTCCGGGGTTCTCTCCCCTGCTCCGCAGTGGAATGGTAGTACCACAGCAGGGTCATATTTTTTCTTTCATGAAATGAAGTACCGGAGAGGGTACGGTCAGTTACGGTTGTATACACAAAAGGGATAAAAAGGAAGGCGCTCCCTGTTTCGGAATTGTCCGCAGTGTTGTAGTCTGTGTCAAAATACAGGGGGTATATATCGAAATAGCGGACATGTTTTGTCGAGCGCCGTTCCCCCCACCGGATGAAAAAGAGAATATCCGCGTCCTTTTTCCTCCGGGTCTCCAGAGATGAATACAGAGGGAAAAAACGCATATAGTCTTCACGGCTGTCGTGTTTGCGGTAATACAGGCCCAGGGTGGACCATGTACGTTCCCGCGCATCAATTTTACTTGTTATGGTATCATAAAACGGCCAGAAACGGAATGCGGTGTATTTCGGGTAATCAGTTGATTTTATGAGCCCCAGCACCATGCAGGAACTGTGCCCCTCCCACTTTTCCCGCTGAATGAGGCTGTTATCGATAGTATATTTTTTATATTTCTCGCTCCCATACAGCCTGTGCTCCCCCTCTTCCAGGTCTGCCCATTCGCGCGGCATTGAGTAGAGAGATACCGAACACGCGGAAACGCACAGACATATTAGCAGGATTAGATCAATTCGCCGTTTTTTCATCAGCCTTTATTACAGAGTTTAATTTGAAGTTACAACACATATTGAAGTACATGTAAAAATCTCACTTACCTTCTACATGCATATTTTATTTGTCAACAATAGTAAGGTTTGATATACTTCTTGACATGCAGTTACAAAAATGTTTTAATTATATGCATATCAATTATTTTAAAAGGAGGAAACACCATCAGGTACATCCAACAAGGGGACCAGCGCCCGGCCCTGTTCAACATCATTGCATTCATAGTCATTGTGACAATAATCATCGCGGCAGTGCTGCAATGGCTTCTACTGGTTATTTTTCTTCTGGGACTCTTTATAATAACCGGTATAGTACGCATTATTATTATGAAACTCCGCAACGGCAATAGAACGTGACATGCAGTATTTCCGCGTTCCCGCTGATATTCAGGCCTGAATTGTCACACGGTTCCTGCCTGAATCCTTACTCTCATACATCAGACGGTCAGCACGTCCTACAAACTCTTCGATTGAGTCACCATCCCTTGCGAGGGTTCCTCCTATGGAAACCGTTACGCGGAGGACCGCACCATTATGGTCAACCCAGCTTTTTTCAACAAAAGCCCGTATCCGTTCCGCGACAAGGGAGAGTGTATTTACATCTGCGTTCGGTATAATGACAATGAATTCCTCCCCTCCCCACCGGCACACCACGTCAAGCTTCCGCAGCACATTTGCAATAGTCCTTCCCACAGAGACGAGAACGCTGTCACCCGCCGAGTGGCCATAGGTATCGTTACACTGTTTGAAGTGATCAATATCCAGGAAAAGCAGTCCAAGGGGAACATTGTGTGAACGGAATTCCTCCATTTTCCCGGAGAGCGAGACATCAGCAAATTTCCTGTTTCCAACTTCAGTCAGGGGGTCGATAAAAATCTCCTCCCTGAGTTTTTCCATCTCCTTCATGACATGAGAACGCCGGGAATTGTCGGAAAACACCTCAACCGCACCGATAACCACCCCCTCTTCATCACGGATGGGCGTTACACGGACAGTGACCGGCACACGGTGCCCTTCCCGGTGATGAAGATATACATCAACTTCCCTTGACAAACCGTCATTAATTGAATCGCGGAGCGGACAGCCTTGAATACAGAGTTCAGTCCCGCTGTCATCAACATGGCGTAAAATATTGTCCGAACATTGTTTCCCCACCACTTCACTCGCGGTATAACCCGTTATACGCTCAGCCCCTTTGTTCCAGAAGGCTATACGGCTGCCCCTGTCAACATAATAGACACCGTCAAAAATATTCTCAATAAGTTTTTTGTAGAAGTCATCATTCATATTTCAGATCACCTGTCTGCACCAGTCTCACCGGAATCATATATCTGTTTTTAAAAAACGTCAACACAAACACTGCTTTATCATTAAAGCCGAAACCGCCCAACATGCGTGTATCAGATTTTGTCCTATGCGGAAATGCGACATTACCATCATGAAAAATGGATAAACTGCCATAGACAAAACATAATACAATCTTTATAGTATCTATATTATCGAAACGCTGACAAACGGAAGAAAAACATCCATCAGCGGTCAAAACGCACTTTACTTATGATTTTCCTGCAATAATTAAAATGTACGGCAATTGCGGAAACAGAATGTGAAAACCATGTTTACGGGAGGCATCATGGACTATACCGAAATCAAAGAATTTTTTGAAGAAAATGGAATGACCGAGGAAGCTGAACTGCTTAAGAATGCATTTGCACTCACATCACAGGAATCTCCCTATGAAATGCTGGATACAAGAGATGCGCTTCTCAAGATGGCTGACGATTTTGAAGTACTGGGTGACAATCTTCTGAAACTGGCTGATTTTATTGACAGGAGATTCCTTAAGCCGGTAAACTAATCCATTACGCGAGGGATTAGACCGGGGTACAGGGCAACAGAATTCCGTCGACATACAACACAAATACAAATACACCCGAAGCACCTTTTGCGGATCCATCCGGAAAAACAGCTTGCAAAAATACCCCCCTGTTACGTATATATAATATTCTGCGGTAATGCTCATGTGAGATAAAAGACACCACATTGCAGAATGAGTATTCATTTTCAGGAAAGGTCCAGGCTTATGAGCAATACACGACGGCATTCCCGGCTGCCGCTGAAACTTTCTGCGGTAATTCACCTGGCTGACGGCAGCACATGCAGCGGGACAACAGACAATGTAAGCTTCAGCGGCCTTCTCCTGGCGTGCAAAAATCCGGTCCCATTTAAGAAAGGAGACACCTGCACCGCCGATCTTACCCTTAACAGCGATACAGAATTAACAATACGCTTTGAGTGTATTGTTGCACGCAGCGAAAAGAATCACATCGCATTACAGTTTGCTTCATATGACGATAAAGACTACGAGGAACATTATAAAAACCTCATGCTCCTCAACAGTCCTGACCCGGAAGCGTTTCTCAGAGAAATAAAGGACAACAAACTTACCGGATAATTATTCTTATTATTTCCCTTTCATATCGTGACATCTCACCCCTCTTCGTAAAAACCGTCACAGGACAATACCTGTAAGCATTAAAAATAATACACACAAAAATCGGTTGCAAAAGACAGAGCGTCCTGATCAAGTGGCTTCATACAGTACATACTTTTTCAGGCGGGGATAGACCTCAATGCACCGTGAACTCGCGCTCCACACCGAACAATTCACCCTCCGGTCCTACGAAACCGATCCTCACGGCCGGATGTCCATGGTTACCCTCTGCAATTATTTTCAGGAAATCGGATTTAATCACGCTGAGCGCCTTTTCAATTCTCTGCCGGCAGATGAAGTTGAACAGTATGCCTATGTGCTTACCCGCCTCCATGTTATAATGGAGAACCCTGTCTGCCGGAAAGATACGATCAGCATAACATCATGGCTTTTGCCGATGACCGGACGCTTCGCAATAAGAAATTTCAGGGTATACGACAGTTCAGGGAACACCGTCGCGCGGGGAATAAATTCCGCCTTATTTTTCGACTTGAACGAGCGCAGGCCAGTTCCAATCCCTGAAAACGCAAAGGCAATTCCCGTCAAAGACTGCATGGCTATACACGATGATTTTTCTCCGCTTCCGCGTCCTGAACGAAACGATTGTGAAACGGAATTTACCGTTCGCTACAATGATATCGACACATACCGGCATGTCAACAATGTACGGTACATCGAATGGGCCGTTGAAACACTACCCTTTGAAATCAGGAACAACTGTTTTCTCGAAGAGATGGAAATTAACTTCAGGGCGGAAACGGGATTCGGCGATGTGCTGCGTTCATCAGCAGAGATTAATCGCGATGATGCAGCAATCACATGTCACCATTGTATAACAAGAACCGATAACGGGAATGAGGCAGCCGTACTGCGTACACGCTGGAAAGCTCTCTGCGGAACAATCAGGGATTAGTGTTATAGATACATGTACAGCGTGTCATATACTCAATAATCTGCGAAAAGGACACTCTCAATGCCGGAAACCCCTTTTACTATCCATACCATCAACGGTTA
>DAOSYC010000145.1:1401-9451 GCA_035380905.1 Spirochaetota bacterium | reverse complement strand
AGGTCTTCGTAAGGTGCAGATACGGTACTGCAGGCAGATCGGTGACAATGTACCGGCATGTACGGCAGCATAGCGGCACGGCGTAGCCGGTTGAGGCCAATGGCTGCAGCCCGTGTATGACGGATATGGAACTATCTCCTCCTGCCGGCACATCAAAGCCCCCTCAGGGGGTTGGGGACAGGGCTGAAGGAATAGCTTCAATAAAATGAAACCATTCCCTCCATAGGAGCCCTCTCCACGTGGGGAGGGCGGGCCGGAGGCCGGGTGGGGTCAAATCAACTGCCGTCCGTACCTTCAGTTCACCATACTCATTTCCACCCTGTTCCGGCCGTTACGCTTTGCCAGATACAGGGCATTGTCTGCGAGCTGGACAATATCCACTTCATCAATTTCATTATAGACGGCAGCAATAAATGAAGTCACCCCTGTGCTTATGGTGACAGTAATATCTTCGCCGTTATACTCTGTGACATGTGAGCGCACCTGAAAAACAAGACGGTTCGCGGTACGGTATGCGCGCTGCATATCACACCCCGGCAGCAGTATTAAAAACTCCTCCCCTCCGTACCGCCCCACCATATCATAGGGCCTGAGAGAGGATTGTATCTGCTGCGCTACATCGTGGAGCACCCTGTCCCCCGCGACATGTCCGTACCGGTCATTTATCTGTTTAAAATGATCAATATCACACATAATAATTCCGATTTGATCAGAGCTCCTTACGGCCCGTACCATCTCATTCCGGAGGCAATCAAGGACCGCCCCCCTGTTCAGCACACCGGTCAGGCGGTCGTGGGTCGCTTTAAAGCGCAGCTCGTCTTCGGTTTTATCCGCGAGTTTGCCGTAATACATTGCCGCGTAACCCAGGGCGGCAATATTCACACAGATATTAATAAGATGAAACACGTTAAAGGGTGTATGTTCAATAGCAGTTAACGGGGCATACATCCCGGAGTACCAGTACAACAGGGCAGCCGTGGTGCCCAACAGCAGCGTGATACCGGCACGTACCGCGATATGCCACTGGGAGAAAAAGACAAATACCGTAAGTCCAAGAAAATAATAATCGAACCCGTAATCCCACCCGAACGCGATAATTGAATATCCCGCATGATATGCTACTTCCAGTACCCAGAGCAGGGAGGCTGCCCTTCCGTGACCATGAAAATTCAGGTACAGGCAGAAGAGGTCAAGGGCGATACATGCGAGGTTATTGACAAACACTACATCATTCCCGAGGTAATAAAAGACAGGGATGTACGAGAGATGGCCGAAGAAGGAAAATAAAAATATATAATTGCTGAACACGTAAAATCTTCTTTCCGAAGGCGACACACCGGGAGGGGGAACCACAAAATCCCTGAGAAAATTCATTGTAAATATTTTGATATTCATATCCGGAACAGCACCATATATCAGGAAATTGTTACGCGCGATAGCCCTGTGCAGCCAGTACACATCAAAAGCACATTATGACAATAATAAATTTCCTGTCATTTTTTTCAAGTCATAATTATGCGGAGACCCTGCGGGCATTGGAGAACATGAATTGGAAACCCCTGTGCGGCATGTATTACTGCAGCAGATAACTTTCCACCGGATACATATCCTCTATTTCACGGGCGTATTTTTCCTCAATCACCTGCCGCCTGATTTTCAGCGTGGGGGTAAGCTCATTCGTTTCCTGGCTCCACATGTCATCAATAAGCTTGAACCGCCGGACCCGTTCAGTGCGTGAAAAATCCTCACTGAGCATCTCAATTTCCCCTGAAATAAGGTTTATTACCCGTTCATCTGTAACGAGTTCCTTTTTACTGAAATATTCAATCCCTTTTTTACGCGCCCACGTGTAAAGCTGATCAAAGGAAGGAATAATAATGGCTGAAAGGTATTTCCTCCGGTCACCCACAACAGCAATGCTTTCTATGTAGGGGGACTGCCGCAGCCTGTATTCAATATTCTGGGGGGCGATATTCTTACCTCCCGAAGTGACAATAATGTCCTTTATCCTGCCTGAAATCCTTAAAAATCCCTCATCGTCGACATGCCCCATATCGCCGGTTTTCAGATACCCCTCTTTCGTGAAGGCGTGCCGCGTGGCGTCCCTGTTTTTATAATATCCCTTCATTACCTGGGGGCCCCTGACCAGGACCTCCCCGTATTCGGATATTTTTATTACGGTTTCCCTGCAGGGGGTGCCCACGGTCCCCGGCTGTATCATTCCCGGACGGTTGACACTTATCACCGGAGAGGTTTCCGTCATGCCGAACCCCTCAATGAGGGGCACACCAATCCCGGGAAAAAATTCCGCGTCCCGCGCCGACAGGGGCCCTCCCCCCGATACCGCGCACCTGATACGGTCAAGCCCCATGGCTTCACGGAGCTTTGAAAACACAAGGGCCTCCGCGATCCTGTGCTTCAGGGAAAAGACCCCTTCAGGGTCCCTGTTTCCGCAGACATAGGGGGCATTCTCCGCCGCGACATCAAATGACCACCGGAGAAACAATTTCTTCAGGGTTCCTGACATTTCCGCCCGTGAGAGAATCTCACGGTGAAAATTCTCATACAGCTCAGGGACGCTTATGATACAGTGCGGACGCACTTCAAGGAGATTTCGCGCTACAGAGGAGAAGTTTTCAGCATAGGCAATTCTCGCCCCGGCAAATACGGGCCAGTAATATCCGACGGTCCGCTCAAAGGCATGGGACAGCGGAAGAATGGACAGAAAGATATCGCCCTCCTGTATGACGTCTCCGAATGCATCATTAATCTGCTCAATGTTCGCGGTAATATTTTCATGGGTCAGCATGACACCCCGCGGATCGCCTGTTGTTCCCGATGTATATATAACAGTGGCGATGTCCCCGGGTTTAATCGCGGCGAGTCGTTTTTCATACAGCGCTTTATTCCCGTACCGTATCCCCTCATCGACTGCATCAGAAAAAGACGGCACCTCCTTTTTGTCGCCTCCCCCTTCAAACAGGACAATATCACGGAGTTTTGCCAGGCGTTTACGGATTTTCAGCAGATTATTGAGGTGAGCTGCTGTTCCGGCAAAACATATCTTCGAATCGGAATTAGCAAGGATATAACGCGTCTCTTCCGGGGGGTTCGTCGGGTATACGGGAACCGTCACCGCTCCCACGGAAAGGGCAGCCATGTCCGCCACAACCCATTCGAAACAGTTCGGGGCGTATATCGCGACCTTTTCCCCCTTTCGTATTCCCTTCGAAAGCAGGAAATATCCGGTATTCCTGACCAGGGTATGCAGGTCCCCCCAGGAGATATCTTCATATGAGCTGCCGCGTTTGAATGAAATACAGGGGGCGCTGCCGTATTGTTCGGCCCGCATGCTGAATATTTCCGCGATGGAATTCCAGTTGTACACAGCCATGCTCCCCCCTGCCGGATACATGTGTAGTCCGCTTTTTCCGGTTCAACCCTACAGGTACGGCATTATTTTTCAATTACAATTTGGTCACAGATACTACATTTCGCATAACCACCACATATACATATTTAACATATTTCTTTTTGACCAAACCATATCCCGGCCGTATAAAATTATTATCTGTCACAGTGTATACTGTATTGACTTTTCAGTATGACCTGCGAGACTCTGCACCAAATGACTTCACACATAATAACACATCTGGTATTATTCGCGGCAAACCTTTCACTCCTTTCCGGCATCTCCCAGCTCTTCGTGAAGGGGCGGGACAGGAGAAATTATAACCTTTTCGCGCTTTTTTTCAGCCTGGGGATAATGCTCTATCAGCTTGTGGCGATACTGCGGGGTATCGTATTTACGCATCCTTCTCTCCTGGCATTCCATATTACCTTCATCTGTCTTACGGTAACGCACCTTTCCTTTGCGTATTATCTTGTGATTCTTCCGGAATACCCCCTTCCGAGAAAGAAGCTCATATTTCTTACTATTCTTATTGCCCCTTTCCTCTTTGACCTCATGTACCTTACCATGGGGGAAAATGAGAAACGGACCCTTCTTGCGCAGTTCGCAGCGGGCAAGAACCCTCCCATGGTTATTGCGATGAAGTCACTATTCTTCCTCGCGGCGGTAAAAATGAAAGTATACCTGATAATGCTTTTGAAGGATATCGCCTCAATATGGAAAATACGCGAGAACACAAATATTATGGCCATCACCTTTACCTATGCCCTGCTGACAATTGTCGCGAGCTTCATGACCCTCTCGGGATATATTATTGTTTCTATGAACCTCCTGATGGCGGGCACGGGCCTTATGGGGACCATCATTATTGTGACCTACATCGTGGGGCAGCGGTATCCTCAGTTTCTGCAGATCCTCAGGGCGGAAGTGGAGAAAAAGCAGTATCAGCGGTCACTCCTGGAAACTGTGGACACAGACCGGGTACAGACAGAGTTAATGAAGCTTGTGAATGAAAAAAAGATTTATCTCGACGACGAAATGACACTGCCCCTTCTGGCGGAGGAGCTTGAAATATCGCCCCACCAGCTTTCACAGTTCCTCAATGAGCGGCTGAACATGAATTTCAACAGTTTCATCAACAAGCACCGTGTGGAGGAAGCAAAAAATCTGCTCATTGACGAGCCGGAACGCTCCATCCTCTCCATATCCTATGCCGTGGGATTCAATTCCAAGTCGTCATTTTACGAGGCCTTTTCACGGTTCTCCGGCTGCACCCCGCAGCAGTACCGCAAACTGTATCATCCATAGACGTTCCCCCTTTTATACATACACCCAACGCATATAAAAAGAATTCCCCCACTGCCGGCACTCCGCGTAATGATATTCCGGGACAGTATTGATTCCGGATTTATAGATTCGGTCTCCCGTTTTCGTCTGGATTTATAAATACAGGCGACATTGACCATTTTTTTCGCCATTATACAGGCATCATTCTATGTATCCGGAGGAATCATGCAACAGTATACCATCAAAGGCCCCTCCCTCACGCGGAGATGCAAAAAAGTTCTGGTGAGAATTGTATTTCTTGTTCTGGGAAGAGGATTTCAGGGGGCGTCGCGGGTCGATATCGACATCAAACATGAAGTGCGGGACTATTTCCCCGAAGGGTTCACCATCATGTTTACCGTATGGCCTGAGGGTCCCTCAATGACACTCAGAAGCACGGGAAGCACCCTTATATACGGAGGCTCTGACCCCATTGCGGCGGACCTCACCATCAACTTCAAGAACCTTGAATCAGCATTTATGCTGTTTACCGCGCAGATAGGCACACCCCAGGCATACGCCGAGCACAGGATTTTCGCGAAGGGTGACCTGGTGAAGGTCATGGCCCTTGTACGGTGCCTGAACATTGTGGAGCGGTATCTTTTCCCGGCCCTGATCAACAGGAGGATACTCCGCAGGCTGCCGTCAATGGGAATCAGAAGACACATCAACCGCATGTACGTGTATTGCGTCGCGGTACCATTCGGACTATAAATTACACGAAGGAGAAACAATTATGCTGCCGTCATTTTATGAATTTTACAACCCGGTCAAGATAGTATCAGGAAACAAGGCTGTGGACAACCTTCCCTTTGAGCTTGACCAGCTTGGGGTAAAAAAACCGCTCATTGTCACGGACAAGGGAGTTGCGGGCGCGGGCCTCATCGACATCGTACTCGCCTCACTCCATGATACCAGCATCGTGCCGGGCGCGGTATACGACAACACCCCGCCGGACTCCTCAATTGAGACCGTAAACGAGATCGCGAAACTGTTCCGTGAAACCGGCTGCGACTCCATTGTCGCCGTGGGGGGCGGTTCTCCCATTGACACCGCGAAGGGGGTCAACATCGTGGTGACGGAGGAGTCCGATGACCTGATGCGGTTCATGGGGGCCGAGGTGCTGAAAAAGCCGATGAAGCCCCTTGTCGTAATCCCCACCACTTCAGGGACGGGGTCCGAAACCACCCTCGTGGCGGTCATCGCGAACCCGGAAAAAAATGTGAAGATGCTCTTTACCTCGTACCAGCTTCTTCCCAAAGTGGCGATACTGGACCCCCGCATGACCCTCACCTGCCCCCCATCAATTACGGCAGCCACGGGGATGGACGCCCTGACTCACGCCATGGAGGCATATATCAGCCTGCAGCAGAACCCCCTCAGCGACGCCTATTCCCTGGCGGCAATTGAGCTGATACGGGACCACATGCTTGAAGCGGTGACCAACGGCAAAAACGCCGGGGCACGCATGGCAATGGCGAACGCCTCCTGCATGGCGGGAATATCCTTTTCCAATTCCATGGTAGGCATGGTGCACGGGCTGGGGCACGCCGCCGGTGCGGTGTGCCATATTCCTCACGGCACCGCAATGTCTATTTTTCTTCCCCACGGCCTTGAATATAACATGGAGAAATCGGGAAAACGTATCGGGGATATGCTGCGTGTCCTCGCGGGTGACAGGGAGTACAACGCGACCGGCGAAACCGAACGCCCGCGCAAAACCATTGAACGGGTGCGCGAACTACAGAAGAAACTGAAACATCACGCGAACCTCCCCATGACTCTCAGTGAGGCTGGAGTCCCCAGAGAAAAACTGGATGAGATTGCACGTACCGCCCTTGGTGACGGCACCCTCATGGTGAACCCCGCAGAGGTTGATTACAGGGACGCCATGGCGGTACTTGAATCCGCATTTTAGTAATGGTATATTATAAAGAAAGAGAGGTTCACCATGCATCAAAGGGCACGGAACAATAATAAAATCTCCCTGCAGGATGTCAGGGGGATAAAAGACACTATTGCACTGCAGCGAAAGTTTTTTGACACCCTTGCAACCCGGGACCCGCATTTCAGGATTGAAGCGCTCAAAGCGCTTCACCGTGAAATCAGTTCACGGGAACAGGAAATATGCGATGCACTCATGGAGGATTTCAGTAAGCCCTTCCATGAAACCTATGAAACTGAGATAGGGATCATACTGGACGAGATCAGGTATACGATACGGCATCTCAGGAAATGGGCCCGCCGCATAAAGGTTTCTTCTCCCCTGGCGCATTTCCCATCACGGTCCTATGTGTATTCTGAACCGTACGGCGTGGTGCTGATCATCGCGCCCTGGAACTACCCGTTCCAGCTCGTTATGGCTCCCCTCATCGGCGCTATCGCGGCGGGGAACTGCGTTGTGGTGAAAACAGCACCCGCGGCGCCGAATACCTCAACGGTAATAGAGGAGATTATCGGCGCCGTGTTCAGCAGGTCCCACGGGGCAGCATTCGGGGGGGGTGTCGATATAAGCAAACAGCTCCTCAATGAAACCTACGACTATATATTTTTCACAGGGGGCCCCGTGGTGGGAAAGATCATCGCAGAAAAGGCGGCCCGTGACCTGACCCCGGTTACCCTGGAACTTGGGGGCAAGAGCCCCTGCATTGTCCACAGCGACGCTGATATTGCGACGGCGGCGCGGCGCATCGTATGGGGAAAATTTCTCAACTGCGGCCAGACCTGTGTCGCCCCCGATTACCTTCTGGTGCAGAAGGACGTGCAGGATACGCTCCTTTCTCACATGAAGGCCGAAGTGAACAATTTCTACGGTGATAATCCCGCCCTGAGTCCCGACTACAGCCGCATCATTAACGACGATCATTTCCGGAGGCTCACGGGGCTCCTCGGGAAGGGGACACCGGTCACAGGAGGCATCACCGATGCGGCGCAGCGCTATATTGCCCCCACAATCCTCCGGGACGTTTCCCCGGAAGACCCTGTGATGCAGGAGGAAATCTTCGGCCCGATCCTTCCCGTCCTGGTATATGATGAGCTGGATGAGGCAATACTCTTTGTCCGGAACAGGGACAAGCCCCTGGCGCTGTACCTTTTTACCGGAAGCGGAAAAACAGAACGTACCGTTATACAACATCTTTCCTACGGCGGCGGGTGCATAAATGACACCATCGTACACCTGTCCAATCCGGAGCTTCCCTTCGGGGGCGTGGGGATGAGCGGCATCGGCGCATACCATGGAAAGGCGGGGTTTGACCTTTTTTCACACAAAAAAAGCGTGCTGAAAAAGTCGGTACTGTTTGATCTTCCCAT
>DAOSYC010000145.1:0-1301 GCA_035380905.1 Spirochaetota bacterium | reverse complement strand
GCAGTCCCAAGACGTTCCGGGATCATGTTGGTCTGAAACACGGGAAACCCGCCGTTGATGCCGTTCAGGGCATACCGTTCAGGGACCCGGACATCATCAAATATGACACGCCCCGCGCCGCCGCCGCGGACCCCCATAAGGCCGTAAATATACTTTGACTCAACCCCGGCATCACGGGGTACAATAAAACATGTCATCCGCTCATGGGCCGGGGCGTCCGGATTTGTCACGGCGTACACCATAAACCAGTCGGCGCCTTCCGCACCCACAATAAAACGTTTCTGGCCGCTAATTACCCAGTCACCGCCATCCTTACGCGCGGTTGTCGCCGCGCCGAAGAAGTCTGAACCGCCGCGGGGCTCCGTGAGACATTCCGCCGCGTACACATCCCCTTTCAGGAGCGGCACCACAACCTCCTGCTTCAGCTCGTCACTGCCGTACTTGGCAATTGCCTCGCAGACAATATCAGCACCCACACCCCAGAGGCATGCAAGACTGTAACTTGCGACACCCACCTCTTCGGCAACTATGCCGTCTTCGACCCATCCGAGTCCCCGTCCCCCCAGCTCCTTCGGGAGCCGTATGCCGAGAAGGTTTCGTTTCCCCGCCTCCTTCAGATATTCACGGGGAAATTGAATTTTCTCCGCGTCCATATCAAGAATCATCTCCTTCGGGACCCACTTTGTAAACGCCCGGGCCTCATCCCGAAGTTTCAGCTGCTCATCGGTCATAATAAAATCAAACATATCACGCCTCCATTGTTGTGTAGTATCAGTACTTCCGTAAACACATCCTGCTGCAATGCGGCTTCACACTATCATTCATAATTAACGCCTCCAGGGACACATGGAATTCATGCAGCGTCATACCGACGCAAACCCGTCATCAACAATATCCATAAAGGCGAGGTTTTCGCTCCTGATTGCCTTCGCCCGTGCGTCAACTTCGGGAAGCACATGGGAAATATAATATTCTGCGCCGAGAAGTTTCCCGTGATAGAATGCCGCCTCCCTGTGTTCCTTCAGGAAATTCCTCACCTGTTTGCCGTCAGAGGTATCAACCCCTTTTTCACGATAAATAGCTCCAAGCTTTTCATCTGCGATACCTGCCTGCCAGAAAAGAAGCCACGCCATGGAGACCGTCCCCATCAGCATAAGGAACGGATACGCGTTGCCGATGGGCACCATAAATTTCCCTTCCTTTCCGCACTGAGCGAAGTACGCCCCCATCTCTCCGAGGAGGTGTACCGCGCCCTGCACTTCCTTCGCGATCCCCGACAGCGCCGGAACATCACGGTACCG
>DAOSYC010000144.1:0-9503 GCA_035380905.1 Spirochaetota bacterium | reverse complement strand
AGAGCCTTTCGGAAAACATTGATACCTTTACAAAGAAAGTTGCCGAAGGGGATGATCTGCCGGAGCCGGAAGAGTAAAAAACTGATTTCTACTCAAAATATCTCACCGCATTCCGGAAAATAAGCATACCCTCTCCTTCCTCAGGGACTTCGCCCCCCTCCCTGAGGATCTGCTCCTTCAGAATGGTCCAGTCCTCCCGGTGCGTAAAAAGGATGTTCCTTTCCGGGTGCGGCATCATACCCATGATGCGCCCCGTACTGTCGCAGATCGCGGCAATATCATTGAGGGAACCGTTCGGGTTGTATGGAAACTCCCCGGATGCCCTGCTGCCGTCAGGACGGGCATACCGCATTACGATCCTGCCCTTCGCTTCAAGGTTTTCAAGGACATGCCCGCCGGCATAAAATTTCCCCTCGCCATGGGCGATCGGGATGTGCAAACCTTCAATCCCCTTTGTGAACACACAGGGTGAATCCTTTTCGATACTGAGATCAACCCAGCGGCACTGATACCGTGATGAATCATTATGTTCAAGGGACACTTCCGTCTCGCCGATCAGGCTCCCTGTCGCGGGGACCACCCCTATGTTTACCATCACCTGAAATCCGTTGCATATTCCCAGCATCAGGGTGTCGCGCTCAATAAAGGCCCTGAACTCCTCCCGCAGGTTATTGGTGATCCTGTTTGCCAGGGCCTTCCCGCTGCCGGTATCATCACCGTAGGAGAACCCTCCGGGGAATGAGAATATCTGATACTGCAGCAGCATCAGGGAATTTTCTATCAAATCATTTATGTGGACAATATCGGCCTCAGCACCTGCCCTTTCAAAGGCATACTTTGTTTCCTCATCGCAGTTAATTCCGTATCCGGTCAGTACAAGAACCTTTGGTTTTGCCATCTGTATCACCCCTGAAAATCCTTAAAAGTACTCTTATATGAATGCTGCAGCGCAGTAACATCAGTTGAAATAATTATATTCCCTTCAGAGCCCGTAACCTCAACCGTGCCGTTATGAGACACGGCACCAATACGTGCAAGGGGCATCCCGTTAAAGAGCAGTTCAAATTCATCCCTGTGCTGCGGATTTACTGAAAACAGAAACCTTCCCTGGGACTCGGAAAAAAGAATATCATCATCCCTGAGAGGTTCCGTGGCGGGTATTTTTGACAGGTCGATACCGCACCCCATCATGCCTGCCATTGCCGACTTCACCAGGGCCACCCCCAGTCCACCGCGCTCAATGCTGATACTTGAAGCGATATATCCCCGCTTCATTGCCGCCTCCACCGCACGGTACAGCATCATATTATCATCCGCCTGAACCGAAGGGGCCTTATTGCCTATATATCGTGTACCGGATAGCTTTTCACCTGTCATGGCAAGGTACTCACTTCCCCCCATCTCCGGCCCTGTTGTCCCGGCACAATACAGAAGGTCCCCCGGACATTTGAAGTCAATAGTCTGGCAATTGCGTACATCCTCAACCACGCCGATAGATGAGATGAGCAGCGTTGGAGGGATCGATATTTTTACTTCATTAAAATCCCTGTCATACCCGTGGAAGTCATTGAACATGCTGTCCTTTCCTGAGATATAGGGGGTCCCATAGGCCACAGCGTAATAAAAACATGCCTTTGCGGCGTCCTTCAGTTCACCGAGACGCCCGGGATTATTGGAATCGCACCAGCAGAAATTATCAAGGAGCGCCATATTCTCAAGGCTGCCCCCCACGGAAATCGCGTTCCGGACCGCGGTGTCAATGGAGCACGCCGCCATACGGTACGTGTCGATATCGCTGTATGACGGATACAGCGCCTGGGACATCACCACCCCCTTATAGGAATGAGGAAGGGGCCGGATCACCGTCGCGTTGCCGTTTACCCTTCCCGGTCCCTGGAGCGGTTTTACAACAGAATTCGCCTGCACTTCATGATCGTACTGGGTCGATATAAATTCATAACTCGCCGTATTGAGTCGGCTCACCATCCCGTGAAGCACTTCCGTAAGATTTCCCGGCACGACAAAAGGCGGGTACGGATTGTTCTTTATGCGGGGTGCCGACTGGAGTTCCTTGCGCGGCAGTCCCTCATGGAGAAACTCCAGGTCAAGGTCGAAAACTTTCTTCCCGTTAAAACGCACATGGCCCCGGGAGGAGTCGGTAAACTTCCCTATCACCGTTGCCTCCACACCGCGCCGTTTCATGAGGTCCAGGCATTCCTGAAGTTTCTCTTCCGGAACAGAAAGGGTCATCCGCTCCTGGGACTCGCTCACCCATATCTGCCATGGGGCCATGCCGGGATATTTCAGGGGGACCTTTTCCAGGTCAACCTCAAAGCCCCCGGACTCCCGGGCCATTTCCGCTACGGAACAGGAGAGTCCCCCGGCCCCGTTATCGGTGATTGAATGATAGAGCCCCCTGTCCCGGGCCTCCTTCACAATCGCATCTGAAAGCTTTTTCTGGGTAATAGGGTCCCCTATCTGCACCGCCGTGGCCGGGCTCCCGGAGGAAAGGGCCTCCGAGGAGAAGGTGGCGCCGTGAATTCCGTCCCGTCCGACGCGTCCCCCTATCATCACGATATAATCTCCGGGCATTGCCTTTTTATCATACGAGGCTTTCCCCAGTACCTTCCGGGGAATCATGCCGATTGTCCCCACGAACACAAGGGGTTTCCCCTTATAACGGTCATCAAAATACACAAAGCCCTGGGGTGTCGGGATACCGGAGCAGTTCCCCCCCACATTGACGCCGTGCACCACGCCTTCCATGATCCGCCGGGGCGGCAGAAGGCGTGAGTCCTTTTCCTTTGTCCGGTACAGAGGCTCATCGTCAAAGGGGTCCGCGAAACAGAACCCGTACCTGTTGGCAATGGGACGCGCCGCAAGGCCGAACCCTATGGTATCCCGGTTCACACCGACAATACCGGTAATGGAACCGCCGAATGGATCAAGGGCGCTGGGGCTGTTATGGGTTTCGACTTTGTCGGATACCACATATTCATCATCAAAAATAATTCCCCCGGAGTTGTCCGAAAACACTGAAAAGCAGAAGTCCCGGTCACCTTTTGTCTGGCGTATCCGCTCCGTTGCCTCACGGATATAGGTCCGGAAAATCCCCCCCTCCACTTCATCAATTTTCGCGGCAAAGATTGTGTGCTTGCAGTGTTCGCTCCAGGTCTGGGCAATGGATTCAAGCTCAACGTCAGTGGGGTTCCGTTTCTCTTTCGTGTTAAAATAATCACGGATGGTATTCAGGGAAAGCATATCAAGGGCAAGGGGCCCGCGCCGCGTTCCGTCACTGTCGGCAATACCCTCCTTCCCTATTTTGAGGAGTTCCTCCTCGGAAACATTTATATTAACTTCATCAACCGCTATATGCTCATGGAGGTGTACCACAGGAATTTCCCGTCCCATACCACCCTGCGACCGGTACTCCTCTGCGGAGAGGATTGTCATTCTCTGGATCAGGGGATTGTGCAGTTCCATGGCAATCGCAACGGCAGTTTCACGGTCGATATCACCCTTCAGAAAATAGGTGGTGGTGCTGAACACCGACTTTTCCGCGTCAAGGGAACGTTTCAGCATGTCCTCAATTGACTCACGCACGGTATGGGACACATTATCGGTGACCCCGGGGAGAAACCCGATTTCAACGGCATACGCGAATCCCGCCGGACGATACGGCTCGTTGCACACATAATCCTGTGTGACCGGCTGAATAAGCATGCGGGCGATACGCTCACATTCCTTTTGTGAAAAATCATCATAGAACAGATAGTTATCTGAAATGATGACTGCTTCAATATCAAACCCCAGATGCTGAAGTTTCTTCCGGAGCATAAGCCCCCTTGAATCTTCAATCCGGTAAAATACTTCCATTCTGGTTTTCGCGCTTTCCATCTCCATACTCCTTACAATAACCGGCGTAACAGCAAATTCCGGGCGTCAGAATACATTGAATTACAGTATAATACAATTGATGCAGGTTCCATTTTCATTGTGTAGCATCTTCACATGCGGGGAAACAGGACAACTGGAATCTGTTGCTAATGCCTTTGAACTGCAATAGTACACGTACCGGCACTTTCACGTCAACACATAATACGGGACCTGTATTACAATACCGTAAAAATTACACTGACAAACAATATTGTGTCTTCCCGGCAGTAACGAAATAAAAACATCACATATGTACCACTTTACACAAAGAAATGTCTATAGCATTAATTCCTGCTGCCCAATATTCGGCCATAATGACATTTTTTCTTCTTCAAAGGCATTTTCTACATATATATAGAAAAGAATAATTGATTAATTAACGGACATATAAAAAATTGGCAGAGTTTTCAGGAATGTGTCCTGTTGCTGTTCAGGATACAGCAGCAGACTCCATACACTTTTACGGAATATTAGCAAATGTCAGAAAAGATACAGAACATCTCCGGTACGGGCCCTCAGAATGATATATCCATTTTGCGGGATAGGGTCAATGAACTTGAACAGGAACTACTGCTGCGGAATGCTGAACTGGAAAAGGCTGAAAAACATAACAAAGTGCTTCAGCAAAAAAACGAATACTTTACACAAATCATATCTTGTGTCAACGACGGATACGTGGTTCACAACAGGGGAATTATAACTGAAATCAATTATAGATTTTCTGAAATAACCGGCTACCAGGCCGAGGAACTGATTGGAACAAATTTTCTCAGTCTTGTTACTGAAGAATCACGCAACAGGGTCCTCACGAATATTGCCGCACACAGTACACATACCTACGAAATAACAATTATTAAAAAAAACGGCACCACCGCAACACTTGAAATTGCCCCCAGGAACATAGAGGGAGGTGAAGGACGCGTTGTCATAGTTCGTGACATCACGGATAAGAAGAAAGTTGAACAGGACCTGAAAGACAGTGAACTGGTGTACAAAACCCTTACCGACCAGGCAATCATCGGCATATACACGATTGATGACGGTGTCATCACCTATGCCAATGACCTTATGCAGAAAATTTCAGGATACAGAAAAGAAACACTGACAACATGGGGCCGTGAAGAATTCCTTACCATTGTGCATCCGGATGACCGTGAATTTGCCCGTGAGCAGTATAAAAAGAAGATCACCGGTGAAATTGACACCGCGGTAAAACACTATGACCTCAGAATTATAACCGGCAATGGAAACGCAAAATGGGTTACACTCTTCTCAAAACCCATTCGAATAAAAAACCGGTATGTGATAATGTCAGCAATGCTTGACATAGACGAACGTAAAATTGCCGAAACAAACCTCCGGGAAAGCGAAGAACGGTTCCGTGTCCTTGCGGACTCCCCTTTCCAGGGAATGTTTATTCACGATGAAAGCGGAATAATCCTGGCAAACCAGACCCTGTTTGAAATGCTTGGACTTGACCAGCACAATCCCAGAGACTTTGAACAGGTATACGGGGTCCACGCCCTGAAGTTTGTAGCAAAAGAGTACCACTGGAAAATTTTTGAAGATATCCGCCAGAACCACAACCAGCCCTATGAAATAAAGGCGATGCGCCTCAATGGAGGTACCTTTTTTGCCGAGGTACAAAGCTCCTGGACCTTTCTGAACGGCAGCAGGATGCGGGTGTTCGCAATCCGCGATATTACCGAACGGAAACGCGTTGAATTTGTTGAAACCCATGACAAACTCACCGGATTTCTTAACGAAACCGGATTTCTCACAAAGCTCGCGGACTCGATTAAAAAAGATGATCAGTTCGAAGTGATGGAAATTGAACTCTGCGGTGACGACCTGAACAAAATCCGGCATATCAATGTCGATGAAAACTACAAATCCATCGGGAATGACCTTGAGGAGTTTATAATATCCGACATAGCAAACACCCTGAGCCGCCAGTGCTTTCCGGAAATGACCCTCGCACGCGTGGGAAACCGCTTCTTTGTACTCTGTCCCCATACCGGAGAAATCGGGTATACCACAGGTCACAGTATCAACACCGCGTTAAGCATTTTCCCGTACTCATTACGGGGCTTTCCGAATGAAGTGGATGCCCATATAAGCATTACCGCGTTTCCCCAGGACTTTGACAGTAAAAATCCAAAAAAAATAATTAACAACTGTGATTCCGCGATACAGTGGGCCCGTGATAAAAACGTGCGTTTTATGCTCTTTAATAAAAAACGCGACAGCGAAGTCCGTGAGCTGTACCGTCTTGAACAGGACCTGAAAGTTGCTGTTCATAATCTCCGCAACAACGTTAACAATGAGTTTTTCATCGCATACCAGCCGAAGGTAAACGCAAAAGAGAAAATCGTGGGACTTGAGGCGCTTATACGGTGGAACCACCCGGAAATCGGTGAAATCACACCAACGCTCTTCATTGGAATCGCTGAACACAACGGGCTCATACATGAAATCGGCCGCTGGGTAGTACAGGAGTCATGCAGTCATCTCAGTGAACTCCTGAAAATAAACCCGTTAATCAATATATCAATTAATGTCTCACCGCAGCAGCTGCAGGAGGATTTCAGCAGCTACCTTGAACAGACCCTCAGCACTACCATGATTCAGCACAAGAACCTTGAACTTGAAATTATCGAACGTGAAATTGTCAAAAAGGAGAACATAAAAATACTGGAGGATTTTTATAAGCTGGGAATTAAAATTGCCGTTGATGATTTCACCGATGAACAGGCAGGACTGAAACAGATTGCCCGGCTGTCAGGAATAATTGAGACAATTAAGTTTTCACAGTCATCAATTAACTATATTATGGAAAATGAAAACTATGCCTTTATCGTACAGGGCCTCATTGACCTCGTTCATAATTTCAAACAGCCGATACAGGTGGTCGCTGAAGGAGTTGACACGAAAGAAAAGTTCGACCGGTGCCTCATGCTCGGGTTTGACCAGATTCAGGGCTATTATAACGGCCGGGAACCCAAGCTCTTTAGTGAAATATCCACACTTCTGATGAATGAAACGAGTCTCCACTAAACCGTACACATAATATGCAGAAAAATAAAAAGCAGGTTATTCCACCTGCTTTTTATTTTTTTCTACATTTACAAACAGACCGGTAATTACCGCCTGTCAGATGATACTACACTTCGATAATCGCCTCAGCAGGACATACATCAACACATGTTCCGCACTCTGTGCAGGCATCCTGATCTATAACGTAAATATCATCACCTTCACTAATAGCATCTGCAGGACATTCACTTGCGCATGATCCGCATGATGTGCAATCCTCAGTGATTTTGAATGCCATATAAACCTCCGGAAAATTTTTTTGACATCTAAATGCTATTACTATTTATGTCAACATAAAATTATACCGCCTCCGGTTCCCGTTTCATAATTTTATTACAGATATTACGCAGATATACTTCCACAACACGGTTCGCATTTGTTTCCCCGTCATAGAACAGGGTCACCACAGGGCTTGTATACTGCTCCTGAATCTGCTGAAAAAATGAAGCGGTAATGTTACCCGGCATGCACCCGAAAGGCGCGCAGTTAACCACCATTTCGGCCCCGTTTTTAATAAACTGCAGGGCCCTTCCCACGGTAAGTATCGCTTCCCCCTCAAAATTTAACGGGAGAAAATCCATTCCCTCCTCAAGCACGTCCTCTATCGCCGGTTCCACCCTGAGGGGACTGTAATGCCTGAACATCTCCTCAAACCTGCGGGCATGTTTGAAAAGATACCCGGTTTTCATTTTTACAATGAACCTTTTCAGGGCGTTTCTTGTTATAAGTTTTGTAAAATATTCCTCACACCAGGCGGTGTACAATATCCATTCCGATATCGGTGCGAGCCATGCCTCCCCGCCGTTTCGTTCTATTACATCAATCACCCTGTTATTACAGAACGGGTTGCACCGTACATATATCTCACCGACTATCCCCACCAGGGGCCTCGGTGCATCAACCCTGGGGATGGAAAACAGGCGCTCCAGTGCCCGTTCCGTCACAGGCAGCACATCCTCTTTTTTCTCTACACGGGCTATGATATCAGTAATGAGCTCCTCCGCCAGTGCATTGGTTTCACCCTGATTGACCTCATAGGGACGCACCGCGCATATAGCCTTCATGAGGGTATCACTGCACAGCATTGACTCCCAGAGATAAAGCCGCAGGCTGTTCGGCATTCCCATATACGAATTCACGGAAGAAGGAGAGAATATCGGCGTTTTCGTAAACCCTTCCCTGTCAAGTATTGACCTGTGCAACACCGCGTACTGGCCGAAACGGCAGGGGCCCTCCGCGGTAGGCATAAAGAGCGCGTGTTCCTCCGGGGTTACTCCTTTTTCACGAAGCACCTGGAGAAAGGCGCCTATTGTTGTTGTGGCAGGAAGACATTCGCTCCCGCGGACCTTCTGCTTCCCGAGTTCAAACGCCTCAACGTTTTCAATGGGGAGCGCTTCCGCGTCATAATCCCATGCACGGAAACCCGCAGCGAAGAGGCGCCCTGTTATTTCATGCATCGGAGGAATCCAGAGCTTTTTGCCTTTGTTTCTCCATGCATCTTCAAAATATTGCGTGTCCTCCGCCGCATCAGGGGCAGGACGCCTTTTCTCCATGACAATATCGTTAAATGCTTCGATCCGTGTCATATACCCTGTCTCTGATCCGTGTTCATCGAGCTCAATAATCAGATACGGCTTCCCGGCCATAATTTTTTCAAATCTGCTGAGGATAAAAGAATCAGGACCGCATGAAAAATTTGTAAGGTATACCGGATACAGATTATCAATGGAACGCACCTTCTCCGCTGTTTTAAGAATTATCTCCCCGTAATTCCAGTACATGTGATACACATCGGTACCGTCATCAGGATTAATAAGAAGCTCATGGGGGAAGATCACATAATCATAGAACTGGAACCGGTCGGGAATCTTCAGGTTTATAACACCGTCATAAAGGTTGTAGGGCCTGCCGATAAACACGATTCCCGTCTTTCCTTCCTCACGCATGTCCCTGAGGATCTCCTGCCCCTTCTCATACCGCATCCTGAGAAAATCCCTGTGTACACGCAGCGCGGTCCTGTATGCGTCGCGTATCTCACTGTGGGAAAACCCGTATTCCTTCAGTGATTCATGAAGTTCCCTGAGGTTTGTTTTCTCCTCCTGACGGAAATCAATTGTTGGAATGATCCAGGGTTTTCCAACCCCCACCCCCTTCGCAACAGAAGGATATGAAATAACATACGGGCAGAAAACCCGTGGAAGCCCGTTCCCCTGCATCTTCTCACTGATAAATGAAGGAAAGAACACCGCATCCACATCCGATGAACCTGAAAGCTGGTCACCATGGGCAAGTCCTATCTTCATTGGAAAACAAAAATCCGTTTTCGATATCCTTACGGCGTTTTCTTTCGTTTCACTGTCCGATTCCTTCGAGATTACCACTTCAACACCGAGAGTATTGAAAAACGAACGCCACAGGGGGAGATAATTATGCATTGACAGGACAAGAGGTATTCCGACTCTCTTGAGGGG
>DAOSYC010000143.1:0-9587 GCA_035380905.1 Spirochaetota bacterium | reverse complement strand
TTCCCGAACTTCTGGACCCCCGTTCCGGAAAGCCCCTCATGAAACGGACGGTTCTCATCGCCAACACCTCCAACATGCCCGTCGCCGCGAGGGAGGCGTCGGTGTATACCGGAATCACCATCGCCGAGTACTTCCGCGACATGGGATACTCCGTAGCGCTCATGGCCGACTCCACGTCGCGATGGGCGGAGGCCATGCGGGAGATTTCCGGGCGCCTCGAGGAAATGCCGGGAGAGGAAGGCTATCCCGCCTATCTCGCATCAAAGGTCGCGGAATTTTACGAACGCTCCGGGAGGGTACGCTGCGCCGGGCGCGACGGCCGCGAAGGTGACCTTACTGTCGTGGGGGCCGTATCCCCTGCAGGGGGCGACCTGTCCGACCCCGTGGTACAGGCGACACTCCGCGTGGTGAAAGTATTCTGGAGCCTCGAGGACAAGCTCGCGTTTCAGCGGCACTTCCCGGCAATCAGCTGGCTCCGTTCCTATTCCCTGTACGATACCGCGGTGAACAGCTACATACGTGAAGTAATCGATGAATCATATCCTTCACTGAAGGTCGACGCCCTGAAGATCCTCGAGAAGGAGGCTGAACTCGAGGAAATTGTACGCCTCATTGGAATTGAGTCCCTTTCCGGTCCCGACAGGCTTGTAATGAAAACCGCACGTATTATACGGGAGGACTTCCTTCACCAGAACGCGTTTCACGATGAAGACACCTTCACGACGCTGAAGAAACAGTTTCACATGCTGCAGCAGATCCTTCATTACCACCGCCTCCTTTCGGAAGCACTTGAAAACGGCACGCACTTCAGCGTTATCGACAAGCTTGAAGCGGATGAACTGTTTGCCCGGATAAAATATATTCCCGACACGAAACCTGAAGACATCATTGCCGCAGGAGAGCGGGCGAAGGAGGAAATCATTGAGAAGACAGGACGCACATCCCCTTCGGGAGATATTCAGACATGAGAATTGAATACCGGACAATCAAAAACGTTGTGGGCCCCCTGCTCCTGATTGAAAACATTCATGGAGTGAAGAATGAAGAACTTGTGGAAATTTATCTCCCCTCCAATGATGTAAGGCGCGGAAAGGTTATTGAGCTGGAATACGACACCGCCCTGGTGCAGGTCTTTGAAGGTACAAGCGGTATTGACGTTCCGGAAACAAAGGTGACTTTCAAGGGCAGGGGAATTGAACTTGATCTGTCAAAAGATATTCTGGGCCGTATTTTCAACGGGTTCGGGAGGCCCGTTGACGGAGGCCCTGCTATAATACCCCACAAAAGCCTTGACATCAACGGCACCCCTATCAACCCCTATGCCCGGGATTACCCCAACGAGTTTATTCAAACCGGAGTATCATCCATTGACGGCCTCAACCCCCTTGTGCGGGGCCAGAAGCTGCCGATATTCTCCGGTTCAGGGCTTCCCCACAATCAGCTCGCGGCGCAGATCGCACGCCAGTCGGAAGTACTCGGGGCGGGTGAGAGTTTTGCGGTGGTGTTCGGCGCAATCGGAATCACCTACGAGGAATCTGATTTCTTTATACGTGAATTTACCGAATCAGGGGCCATCCAGAGGTCCGTGCTGTACCTGAACCTCGCGGACGATCCCGCGATTGAACGGATCGCGACACCGCGTGTTGCCCTTACCGCAGCGGAGTATCTCGCCTTTGAATGTGGTCATCATGTCCTTGTTATCCTCACGGACATCACAAATTACTGTGAGGCGCTGCGGGAAATTGCCGCGGCGAGGAAGGAAATCCCCGGACGGAGAGGTTATCCCGGATACCTCTATACGGACCTTGCCAGTATCTATGAACGGTCCTGCAGAATTAAAAACCGGCAGGGATCAATTACCATGATCCCGATCCTCACGATGCCTGAGGATGATAAGACCCACCCCATTCCTGATCTCACCGGCTATATCACGGAAGGCCAGATTGTCCTGTCACGTTCATTGTTCCGGAAAAACATTGATCCACCTGTTGATGTACTCCCGTCGCTTTCCCGCCTCAAGGACAAGGGAATAGGCACAGGAAAGACACGTGAGGACCATGCGGATGTGTCAAACCAGCTTTTCGCGGCCTATGCACGGGGCAAGGAAGTCCAGGAGCTTGCAGTCATACTTGGGGAATCCGCACTCACCGATATTGACAGGATATATTTCGCCTTTGCGGACAGCTTCGAATCCCGGTACGTATCACAGGGATATTATGATAACAGGTCGATTATCGGAACTCTCGACCTGGGATGGGAGCTTCTGCAGATGCTTCCGGTGAGCGAATTAAAACGCATACGGGACGAATACATTACCCGCTACCTTTCCACGCCGGAAAACGCCGGTCCCCGCAAGGAGGCCCGGGATGCTCCTTGAAGTCAGCCCAACGCGGATGGAGCTCTTAAAACTAAAAAAAAGGCACGCCACCGCCATCAGGGGTCACAAACTCCTCAAGGACAAGCTGGATGAATTTGTGCGGATACTCATTGACATGGTGGGTAAAACAGGCGAACTGCAGCACCGTGTAGAAACAAACACAACCCGCGCGATGCGGTACTTCACAATAGCGGAGGCTGCGGCCGGCAGAGGCACCATTCTCAATTCACTTATCATATCAGAGCAGACTGTTGATATTAATATTGAATTTTCACAGATATTCAACATCAGGGTCCCCCGGTTTGACGTTTCACTGGAAACAGGGGAACAGGGGTATGCCTTTTTTCAGACTTCTCCCTGGATGGACGCAGGAACTGCGGTTATGAATGACGCAGTGAAGGATATTATTGAACTTGCCGCCATGGAAAAAGCGATCCGTATGATCGCCGATGAAATACAGAAAACCCGGCGCCGTGTAAACGCACTGGAATATATTCTTATACCCAATATTGAAGATACCATCAGGTTTATCACCATGAAACTTGAGGAAAATGACCGGAACCGTAAAACACAGCTTATGCGTATTAAGGACGTTGTTCGCGCCCCGATGGCACAGTCGTCAGCACATCCCGGCGTACCGCGGCTGCCCCGGTAGTTATGTCCCTTCACCGGAAAGCAGTTCACATACAAATAAAAAAAACACAAATTATCACATCAAATTTTGACTGTGGCACAGATTGTAATTATTATCTAATTAAGATAATTACTTATATTTTCGTATGTGGTAATTAAATATAAACTTTAGGAGGTTCAATATGCTCCATCTAATATCAGACAAACTTGTTGAACTGGTAGAAAGCAACAGTGATTTAATTGTCAAAAGATGGACGAAACGACTCCTTGAAGATCCAACGACATCCGCGTATTCCGGATCTCACATTGTGTTTGTGGAAAATAAAGCAAAGGCGATTCTGGACAATCTCAAGCAGTGGGTAAGCTACGATACGACAAAAGAGGAAGTCGGAAGGCGCTACGCCCAGGACGGCATTGAACTCTTTGACATGAAAGTACCGATCTGTGAAGCAGTACGGGCTATAGTGGTGCTGCGAAGGACCCTCTGGCTGTTTGTGGTAAACGAAAGCCGTTTTGATTCAGCATTTGAACTGCACCAGATGAGAGAGCTTAATGACAGGGTAATCCTCTTTTTTGACCGCGCCACGTATTATATGATCCGTGGATATACCGAGGCAATGCACAAAAAGGTGAAGGAATTGAGCGGCCTTTCTGATGATGATATGGAAATAATTTTCTTTGAAAACTCGTTCTACAACAAGTAGCAGTACTGTTTTTGCATCAGTATAATCTGCTCCATAGGTTTCGGGAAAAGAACCATGTGATGGATGAATTATTAGAAAAAATAATTAAAACCGAGAAGGAATGTGCTGAACGCACAGAGGCAGCTGAGCGGGAAATCACCGGCAACCTTGACCGGATAAGAAAAGAGGAGGAAAAAAGAATATCTGAATTAAAAACTATTATCGCTGATACATACAACACTGCATCTGCAAAAAAATTTTCCGATGCAGAAGATACATACCGTAATGAAATTGCGGCAATAGAGAATACCTATCACAGTATATTACAGGACCGGGAATTACATGAAAAAGTACAGAACATCATCATAAATATTTTGTTAAATAATACCTGTAACGGGGAATGATGAACGCAACTGCAGATACTACATATATTATTTCAAAAGTTCATGCGCTTCATGATTTCCTGCTGAAGTATGATGATTACAGGGAAATAGTATCAACCCGTTCATTCCGAAAAATATCCCCCGCCGCTTCATATACTATTGAGAAGGACAACTATATCGCAGTCAAGGAAGCGTTGTTCCGGAATCAAATTGAAAAAATAATTTTTCTGGCATTAATTAATACATCATACCGCAATCTCTTCAGGGCATTTTTCTTTGCCTTTGATGCAATAAACATCAAACAGGCAGCGGCACATATTTTTTCCCGGACACCTCTCACCGTACAATGGTTCAACACAGCCCCCTTCAGCAGCATATCGAGGGACATGCTCAATGGGGATCTCAATGCTGCTGAACTGCTGCAGTATCTTGAAAGCATAGGTATTCATGCGGGACCGCTGTATCATAGACGCGGCATGTATGAAAGAATTGCGAGCAGTATCGATGCCGCTGTACTGACACGGTTTCTTGAATTCGGCAGTGAATTGTCACCGTCGCAGGCGAAAGGGTATTATGATATCATCCTCAGGTTTTATCTTATAACTCTAAGGCTCTGGAAACGAAGACTGAAATATAACTATAGCTGGACAGATGAACAGATCGAAGAACACCTCGCACCCGTCAGCAGCATTACACATGGCTCCGGAAAGCTTGGAAAAATAACGCAACAGATTGACAGTCACCTTGATGTAATAATAAAAAAAGCCGGAACAGCATTACCCCATACTGCCGCGCAGCTTTCATCTATACTGATGAAAGCCTGTGTGCGGCATAGCGCGAAAATATATCACTCATCATTCCACTCAGTTTCATGTGTCGTATCATTTCTCCTGCTGCTGTATTTCCAGATACATAATATTTTCAGGATTGTGGAAGGCCTCAGATTTCTTCAGACACCGGAATCGGTTCTGGATGGAATCCTATGCGAGGCATGAATGTTTTCGAAACGCGACATCAGGTTTGTTTCCATTATTGTTCAGAAAAAATTCACTGATTCCCTTCTTCAAACGATGGGCACCCATGCTATACTGCATATAGCGAGGGGCGGGAAATACACATCTCTTCCTGCCGATATTATGCGTGATGAAATCACAGAACAGGAAAAATATGCTGTAGAAATTGTATCGGGATCACAGGATCTTCTACATACCCTTGCATTACATGGTACTACAGCTGTCCCGCCGGGAATACCCGCACCCACCGAACCGGACCCGGTGGAAGACCTCGAAAAACTCAATGCAATCGCTAAAAAGATTTCCCGGTTCACGACGCTGGTTGATGTACTTGATCAGAAGCTGGCACACATTTCACTGCAGCTTCAGGAAGCGGCTGCATTTAAAGACACAACCGCATTAATTCCTGAAGACCCTTCCATGAAACTCTGCACTTTGGTGTCCGGAACAATCGGGGACAGCGTTCATCAATCCGCGTCAACTGTCACAGACACATTCATTGTAAGACAGGCAGGGAGGCACATAATAGGGATTGCGGTAAAATCGGCTTCCGGCGACATGGCCGCATATTTACGGTCATTCGGATTCATTGAAGACCGTTCGATTCCTGAAACCGCGAAAATGGCTGATGAGAATATCTCCAGGCTAACTGTGATACTGAATCGTTATGAACAAAGGAAACGGCGTGCAGAAAACTATGTGAAGCGCAATCATAACCGGTGGGTTTCCAATCTTGCCGGACTTAATGAACAATATACATACGAACTGGCAATGATTGAAGGGAAAAAGAATTTTCTGTTTTCCTCGGACACCGTTATTATCAACGGATGGATCGACTATAAAAATTCATCACAACTGCCGGATATCCTGTATCAGGTGTGCGGTGAAAGTTATTATGTGAAAATCTATACCCGAAGTGAAATGAGACGCAGCGGCATCACTCCCCCTATCCTTCTTAATAATAACAATTTCTTCAGACCCTTCGAACGCCTGGTGAAAAATGCAGGCATACCCGGGGACACAGAGATGGACCCGACACCGATAGCGGCAATAACCTATGTAACCATGTTCGGTGTGATGTTCGGCGATGCGGGACAGGGCATGGTCCTTATTATTGGGGGACTACTGTTGACACTGTGGGCCTCGAGACAGCAGCCCCTGCGGGAATTCTTTTATGACGGCGGCATCATACTGGCGGTGTGCGGCGCCTCTGCGGTATTGTTCGGCATTCTCTACGGAAGTGTTTTCAGCAATGAACATATTTTTCCGCCCCTCTGGTTTAATCCCATGGAAAACATAATGGGGCTCTTTACCGCAGCTATTCTCATGGGGGCCGCATTCATCCTGATCGGGATGATATTACACTTCATCAACGCCATGAACCGCGGCGACTACCATGAAGCGCTCTTCGGGATCAAAGGACTTCCGGGAATTGCGGTGTATGCAGGGAGTATTGCAGTTGCAATCAGGTTTCTGCTGTTCAACAGGGCCCCGTCCTCCGGCGACATCACGGTGATACTCGGGCTGCCGCTCCTTGTTTTTTTCTTCCGTAATGTTCCCGGGTTCCTGCTAAAATTTCACAACACCCTGTTCCCCCATGGCGTGTTCGAATACCTTGTGGAGACCGCGGTGGAGTGCATCGAGATGTTTTCATCATTTCTCGGCAACACCATCTCCTTTATCCGTACCGGTGCCTTTGCCCTCAGTCATGCGGGACTCAGCATTGCCGTCTATACTCTGGCGCACATGGTCAATCCTGACATCACTGCCCCGTTATCACTGCTGATAATTATCGCCGGCAACATCTTTATCATACTTCTTGAAGGGCTTGTGTGCAGTATCCAGGCAATGCGTCTCGAATACTACGAGTTCTTCAGCAGATTCTTTCAGGGAAGCGGTACTGCCTTTCTGCCGTTTTCTCTGCCCCTAAAAAAAACCGAAGGAGGAGGACAATGACAAAACATAACGCAATACACATCTGTATCATCATACTCATGTCATGTTCCGCAGTAATACTTATCGCGCTGGCCCATGATACCACAGCCATTGCGGAACCCGCGGCACAACAGATTGAACAGCACGTACTGACACAGGCGCCGCTTAACAGCCGTGACAGAATGCTTGTGTATTTTTCCGCGTTTGGCGCGGTGGGAGTCTCATGCATTACCAGCGCCTATGCCCTTGCCAGAATCGGTTCCGCCGCACTGGGCGCCATGAGTGAAAAACCGGAAATCGGCGGGAGGGCCCTTGTGTTTCTCGGCATGGCTGAGGGTATCGCTATTTACGGGCTTATAGTGGCAATCATGATTTTAAACAAGATATAGGGGCGCATGTAAAGAATATACTGATCAAAAGGAGGTAGGCACCATGGAAAAGATATATATTATGGGGGATATCCACACCGTTACCGCCTTTTCTTTTTCCGGTATTACCGGCGTTGTGGTTGAGCCCGACACAGTAGAAACCAGTTTCAAAGACCTCCTGGAACAGGAAGATGCCGGTATCATTATGATCACCCATGACCTGTCTCAACCAATTTCAAATATTATTTATGATGTGAATCTCAACTCCGCGAAACCTGTTATTATTGAAATACCCGGAATTGACGCGCCGGAAGGCATACGGCGATCAGTGTTACAATACATCTCTGAAGCCCTTGGTGTATCGGTGTAAGGGAGCAGTATATGGTTAATGATAAAACCATTACGGAACAGTCAGATGATACAACAGCCCTGATTAAGTCACTTCTTCGTGAAGCGGAACATACAATTCAGGAACTGCAAAGGCAGGGAGATTTACGTGAAAAAGAAATCCGGGACGCTGCCTCCGGAACACTGAAGCAGTACGAAGATGATATAAAAAACAGAAATGATATAAAATTACATGACATGCTTGCTAAACTCCGGCACCGGCATGAACTGGATAAAGAAAAACGTATCATGAAAATAATTGAATCCTTCATTGATGATTCAATCAAAAATACAATCAACGCGATACACGCAGAAAGCCCTCAGATATATCACGAATACCTCAAAGAGAGAGTTGACAGTATTCGCGGGATAACAGGCAGCAACCCGTGCATAATCTTTTTCCGAAAAGAGGATGACAGCATTATTACGTCCCTGCTTTCCAACCGGGCCTCAGGAGATAATGAATCCGGGGCAGTATCTCTTCAGCATGATGACGGAATTATTTACGGAGGCATCCGCGTCTTTGACAGAAAGGAAGGAATTTATTACGAGGGAACCCTTGACAGGGCGATTTTCAGGAAACGTGAAGAGATCAGAACCGCTCTTCATGAAATCATCATTGCCTTTATCACGCAACGAACCGGGGAAGGTTCCTGAAAATGAACACAATACAACATTCCGGTGAAGGGTATCATGGACACCGCTGAGGGAACAATCATCAGTGTGAACGGCCCGATAATCAAAGCATCCGGGATGTCCGGGATCAGCATGATGGACATCGTGGAGGTCGGCGCTGACCGGATAATCGGCGAAGTAATCCGCCTGGAACATGACATTGCCGTTATACAGGTATATGAGGACAACACCGGGCTTCGCCCGGGGGACAGTGTTTTTTCGGAAATGCGGCCGATGTCGGTACTTCTCGGGCCGGGCCTTATCACCAGCATATATGACGGTATACAACGGCCCCTTGTACGGATAGCCGATGCCTTCGGAACATATTTCAAACGCGGAATAAAAACACCCCCACTTGAAACAACAAAGATGTGGGAATTTTCCCCCCTGTTGAAACCCGGCGATGCTGTTTGTGATGGAATAAAAATCGGCACCGTACAGGAAACAGAATTAATTATGCATTATATCCTGGCTCCCCCGGGCCTTTCCGGAACTATTGAATGGATTGCGGAGCAGGGAAGCTATTCACTTGAGAATACGGTTTACACCGTACGAACCGCGTCAGGTAGTATTGAAAAAACCATGGCCCAGTACTGGCCTGTAAGGAAATCCCGCCCCTACAGGGAAAAGCTGAAATCCACGGTGCCCCTCATTACCGGACAGCGTATCATTGACACCTTTTTCCCCATAGCCCGGGGAGGCACCGCGGCAATACCCGGGGGCTTTGGTACAGGGAAAACCATGACACAGCATGCCCTTGCGAAATGGTGTAATGCAGACATCATTATATACATCGGCTGCGGGGAGCGGGGCAATGAAATGACGGAAGTCCTTAACGACTTTCCGGAGCTCATTGACCCCAGGACAGAGCGCCCCCTGCTTGAACGTACCGTCATGATCGCGAACACTTCCAACATGCCGGTCCCCGCACGGGAGGTCAGCATTTATACCGGTGTCACCATTGCGGAGTATTACCGCGACATGGGCTACAGTGTCGCGGTGATGGCGGACTCAACATCACGGTGGGCGGAAGCGCTGCGGGAACTTTCAAGCCGCCTCGGCGACATGCCGGCGGAGGAAGGGTTCCCGCCCTATCTTGCCACACGCCTCGCGGAATTCTACGAAAGGGCCGG
>DAOSYC010000142.1:0-9629 GCA_035380905.1 Spirochaetota bacterium | reverse complement strand
TGTATTTCGGGTCATTGCTTTTAGCGCTGGGAGTTCAAAGCACATTCAGCATTCTTTCAATTATCCTGCTTCTGGCGCCACCAATAATACTTTTATTTACTGTACTCTTTATATTACGCAACAATACATTAAGGAAGATGCTGAATGAGGGCCGCGGTGACTCCGGTTCCGGGGCAATGACAACCCTTATTAATTCGTTCCCGTTCTACGGGATGGTGCTCCTTGTGGCGGGGTGTGCCGGGGGCCCTGTGTTGACAGTGGTGATCGGCATATACCGTGATGTTTTTGTATCTGTTCCCCAGGGGTTCTATTTTTTTCTCATCGGGGCGATACAGGCGCTCATAGCCGGCGGGCTATTCTATTATACCGCAAAAATTTTACTCTATCCATTAAGTGATCAGATAGAATATTCTCCCCTTTCGCTGTTTCACAAACTGTTAATACCCATTTTGTCGTCGATAATGATTCTTTTGCTGCTGATATCTGTTGGTATTTACAAGTTGAATTACAACAGAACCGAAGGGTATTATGTATCCAGGGTGTCCCTTCAGGTGAAAAATCATGCTGCCTCTATTGGTTCCCTGCTGGGAGGAACCCTTAGCCAGCTTCAGACAATTGCCCAGACTTCGGAGATCCGGAGTATGAATATAAACGAGATGAAGTATTTTCTCCAGCGGCTCCACAGGGAAAAAAATGAAAATGTGGAAATGCTCTTTGCCGTTACCGGCGAAGGTATCAGTTCCACCAGTATGGGAAGTGTAAAGGATATCTCAGACCGGGCGTATTTCCGTGAAGTGATGAAAACAGGAAAACCTGTGTTTTCCGAACCTGTGATCAGCAGACAAACAGGAAAAAAAATTCTTGTTGCAGCAGCTCCGGTAAAAATACAGGGACGCACAGCGGGTGCTGCCGGGGCAACAATTCTACTGACACGGATTGACGACATGCTTTCCCGGCAGAGCATTTCCGATTCCGGAAGGTTCATGGTGTTGTCGGAAAAGGGAAAAATACTGTTCCATCCGGACAATGAACTTGTCGGGAAAACTATAGGGAAAGAGATTGTGGATGATGGTGATAGCACCAGTGGTATTGGTGAACTGCTTACCTCACGGGCAGATACTCTTTTCTATTACCGGTTCAACGGCAATGCTGTTGTTTCCTACAAGACCGAAATACCGGTGATGGGAGGATTCCTCGTTTTTTCAAGTGACGAGGACGAGTATATCAGGGAATTGAATGTAATGATTCTTAATATAATAACCGGGCTGCTGTTGATAAGTATAATGTTATACCTGCTGATATGGGGAATCGCGAAACGGTTTTCTGTTCCGATTCAAAATACCATTACAGTAATAAAGAAACTCTCCGATGGTGATTTAACTGCTTCAAGCAATGATTATGTTCCCGACGAATTCGGGGATCTTATCCGCAGCTTCAAACGTTTCCGTATCAGGTTACGTGAAGTAATTGAAAGCTCTCTGAACGCTGTTGAGCAGCTGTCCGGGTCCTCTGAACAGCTGGCGGATACCAGCCAGGGACTGTCGGAAAACGCCCAGGCACAGGCCGCATCAATAGAGGAAACCTCTGCTTCCGTGGAGGAAGTGGCAAGCTCAATTGAACTTATTAACAGAAACGCTGATACGCAGACAGGTCTGGTAAATGCCACGTACCGGTCCATGGAGGAATTAAAAAAAGACAATGAAGTGGTTGTGTCATATGCTTCCCGGGCCCTTGATGCAGCGCAGTTTTCAACGGAGCAGACAGGTATCGGAAGCAGGATGATGGAAAACACAATTACCGGCATGAATAAAATTGATGAAAGCACAAAGAAGATTGCTGAGATGGTTATGATGATCAGTGATATATCAGACCAGGTAAATCTTCTGGCATTGAATGCTTCAATTGAAGCTGCCCGTGCCGGTGAACATGGAAGGGGCTTCGCGGTGGTTGCGGAGGAGATATCAAAACTGGCGGACAAGACCGCTGCCAGCGCGAAGGATATTTCTTCACTTGTTACTGAAGGGCTTCAGGAGGTCAATAACGGCCGTGGATATGTTGATTCCACAAGTGCGGCGCTCCAGAAAATTTCTGAATATATCGCCCAGACGGGAGAGCTGGTCAAAAAAATTACCGATTCCTCTGAAAAGCAGTCAGCCTCCAGTGACCGTGTCCTGGCAGATACGAAACGGGTCATGGAAATGGCTGACAGCATTGCAGCGTCCACGAATGAACAGATGCTGACAAATCAGGAAATGTCCAAAACCATTGAGCAGATAAATCAGGGGACCCAGGGAACTGCTGCGGGTGCCGAGGAGATCGCGTCAGCTGCGGAGGAAATAAGCGCCCAGGCTGAATCGCTGAAACTGCAGATGGAGTTTTTTAAAGTGTAAAACGTCAGGACTGGTACAGGGGTGTTTTTGAGGAAATAAAGAAAATTACATTGCAATTCAACACATAATGTGGCATCATTCTGTTATTCTCAGCTACAGGAGGGAGTCATGGAAATGTACCTGGCTATTATTGCGGTGCTTGCTGTTGTTGTTGTGTTTCTCATACGGGCGGAATTTGCCAATAACCGGCAGGCTATTTACAGATTTAAACCTGTTGCATCGTCAGTTCTCGTTGTTATTCTTCTTTATTCATTATTCAGGACAGGCTGCTACCGGGCAGATGTGACCTTTACACTTCTTTCCGGCCTCCTCCTCTGTTTCGGGGGGGATATGGCGCTGATGTTTCAGTCACCCCGTGCCTTCAGGATCGGGCTTGTGCTGTTTCTTCTGGGGCATGTGGTATATGCGGTAGCGCTGACTGTGTTTAACGGATTTCATGCCATAGATCTGATAAGCGGCGGTATACTCCTCCTGTTGGGGATCGGGATATACCGATTTCTGTATCCCGGGCTTGAAGCCATGAAAATACCGGTTTTGTTCTACATCATAATTATCAGTTTTATGGTAAACAGGGCGGTGTCACTTTTCTCAGGGAACGTATTCAGCGTTAATCAGGCTGTAATACTTACAAGCGGGGCCTCTCTCTTTTATATTTCCGATGTAATTCTTGCTGTGGCCCGGTTCAGGGTCCCCTGGAAATACAACAGGATTAGCCTGGCATTTTATTATTCAGGGCAGGCATTGATCGCAGTGAGCGCGGGGTTTTTTTGTTAAAAAATAACACTGCGCCATATAATCAAATAACGAATTACATATGGCTAAATATAGTGGGCATATAATATGTATGGTGTAAATTCTATATTTAGCATAAAATAAAATTTGTTACTGTAGACGATTGGAGATATATTATTTTAAAAGATGCTGTAATTCCTGGAGGTGTATATCTGATATACATGTAAATGCAGTGTAATAGCAGAGGGGAAAAGAACAATGTACAAAAATAAAGAGGTACGCATATGAAAACTAATGATCGTAAAAAACCGAGAAGCCTGACAGTAATACTTTCTGTTATTGTGGCGGCGGTTATTGTCGTAGTCTTTTCGATTTTCGTGTTTGTGGTCCGTTCAACTGTCATTCAGCTCGCGGAGGATTCATACACCAACCAGCTCCTCAATTTTAATAAAAGTATAGAACGGCAGCTTGTGACTTTTTTCGACACCCAGGTCCGTAATGTTAAGTTCCTTGCGAAAAATCCCACCCTTGTCCGTGCAATGCAGACAGGCGACTATACGAATGCCGGAAAGCTCCTGAAGGATTATTTTGAGGAAGGGCAGGTATATGAGGAGGTTTTTATTTCCACACCGGAGCAGAATTCACTTATTGTAGCGTCAGGGTCAAGCCGAGCAACAGGAATACGATGGGGCAATATCCCGATTTACCGGGAAAACTCTGAAGCTGCCATCAAAGGTGAGGTCCATGTGGGTTCGGTGGGCAAATCGCCCGCAACGGGGCTCCCTGTAATTCTTATTACCGCGCCTATTATGGTGGATAACAGGGTTATTGGTGTTGTGGGGCTCCCGGTGGATGTTGGCAAATATTCCGGCAATATTGTAAATAATATTGTAATTGGCAAGACCGGGTATCCCTATCTGACGGACCTCAATGGAGTGACCTTTGCTCACCCTGTGGCGAAAAATATTTTCAAATTAAACCTGCAGGACTTTGCCTGGGGCAGGGAAATACTCGCAAAAGAAAGCGGTTCGGTTGTAAAATATGAATGGGAGGGGAAGCTTAAGATACAGACCTTTATCAAAAATCAGAAGTACCGTTTTATCAGCGCCGCAACCATTTATGTCGATGATTTTATGGCGGCGATTCGCGAACGGGACATGATACTGTTTCCGATTGCGTTGGTGCTTATCCTGATTTCTTCAATTCTGATTTTTCTTTTCATGCGGAAAAGACTAAAGCCTCTCAAAACATGTGAAAACATTATGGGAGACATGGCTTCCGGAAACCTTTCCAGCCGGTTTACCGATGATATACCGAATGATGAAATAGGCAGAATTGCCAGTGCCCTGAACATGACACTGGAACAGTTCGAGAAGCTGATTTCCGATGTGATAACATCTTCACAAAACCTTGCACAGGCGGTACAGGAAATTGCGAGCGGTAATGAAAACCTTTCCCAGAGAACAGCGGAACAGGCATCATCCCTTGAAGAAATTGCATCGACGATAGAAGAGGCCACCGCGACGATCCGGCAGACCGCAGATACCGCGACAGAGGCGACGAAACTTTCCGACAGATCATCAACAGTCGCCCTGGAAGGAGGTAAGGTTGCCGATGAGGCGGTCACCGCGATTCATGAGATCAATGTATCCTCAACAAAAATCGCGGACATCATTTCCATGATAAATGAAATCGCGTTCCAGACAAATCTCCTTGCACTCAATGCGGCCGTCGAAGCAGCCCGTGCAGGACAGCAGGGAAGGGGGTTTGCTGTTGTCGCGGGTGAGGTCCGGAACCTTGCCCAGCGTGCGGGAGCGGCGGTGAAGGAAATTGGAGACCTTATTCGCGATTCCCAGGGCCGGGTAGAAAAGGGGACCGAACTGGTGAATAAGACCGGTGAAACCCTTAAAGAGATTATCGAGACTTTTCAGCAGGTAAGCCAGCTTGTTAATGAGATTGCCGCCGCAAGTCAGGAGCAGCGTCAGGGAATCGACCAGATCAATATTGCGGTCACCGAGATGGACAGCATGACGCAGCAGAATGCGTCGCTTGTTGAAGAAACGGCATCAGCCAGTGAAGAGATGTCAAATCAGGCGCAGGAGCTTCTTGACATGGTGAACCAGTTTTCACTGAGTGAAAAGTTCAGGCAATCCATTTCCGGTACTGCTGACCCTGAGCTTGAAGAACGTAACCCTTCTGTGCGGAGGATTGAACAGTAAACAGCATCCCGTGACGGGGAGTTTCCCGGTTCCCCGTCATGCTGGACATGGTTTCCGGAACATGATGATGCTGTCTGGAATAGCATCATCATGTTTCTTCCCCGGTTACAGGACGGTCAAGCTCAGGAAGTTCAATGGCGCCCCCTGATTCCTCACCCGTTATGCGGTACACGTCTGTGTCAATAAGCTTAAATTCCCTGCTTGCCCTGTTGTAGGTGTTTACTGTGGTACCGAGGTTGCTCCCGAGTTTCTCCATTGAAGCATGAAAGCGTTGTATATGGTCTCCAAGAATACTGATCCGCTTTATAATGTCCTGAATATTTTTTTGTACCTTCTGTGCTTTAAGCCCCTGAAGCACCGTTTCAAGGTAGGCGAAAAACGAAGTCGGCGACACGATTATAACATGCTTCGAATAAGCGTATTCAATGAGGTCCTGTCCGGATACAGAGGCAGCGCCCACAGAGTAGGTAAGCAGACTGTAGTAGATTCCCTCAGCGGGAATGAACATGAAGGCGAAGTCTGTTGTTCCCTCCGCGGGGCGGATATATTTTGATGTTTCATTGATGCGCTCTTTCAGATCGTTCCGCAGTTCCCTGTCAAGTTGCGCCTTCGCCGCGGGATCATTTGTTTCCGTCATCCGGTTGTATTTTTCCAGGGAAAATTTCGCGTCTATGGGAATGATTGTGTCATTGTAGAATATTGCGGCATCTACCTTTTCGCTGTTGGCAAAGGTGTACTGCATCGCGTACTGCTCAGGCGCCAGCACGTTGGAAAGCATTGCTTCAAGGAAATATTCCCCCATGATGCCGCGCTGCTTCGGGTTGCGGAGAATGTTTTCCAGGCTCTGGAGCTGTCCGGAAAAATCCAGGATCTGCCGGTTTGTCCGTTCAATTTCCGTGAGTTTTTTGGTGACATCCTGGATCAGCTGCGCGGAATCGCTGAACTGACGCTGAATTGTCTGAAAACTTGACTGGGAATTCCGGCTCATGTCACGGGCGAGGTTGTCAATCTTCAGGTTTATCTCCTGGCGCTGTTGGCCTGTGATGGTGTGCATTTCCCGGCGCATCGCCTCGAGCTCCCTGAAGCGCGACAGAAGCAGTATCAGAAGCATAAGAATGGTTATCAACGCGGCTGCTGCAATTATCAGGGCTATTGAAAGGTTCATACTGTCTCCTTCTTGTGGTATGCAATGCACTATAGTATGGAAATAAATAAAATGTAAAGAGAAATATCACCCCATATCTGTTAAGTGCCCGCGGAATGATTTTATGAAAAAATAATTGAAGCATAGTGCATTCTTTGTGTAATGGTAATGGAATACGTACTAGTGTATAAAATATATGCGGGTTTTGTCATGGAATGCCTGAGGGCCGGTTGATTATCACACTATGAATTGCGAACTTTTATAATTATTACAAGGATATGAGATATGAATAATGTAAAAAAAACATGTAATGCCCGCGGCTTCGTTTCACTGGTGCTGACGTTTTCATGTATTGTGCTGCTGGTGTCGGGGATTGTGTTATACATTGCACCCAATTGCCGTTTTGCCCGGGATACCGGATGGTCTGTTTTGTTTATCAGCAAGGAAACATGGGAATCACTGCATATTGTTTTTTCGTTTGTTTTTATTATATCCGCGGTGTTTCATTTCATCTACAATATGAATTTATTTTTTCGCTATATAGTTGATAAAATAAAGGGAAAAAATGTCCTGAAAACAGAGGCCGTTGTCTCCTTAATACTTGTTGCTGTGATATTTGTGATGGCCGCATGGAAAGTCCCTCCCGTTGGATGGATTGTTGATCTTCATGATACAGTTAAATCCTCATGGTCCGGTGATGCCGGCAGGAATGAGGGGCCTGGTTTTCAGCGGGGAAGGGGGTACCATCGCGGCCAGGGGGAAGGGCGCAGGGGCCGATAGCAGGATGGTGTGTTGCAGGTGTAACAATAGTTAGTTCGATATGAAAACAATGATATACTTAATTGATCAATACTCAGCACAGGGGCCCTATGGAATCAGCACATACCTTAAAACTTGTGGACGATATTATCCTTCTTCTCCATGCGCTCAAGGATGAAAAAGTAACAGCAACGATAAAACGCAGGCTTGTTGATATTGTTGTGTATATCAGAACGCAGCATGATTACCGCGGTGACCTGAGGGGTCAGCAGACGGAGTCGATTGCGGAGCTTGAAACAGCGGTGATAGGATTTCTTGAGAACTTTAACGGTGATGAGTTCGAGGAGATGTATCCGGTCATCCGGGAGATTATCCGCTTAACGCCGAAGTTCTTTGTATTCGGGATCGATATCGCGGAGCTCCGTGACATCGCCCACGACTTTGACGACGAGTACCGGTATCACCCCGCCTTTAAATCAATTGCTTCGGATATTCGCCGTCTTACCCACCAGAACCTTTCTGACAAAGTCATTGTAAAAATTGAGAAACTTGAAGCGTTTCTTCACTCCGATAAATCCAACGACATGGTGGATGGGAGCATTATTGTGGGCGCCACAGATGAGGACAAGGAGGAGCTGCTGGAGTCGGAGATTTTCAGGGACCTGATCGGCCTGAAGGACAAACTGAAGATTGCCTGGACAAACAAGGATGAGAACAGGGAAAAAATGTATTCCCAGCAGGAGCTGTCAAATATTATTGAACTCATTCTTGTGAAGCTTGCCAATGAAGACGTGAAATCGCTCCCGGCGTATACTTTTTTTATTGATTACCTGCAGGAGTCCCTTGAAAAGCTGAAGTATTTCAACTGGGAAGAAATTCCCATGGGGAAAATACGGTATTACCTGAAAAAGCTTATTGAAGAGGTGATGTACAGCGGCGTTACTCACAAGGGGGAGATATTGTTCCGCCTGATGACTGTGGATACGCTTCTTGAGCAGATATCGTTTATCTCATATTCGAACGTGGTGAATTCCGAACTCCATGTAATAACTGATGAGAATTATATCGTGTCACTCCATCTCCTGGTGAACCTTGCGCTCTGCGCACGGGCGGTGGGCCACGGTACCAAGCACCTGGGGCGGTTCGCGCTTCTCGTTGAAAACCTCCTTGAGGAGATACAGCGGCGCCCGGACAGGGCGGCCCACTTCCCCCCTATCATTGATGTCATGAACGCGGAGCTTGAGGATAATTTTGCCCACCTTCAGGAACTCTACGCCCTGGGTCTTGAGGGTGAGGACAAGTCTTCAATGCTGAACAAGGTGCTGAACAATCTTATCAGGGAAAAGACCACGCACCTCCTCGCGAACCTTATCAATAATATCAAAACCTACCTCGACGTGAAGGAGCAGGACCGGTTTACGCGGGTACTGGCGCATATCAATGAATCCGGGAAATTTGTGATGTCCGATTTCGTGTTCACCTTCGGCACCGATGTAATGCCGGCAGGTGAGGAGTGGAACTGCGCCGAATTTATGGGAGGCAAGGGCTGCTCGCAGGTCCGCAACGCGCGCCTCATCAGGGAGGCCCGTCTTGAGAATATTGAAGTACCCAAAGGCAGCGGTTTCAGTACCCTCACCTGGCACTATGTGAAAGATGACGAGGAACGCCTTCAGGGACTGAAGCAGGAAATTGCAGGAATGGTCAGCGACCTGGAGGCGCGCACCGGTAAAAAATACGGCGACGGAAAAAACCCGCTGCTCCTCATGGCCCGCTCCGGGGCGACCCTTTCCATGCCGGGAGTCCTTGGTACCATCGGCCATATCGGCATGAATGATGAAATTACCTCCCTCTGGGCGGAGCAGCTCGATGATCCGCGCTGCGCGTATCAGGCCTACATCAGCTTCATGCTGAGCTATGCCTCCACGGTGCTTGACGTCCACACGAATAATATCATCAACATGGTGGGGTATTCGAAATATGATAATCTTTTCCGTCAGGACCTTGACACCCTGAAGAGGGCGGCGGCGAACATCCTTGACGCGATTCAGCTTGAGTGCTTTCTCGGGGCGCACGCAATCCTGGAAGACCCCTATGAGCAGATATACAATGCGGTGCTCGCGGTATTCCGTTCATTTGAGAACAAGGTTGTCCAGAAACAGGCCCGTGCCTTTAATATGCCTGAGGAATTTCAGACGGCATGTCTTATACAGGAATGCCTTCCTATCCTGTCGTCGAAGGACTGTTCCGGGGTCCTATTTACACGGAATCCAAGTACCGGGTCCCTTGGAAGAAAGTATGAGGAAGAGATTGAGTTCATTGAAGGGTTTTTCGGCAATGTGATCGCTGACGGGATCGTGACTCCCGCTTCAACGGAGGAATTTGTCG
>DAOSYC010000141.1:6955-9743 GCA_035380905.1 Spirochaetota bacterium | reverse complement strand
CTTGAAAGCTTTGTGCCGGGGAATGCCGCTGTTGTAACATACAGCAACGCGGACCTTATGGCGAACAATGAGACAGTTGCCGATACTGTTTCTGCAGCATCTTCTGTTGTATATTACGGAACACCCTTTGTGGTGACTGTGCCGAAACATTCTGTCATGCGAATTGATTTCCAGTAAAGCTGTAATGAAAATATCGAAAGGATTGTTACGGGGTGATATCAGCCTTTTTTGTACCCCGGATACAGTTCCTTCGCGCACTCGGGGCATATGCCGTGGGTAAATGTTGCCTCTGACCGGCTTGCGATATAGGATTCCAGCCGCTCCCAGTATCCGTTGTCGTCCCTGATTTTTTTGCAGTTGGAACAGATCGGCAGCATCCCCCGGAGGGTCTTCACTTCCTGGAGGGCCTGAGTGAGTTCATCATTTTTTTTCTGGAGTGTCGATATCATGTCAACCATGGCAAGGTGTGTTTCGACAATATCCCTGAATTCCGAAAGTATCACCTCGTACTTTTCCCCGAAGGAGTTTTCCCTGCAGTCCTGCACACAGATGGTCCCGAAGATTTCACCCGTGGGCCAGTGCAGGGGATATCCCATGTAGGACACCATGCCGTATTCGATTTCCGGCGCGGAGCTCCATTCCGGGTCGGAAGGGGAGTGGTTCACCATAAGGCGTTTGCGGTGCAGAATAACTGATTCGCAGTAATGACGGGCCAGTTCAACTTTTTCCCCGTTTTTATAGGGGTTTCCTTCGGTGAGCGAGGCCCGGCAGACCTCAATAAGAGGAGGATCAATCCTTGTTATTACGGCAGTGGGGACCTGCAGTACACGGGCAAGAATATTTACAATATTCTGCCATTTCGCAAGAATATCTTCAGGTATGTCAGTTAACCTTATTTGCACTTCCATTTCGGATGTCCCGGTTTTTTTCGTACTCATATATATAGCTTATTTTTTTTCAATTCTTTATTTATGAAAAATAAAAAATAAGTGCATTAGTACCTTTGGCGCAATCCGGGAAGGCAAAGGATTACATCCCCCTCGAATGATTGCTGCTATTATGCCCGCATTCAGAAAGCCTGTTTCGCCTAACGTCTTCCTGAAACAGCCCCCTTCGACCTGAGAAATTCGATTACCCCGGTTTTTCTGTACTTAACGGCATAATCCAATGGCGTATATCCCTTTTTGTCCGGAATATTTACATTGGCCCCCTTTTCAACGAGAAGCCTGACAACCGCCAGATTTCCTCCTGACCTCATGTAACATGAATAATTCAAAGGAGTAGCCTGAAAATACTTATCTACCGCATTAATATCAGCGCCATGGTGAAGCAGGAGGCTGATGAGCTCCAGATTTTCATGTTGATAACAGGCTTTGTGAAGAGGTGTACTGCCATTATTCGAATGAACTTTAACCTTCGCTCCCTTCTTGATAAGCATTTCTGCCATGCGAATACTGCCTTTAAAACAGGCCTCGTGCAGGGGCCTTACACCGGAACGATTTTGAGCATTGACATCAGCCCCTTTAGCGATGAGCCTTTCAGCAATATCCTCCTGACCGTTCTCAACAGCCTCAAGGAGAAAAGAATTTTTACCCCTGTGCGTGTAGAGGTCATTTATGCCTCCACCGCCGGACAGATATGCCATCACCCCCTCCGGGTTCCCTTTTGAGATCCCCCTCAGGGCCCTGTAATGCATGCGCATCCGCAACTCCTGCGCATCATTCGTGTGAAACAGATTAATGATATCACTGTCGCCGCCGTTATATGCATAATGCCAGGCCGTGAAGCCGTACGATCTGTCAATCAATGAACTGTCCGCACCCTTGTCCAGAAGGTATTTCGCAAAGGGGTAATTCTTTTTTTGTACGGTATTCATAAGCACGGTTTTTCCGGAATTATCCTGAATATTGATTTTTACCCCTTTGTCCACAAGGTACTTCGCTATATTCCAGCTCTTGTATTCTACAGCGGCAAAGATCGGCGTTCTATTCTGTTTTGACAGGGTGTTGATATCATATCCCTTTGAAAGAAAATGGTTGAATGCAGGAATGTTATCAGCCTGTGCGGCGAAATGGAGTGGGCCGTTTCCCCACTTATCCATGAGAGGCACGCCGCTGGAAACCAGCAGCTCTACGGTACTCACGTTTTTTTTCCTGTCATTCTTCATGAAATGATAGAGGATTTCACAGAGGTCCGGCCTTACCCCCTTTTCTATGAGAAATTGTATGGTGTGTGCATTCCCTCCCCTGGCCGCATACATTAAGGCATTGTACCCGAGTGTGTCTTTTGCCTGCAATGGTACGCCCCTTTTGACAAACTCCCTGATTAATGCCACGTTTCCCGAGGACCTGGAAATATCATGAATCAGGGTATCCTTACCAAGGTCACTGTGATCTACAGATGCCCCCTTGCTCAGCAAAAACCACACAAGGCTGTCATGCCCTCTGATTGCGGCAGAGTGAATAGCAGTGCCTCCTCCGGCTCGTTTATTTATCTGCGCTCCCCTGTCCAGAAGGTATTTTACGATCTCCAATTGTCCCGAGCCCGCTGCTTCTATCAAAGGGCTTAAGCCCCTGCTGCTTGCGGGTTCAATTCGCGCCCCTTTCGAAACGAGATACTTCACAATCTCGTAATGCCCCTTACCGCAGGCGCTCGTCAGGGCAGTGTGCTGGCACGACGTAAAGGTCCGGTTGATATCGGCACCCTGTTCCACCAGTCTTTTGACCGTAGCGAAGTGGCCGTATGTGGCGGCAGACCACAGTTCCTGCTCATGTGAAGCATGTGCTGA
>DAOSYC010000141.1:0-6855 GCA_035380905.1 Spirochaetota bacterium | reverse complement strand
CGGAAGGAATTATTTTCTTTTTCGATGTAAAATCCCTCATACCCGTTTACCTTTACCCACTTGCCGAAAAACCAGTCTGATGAGGGAGAAAGGCGTTCCCAGGGGGAATTAAACTGGATAATTGAATCTGCGGAAGAAATATGCCGGACAAGCTCTTTGACCTGAGCAGAATTCCTGTTGGTGAATGTGAAACCAACAGTACTCTTTCTCCTGATCGGTACCTGTTTTTCACTCATATTATCTACATGGACAGCATCCATTAGAATGCGCACAGTGTTTCCTTTCTGCCCGAGAACCTTCCAGGAGCCTTTGCCGGTGAACGGGATGCATGACAGGTCTGTATGCTTGATTATTAACTTCTTATCGGATTCGAAAATATAGTTCAGACATCCAACCCGCCATGTACCGACCAGCCATGCAGGATCGGCATAGAGTGCGCTGGAAAGGAGTAAGGAGAAAGATAGTACCGTTAAGGATAGAATTCTGTTTCGTATGTGCATACGTGCCTCCTGGGCTGCACTGGAATTACAATATAATAAAAACATAATATAATTATTGCAAGCCGGGTTGTCGTCTCATGTGGCCACATGAGACGAATAAAATAAAGGATTTTTTTCTTCTAAATTTCTGCTCAGGGAAGATCTTACGGACAATGCATTTCGAATGAAGGAGGATTGCAATTGTAAGTCCGGAATCGAATCAGCCCGATTTGAGATCACGTGTAAAAAGATAATTTTTTTGGATTCCGGCACAATAATCCCTTGACTTGTGTATGATGTTTAAGTAATATATTAAATATTACAATGTTAAATATTTATTGTTTATAATGATACAGAAGTGATTACAACAAAAAAAAGGGATGAAATATGATACCATATAGATTGATTTTAGGAATCGGTGCGGGTGTTGTACTGGGTTTTGTGTATTATAAGCTTGTCGGGTGCGGGGGTACCTGAGGGCTTACATCAAATCCATACAGCAGTATGCTCTATGGTGCCCTGATAGGAGCTCTTTTAGCCGGTTTGAAATAGTAAAAATTAAGGTAATAAAATAATTCAGGATTTTTCTCCCCCCAAAGAGAGCATTTCGGGAAAAAGGCCTCTGCGGAGAGGAGAATTTATGTGGAAGTTTTATTTATCCCTGTGAACAAATCACCTGAAAGGTTTTGTTTAGAATTTTAATATAGACCGGAAAAAAGTAGTTATATAAAAATAATTTTGAACCATATGACGTTCTATGCTTTGATTTATTACAGTAGTTATGAATACTGTAAATCTTCACATCAAGCCCGTAGCGTTTTCGTCAATCTTATTCTATGAGGAACTGTTTCAAAGCGGATTCTGGGGATATTTCAAATCCTATATGGAAAAAGACGCACTTGCCTTTGTTGTCACATATCAGGACTGTACGTTCCCGCTTGTGGTTATAACCAGACGCCTTGGCAGCGGATATCATTATCTTTATGCCCCCCGTGCGCCGCAAATTAATCTCCCGGAAGAGGAGCAGGGGACGTTCCTTGAGATGCTTGCTCATGCACTTATTCCTCATGCTCCGGAAAATACTGTATTTATTCGCTTTGACACTGTCTGGAATTCTCCGTACCGTTATGGAGAAGAATATTCAGAGCACCAGTGGGAAGGACCGCCCCGGAGCGATATCTGCGAAATCCGTATGAATTATTTTACCAGAAATAAAAACCTCCGTAAGCCCGCGACTGATCTGCTACCCCCCAGTACTGTGATACTTGACGTAACGCGTGAAGAGGATGAGATTTTTATGAAGATGCGCCAAAACACACGAAATTGCATCCGCCGCGCATACCGGAAAGGTGTTACCGTGCAGAATGCTCCAATTGAATATCTTCCGGCATGGTACGAGTTGTATAATGACACGGCCAGGAGAAAAGGTTTCACCTCACAGGGATATGATTACTTTCATACGCTTTTCAGTGCAGCCGATTCATTCTGGGCCATTGCAGAGGATTCAGATATTGTTCCGAAATTCAATCTTCTCCTTGCAACGGAGGGGAAGGACATTCTGGCAGGAATTGTCCTGGGGCTCTATGGAAACAAGGCATATTATCTTTATGCGGGATCTTCAACCGTTAAGCGTGATTTTATGCCGAACTACAGACTTCAATGGGAAGCCATTAAAATTGCAAAGCATGAAGGATGCAGGGAATATGACCTTTTCGGCATACCGCCGAATAACAATCCCAATCATGTGCAGCATGGATTATACACGTTCAAGACCGGCTTTGGCGGGAAAAAAATTCATCAAAGGGGATGCTGGGACTATCCCCTGATACATGAAACATACCAGCTTTCACGGAGTATCGAAACGGTCTTGTGAAACCCTCTGATAAAATGTTACAAACCGGTATTCTTTATCCATGCAAAAAATCCACCGAAACGGGCTTGTATAAATTTAATTAGTAATTGAATTAAATAATTACATGTATAAAGATAGCTATATATTATTAAAAAAAAGGTATGTCCTGGTTTTATAGATATGATCAAAAATCATAATTCGAAAACAATACTTCTTGTTGAAGATGAGATGATAATAGCGTTAGAGGAAAAAGCTATTATTGGAACATATGGCTATAATGTCATTATTGCGCCTTCAGGTGAAGAGGCTATCCGAATCATTAACAGCAGTCATGTTGACCTTATTTTGATGGATATCAATCTTGGCCCTGGAATGGACGGCACTTCAGCGGCAGATATTATAATGAGCCGTTATGATATTCCGGTCATTTTTCTCTCCTCCCATACTGAACGTGATGTTGTTGAAAAAACCGAAGGGATCACTTCTTACGGCTATATTGTCAAAAATGCCGGTGAGGCTGTTCTTATCGCGTCTATAAAGATGGCCTTCAGGCTCAAAGAATCTCAGCAGAATGTAGTCAGGAAGGAACAGGAATTAAAGGCAAGCGAAGAGCAGCTTTCCTTAATTACGGACAGTCTCCCGGTCCTTATATCTCATGTTAATTCCGACCTGCAATTTCTCTATGTTAATAAAAGATATGCAGACTGGTATGGAAAAGCCAGGGATGAAATTGTCGGCAGGCATATTATGGATATTATCTCTCCGGAGTCCAGGGAGGGTGTCAAAAATAATATTGATCTGGTTTTAAAGGGGAAAGAGATTTCCTACGAAAATATTTCGAGGGATGGAGAGGGTGAGATACGTGCTGTTCGCGCATCCTATATTCCCCACATTGAAGAGACACGCGCAGTGAAAGCTTTCACTGCCCTTGTTCAGGATATCACGAAACAGAAAAAGGCAGAGGAGGAGGTAAAAAGACTCCTGGAGGAAAAGGATATTTTATTAAAAGAAGCACATCATCGGATTAAAAATACTCTTTCTTCGATGGCAAGCCTGCTGTCCCTGAAAGCCCGGTCGTCAAAGGGTAAAAATCTCGATGAAGTGCTGCAGGATATAATAGGTTTTATTTTAAGTAATAAACTGTTATATGATAAATTACTTATAACTGAACACTATGATACTATTGAAATAAAAAAATATTTTATTGATCTGACAGAATCTATTGTATCAATTCATCAGCATGATTTTGTCATACGGCTTGATGAAGATATTGAAGAAATAACACTCCATTCTAAAATTGTATTTCCACTGGGCATAATTTTGACAGAGTTGCTTACCAATATTATGAAATATGCTTTTAACGACACCCTCGATGCCCGGATTACAATAAAGGTTTCCAAAAATAGTGAAAAGATCACTATGATTGTCGAGGATAACGGCAGAGGCCTTCCTCCTGATCTTGATACTGAAAATCCACAGGGCTTTGGCCTTACGCTGGTAAAAATGCTCACCATGCAGATCAACGGTACTTTTTCCATTAGAAGTAGTAACGGCACAAGAAGTATTGTTGAATTCCCGTTATAATTCTGTGTTGCAGATACGTGCTCAAAACCCCCCGCAGGTTATTCCATTCGAATCCAGGTTCGGTCTCCGAAAATACTCATGGTTTGCGTCGTATGCTGCTGCATTATTTCCCGAATTTCATCCTTGAAGTTAGACCCTTAAATCATGTATACGTTATAATTTGTTTGACCGAAAGTCTACATCTCATTACTGTGGCGCTGATTGACGTGGAAAGCTTTTCCTCGCTTCCTGATTATGTATCTTTTTGACAGCAGGAGCGGAAATTTGAACATATACACGGAAATCATAATTATAGTGTACATTTTTTTGTATTATGTGAATAATGCGATAAAAATGTAACTATTATATACCCGTAATACTATAACCATTTAATTAAACAGGAGAATAAGATATGGGATTAATCGTTGATCGCAGGGACCAGGATTTTGTTCTGTATGAAATGCTGAAAATCCAGGATCTCTTTGAGACAGAAAAGTTCAAGGAACTTTCAAAAGATGTGTTTGATATGGCCATTGACCTGATGCAGCAGATATGTGAAGAGGAAGGTCTTCCGGCGTATACAGAAGGCGACAGAGTTGGCGCACAGTACGCGGATGGCAGCGTCAAAATTCCCGAGTGTTACAAGAAACTTCACAAGGTTATGAATGACAGCGGACTTTTTACCATGGCAGTGTCCCCGGAAGAGGGTGGTCAGGGTTTTCCTTATGTTGTTGATGTTGCTGCTCGTGAATACTATGTATATAACATGGGTTTTGTGCTGTATCCGGAAGCTGCAGTTGGCGCCGCCCACCTTATCGATGTTCACGGAACTGAAGCACAAAAACGCAAATATATGGACAAAATGTACGCAGGGGAATGGGGCGGTACTATGGTCCTCACCGAGCCCGATGCCGGTTCTGATGTTGGCGCACTGAAGACAAAAGCTGTAAAACAGCCTGACGGCTCCTATAAAATCAGCGGCCAGAAGATTTTCATTTCCGGTGCTGACAACGATCTTTTTTCGAATGTTGTACACCCTGTTCTCGCACGTATTGAAGGCGATCCTGCAGGGACAAAGGGGATTTCTATCTTCCTGGTGCCTAAGTTCATGGTGAATGAAGACGGATCACTTGGCGAACGGAACGATGTTCATGTTACCGGTATCGAACACAAGATGGGCCTTAAGGGAAGCGCTACCTGCTCAATGAGCTTCGGCGATAACGGAAACTGCTACGGCGAGCTTCTCGGTGAAGAGCGCCAGGGTATGAAGATCATGTTCCAGATGATGAATGAAGCCCGTATCGGAATGGGCCTCCAGGGAGCCGGTACCGCATCTGTCGCGTATCTGCACGCACTTAACTACGCGAAAGAGCGTGTACAGAGCACCAGCATCAAGGACATGATGAACCCTGATGCCAAGCCTGTTGCTATTATCAACCACCCCGACGTGAGAAGAATGCTTCTCTGGATGAAGTCCCATGTTGAGGCGATGCGTGCCCTTGTATACCTCTGCTCATACGCAATTGACAGAAAGGAGGCTTCAGAAGGTGAAGAAGCTGAAAAATGGCACGGAATTATGGAACTGATTGTTCCTATTGCAAAAGCCTACAACACTGACATGGGTTTCAGGGTAACTGAACTCGCGATTCAGATTTATGGCGGATACGGATACTGCCAGGATTATCCTGTTGAGCAGTTCATGCGTGACCTGAAGATCGCCTCTCTTTATGAGGGAACAAACGGTATCCAGTCCCTTGACCTCGTGGGAAGAAAGATGAACCAGAAGAAAGGGGCGAATTTCATTAACTTCCTTGGAGAAATGAACAAGACCCTTGCGGACTATAAAGACATTGAAGCCCTTGCGGATATTTCAAAGGAAGTGCTGGATTCAGTGAACCTTCTTGGTGAAATGGGTATGTACTTCGCGCAGTGCGGCAAAGAAGGGAAATTTATGATTCCCGTGGCAAACTCATATCCGTTCCTTAACCTCATGGGTAATATCACCTTCGGATGGCTTCTCTTCTGGCAGGCCGGTATTGCTTCAAGAAAACTTGAGGAAATATACAAGGAAAACAATGTTGATGCGTCCGACAAGAAGGCAGTGCGGGCGTTTATCAGCGAGCATAAGGACGCAGCGTTCTATGATGGAAAAATCCACAGCGCCCGTTATTATGCGAAGCATGTGCTCCCCGGGGCAAAATCGCTTGCAGAGTCGATCAAGTCTGAAGACCTCACATGTCTCAAAATTTCTGACGACAGTTTCGCATCGTAATATACTGATTGAATATTTCAGTCATGCAGTGCACGGCACGGCCCCAGGGCCGTGCCGTTTTATACACAGGGGGCCGCGAGGTGCGGGCTAACAGGGTTTCCGGAACTGACTTGAAATTGTACATCGCTGTGTGTATTCTATTACCACAAACACTGAGAGGAAATTATGGCGAACCATCTTCATCATGTACAGATATTTGCATCGGATATTGAAAAGAGTATCCGTTTCTATCAGGAAATGTTTGGCGGGCGTGTTGTGATGGACACCGAGATTGCCGGGGCCCGGAATGTCCTCATGGTTATAGGAAACGGCCGCCTGATTATTTATGACCAGCCTCCGCGCGATTCGGGACGCGGCAGCATTCATCATTTCGCTGTGCAAACTGATGATATTGAAAGTAATGTCGAACGCATGAAGCGGAAAGGTATTGTCTTTAAAAAGGAAATTACCGACAACGGATACATCAAATATATTATGGTTCCCGCTCCCGACAACATCCTTGTGGAGTATTTCGAAGTGAACAAGGCAATGCTCTCAGGAGAATACGCCGAGTTTTTTGAATAATGGAATAATTTTACTGAATACTGCTCCTCTCCCCCGGAGCGGTTTTTCTGGAAAGAGCGCCTCCTCATGGAGAACAATTTCTCCGTCTGTCCCCTTCATCCATACAGAACATTCCATGAAAGGGG
>DAOSYC010000140.1:0-9810 GCA_035380905.1 Spirochaetota bacterium | reverse complement strand
GTGCCGGGTTCAGGCGGAAGGTGATTCGCCCTTTGTATGAAGGCTGTTCGCTTGCCTCGCCGACCCCTGTTTTATCAAGCTGGTTGTCGCTTGAAGTGCTTCGGGGGCCGGGATTGTAGAAGTCTGCTGATGATCCAGATCCGTCATTTCCCTGGGCCCGTGATATTGAGGCCTCAATGGTGACACTGAAGGTGTTGTTTCCAATAGTTTGGCCGATGGCTACCTGGGGCTCTCTCATAAAGAGAAGGCCCGCTCCCGCGAGAGGAATAAAAGTGAGCATGTCAGGCAGTGCGTAGAGCGGTGTACCGAGCATCCAGTTGTTTCCCGCAAGGATATAGGTCTTTGTGGGCCAGAGGAGCTCAATATATGCAAGGCGGAGCCGCATTTCTGACTGCCGTGCGGATGTGCCGGCATCGGGCTGACCGCCCCAGAAGTCAAATTCAAAACGTGCATGGGTCTTCGCGCCGAGGGCTGTGGGGCCCCATATGTGAAATCCCAGGCGGGAGGTCCGGGCTGAAAATGTCAGAGAGCCATCCTCCTCCGATGGTGTCTGATGGTTCGGTGTGTCATCCGAGAAAGCCCAGAACGGACATTCCGGGTTCAGTACTGCTGAGTCATTGAAAACTGCATCAAGTTTGACAAATCCGTAAAGCTGTGCCTGCCAGTCTGTCCCCTGGTAGATCATGATTTTTTCCGGTCCGGTTTCCGCCGCGCTGAGGGCGTTTGCGAAACAGAAGCTCATGACTGAAGCCAGAAGGAATACGAAACATAATCCTTTGCGCATGAGTAACTCCTTTCATTACAATTTATTGTGAAGGGACATCCCCTTCATTGTGGAACTGTACAACTGTATATATTAAAACCGCCGGTATATATGTTTCACCGGCGGTCCCACAATTGTTCACTGTTAAATATTTTTAAAGCATTTGTCAACATGTTCAGCGTCCGGTTTCTGTGAAAAAAACGATACCGCGACAGTAAGAATTATTGACACCGGCAGCGCGATGAACATCGGATCAACTATTCCAAGGGTTTTACCAAAGAGCGCGGGCCTTCCGAAAAGCGCCATGGAAAGGCCTATCACTGATGACTCTGCCGCATGGACAAAGAGGAGCCAGAACGACGCGACAGAGAAACCTCCGATCATTCCCGCAAGGGCGCCGGCTTTCGTGATTTTTTTGAAATAGAGTGCTCCGAGATATGCAGGAAGAAAACTGCCTGCGCAGAGACCGAAAAAGATCGCGGTACCGCGCGCGATGATTGCTTCACCCCTGATATATACCTTGGGAAGTATATACGCGAGGAGCACGCTCACAAGTATAGTGACACCGATTCCTATTTTGCTTATGAAAACACTCCGTTCCTCCGCTTCGGTTTTATCCTTTACGATCTGCTCGTAAAAGTCCCTCCCCACGGCAGTACCCATTGCATGGAACTGGGAACTGAGGGTCGACATGGCGGCGGCAAGGAGGGTAAGCATAAAGAGGAGGCCGAACCATTTCGGCATCGATTGTTTTATATACTGGGGTATTACCGTTGCAACATTTCCTCCCGCGGCGACAATTGAAATGGAACCGTTCCTCGTGGGAACATGGGGCCTTCCCTGGTGAAGGTCAATTTCATCATTGATCTGTGCGCCGGGGTGCTGGGCCCTGATGCGTGCAAGGTTCTCAGCGGACACCGTTACAATTTTTTTGCCGGGACATACTTCCATGATCGCGCCGGTGATCTGGCAGAATTCAATATTGTTTACATTTTTTGAAAAGAATACATTGGACAGTGAACCGGAAATAAATGCCACCCCGGTCATAAGGAGGATAAACACGCCTCCCACAAGGATTGCACGGTTCAGCTCCCTGTTGCTTTTCACAGTCATAAAGCGGACAACGAGCTGCGGCTGGGCGAGCACGCCGATACCGACTCCCATAACGATTGTAGATACAAGTACCCACCAGAATTCAGAGCCGAATGACGGCATTGAGGTCCATCCCGTATGTCCCTTTGCCGCAAGGGGTGGAGGGACCGGCATTGCGGTGAGGGCGCTGTGAGCGTCAATGAACCCTCCGAGGGTATAATATGTGTAAATCAGCAGAACCAGCATGCCGACGAACATTATGGTACCCTGAAACGCGTCTGTGTACATAACACCTTTCAGGCCTCCCATGATTACGTATACCGCAATTATGAGGGTAAAAAAGAAAAGCGCTGTTGTGTAGTCGATATTAAACTGGTGCTGAATAAACTTCGCAGCGCCGATTAAAACCACACCTGCATAGAGCGGCATGAATAAAAATATTATCATTCCGGCAAATTTCTGCATAAAGGGCGACTGAAAACGTCTTCCAAGAAATTCAGGAAATGTGTGCGCCTGAAGGTGATAGCCCATAATGCGTGTACGTTTACCGAAAAACACGAATGCGATAAAAATACCAACAAAGATGTTGAGGACAGTCAGCCACAGGATTCCCATACCAAATACACTGGCGGCTCCGCCGAAACCAACAATTGCGGAAGTACTGATAAATGTAGCGCCGTAGGAAAGGGCCATTATGTACGGGTGTATATCACGGCCTGCAACAAGATAATCAGACGCACCATGGGTTTTCCGGTAACCAAGGTATCCCAGGAACGCAATTATCAGCAGGTACAGAACAACAAGAGAAATAGTCATACCGGCCTCCTAAAGCTGTTTTTCAATTTTAATTTCATCTTCAACCCAGTGCTCCTGCTCCAGGTCTTTCACCGTATCGCCGTCACTGTTCCATTTCAGAATCCCGTATACGACGCATAGAATTGAGCTTGCGATGCAGAGCATATATGCACTGAAAACCCATCCGTCACCAAGTCCGAACATGGGGACCTCCTGATACACAATTTTATTTAATCCGCCGCAGCGGCGGAGCGGGGGCATATCGACAATAGTAAAGATCAGCACTATAATCCGGCTGACAGTTCACTGGCCCGGAGTACAGGGGTGAAACAAGCATAACAGGCATATGCGCCATTGAACGGAACATGTAACAGTATAATAATATCGGGGTATGATATGAATAATGAAAAATATCTATATATTTTTTATTGAGTAAAAGTGATGAAAGCATCCATAATTTTTAATCATCAATGATATTCATAGATGGGCGAATTGATATCGTCAAGAATAAAATGACGAAAAGTTGTTATTTTTGTAGAATTTCTCTCAAAGCTGATTCAATTTCCCGGTATTTGAATTCAAATCCGGCTTTCTGAATTTTTTCAGGAATGACACGCTGGCCCCTGAGGATATTGTCCGCAAATTCTCCGAGAACAAGTTTCAGCGCGAATGAAGGCACCGGTAAGAGTGACGGGCGGTGCATTATTTTCCCGAGGGTCCGTGTCAGTGTGTGGTTTGTCACGGGATTCGGCGCACAGAGGTTCACCGGGCCTTTTATTGAAGGTGTATCGAGTATATACAGTATTCCGGCAACAAGGTCTTTGCCGTGGACCCATGTGAACCACTGAGAGCCCGTTCCCAGTCTGCCTCCGGCAAAGAATTTAAAAAGCGGAATCATTGTCCCAAGGACTCCTCCTGATTTTCCCAGCACAATACCGAAACGTGTGATGACCACACGTACCCCGTTTTTCCGGCCGCGAAGCGCCTCCTGTTCCCAATCCTGGCATACATGTGAAAGGAAATCATTACCCGGGGTATCGCCTTCCGTGAGTTTTTCGCTGCCGCGCCAGCCGTAGTATCCCACGGCGGATGTGCTGATGAAGGTCATGTCTTTCCCTTTTGGTAGTACTTCCGCGATATTGCGGGTCGTGAGGATACGGCTGTTATATATTTTTTCCTTGAATGCAGTGGTCCATCGCTTGAATATTGTGACACCGGCAAGGTTTATTACTATATCGGCCTCAACGACACTTTTTTGCCATTCACCGGGTACTGTTGTGTCTGCAGAAATATATGTAAGGGTGTCCTGTGTGAATACGGTTTGCTGTGAAGGAAGGTCTACTATGGTTACCCGGTCACCCCGGGTGAGGAATTCCGTGGTAAGCTGCCTGCCGACGAAGCCCAGTCCTCCGGTTATAAGAATCCTCATTGTATCACCCCGCTATTTTTCAGCCTTTGATGCACCAGCGCATTGCAGTGCCATGAATGTCAGGTAATGATATACTCTTTACCATGGTTTGTCAACAGCGGAATGTGTAATATCTGCAGGGAGTGTTATTTCCTGAAGTATTTTATAAGGGTAACTTCATTGCCGGCTTTGTTATATGATACAGCGTCAAAGGACTTCATTGTCATCGCAATACCGCGCCCGTGATGCAGAAGCACGGTATCTTCAGGTCTGTTCGAAGTGTTGAGGAAATCGGGATAGTTGAAGCCTTTTCCCCGGTCACGTATAATGTATTGCACACGATCACGGGTGAGATGATAATCAATGAACACTTTTTTCCCTGTATGTTCAGGAAGCAGACGCCGTTCAGAAATAAGGCCTATATACGCTGAGAAGTATTTTGCTTCTGATTTTTCATCAAATGTGATTTCCAGGTTTCCGTGTTCAATTGCGTTGATCAGCATTTCCCGGACTCCGAGACGTACCATGTTGATCTGTTCCATGGGGAGATGATTGAACAGGTCCCGGGTAAGGCGGTGACTGATTTCCTCTGCTATGATCAATTTGTTTTCAATTTCATAGATGACGTGATATTCGGTGGCATATTCCTGAAGAGGGTCCTCGGAAGGATGTGAGGCAAACCCGATTATTCCCGTAACCCTGTTGTCAGTGATGATGGGGTCAATTTTGAATTGAAGTGTTACCGGTTCATTAAGATATTTGTGCCTGCACACCGCCTTAAATTGTATATCTTTCATCTCGTGAAATAAAACCATTTCAAAATTCTGCACGAATGTGCCGGCAATAATGTTATTTATATCTTCAGGGTCACGGTAAAGGATGTCCTTGATGGATTTCCCTTTCATGTCTTCTTCTATGAATCCGAGTTTATGCTGAATTATGGGGTTAACTGACGTAACATTCAGGTCTGTATCAACAGAAAATATGATATAGCTTGAGTTCTCAACCAGATGGCGGTATTCTTCATTACGTTGTTTTAATGCGTTTTCAGCGTTCTTTCTTTTCGTAACATCCTTAATAATTCCACTGAATCCTGTTACTGCTCCATCTGCAGTTATTATTGGAAATGCTGATGCTTCAACATGTCGGATTAATCCATTCTTTCTTTTTATGTTCCATTCAAACAGCTCAATGCCTTTCCCGGAAGTGTATACGTTATGAAATGCTTCAAAGACATTATGATGGTCATTGCCCACAGTAAATGTTTTGTAATTCATTCCCGTAAGGTCGTTTTTATCGTAGCCGAGAATTCTGCACAGGGAGTCATTGAAGAATGTGAGATTTCCGTGTAAATCAGTTTCGTAATATCCTTCGCTGATATTTTGAAGGATGTCCATATATTTTTTCTGCAGTACAATATCATTACCTGATTCATGGTGCTGTTGCAGCGGGGAGGCATGTCTGCTTTCGTCAGTGAAATGAGAAATGTCAGGTGATTTATTCAAAATAATTACCATCCGGATAATTATTGTTTTGTGAACAGGGAACATCTAAAATATATGATAAGATACTACAAAAATATAAAAATGTCAAGATGTTGATGTCTGGTTAATTCGGAGAAATATACAATCCGTTAAATTACAGATCGCTTCCTGAAGTTTTGATGAAATGTAACCGCCCGTTATGAACGGGCGGCGGCTTCGTTAGAAACCTATACGGTTTGCAATTGTAATCAAAACCGAAGAAATGGAATCGGAGCTGAGTTGTACCGGTGTCGGACTGAAGGTGCTGACCTGATACTGGTTATTATAAAATTCGCCGTATTCACCGATGCCGGGTATTCCATTTGAGTTTTCATCAATGAAAGCTCCGGCATATACAGATTCAGATGTAACATCGAGAAAGCTGAACGTATGGTAGCCCGCGTCATTTGTCGGAATAGTATACGTTGATTGCTTGTCGGGGGTGCTGCTTGTTGAGGGCATTGAGTAATATACCGCGGCATACAGTGTTTCTCCCGCCATGTTTGCAGGAAATTGGACATCGATTTCAAAGTCACCAATAAAATCGTCACTTTCATCAGAAAAACATCCTGAAGCGGTAATACTGAAAAGAAGAAGTAGAACAGCAAAAATTTTTAAGGTAAATGGTTTACTCATGAACGGTCCTCCGGATATTGTTGAAATATAGTAAGTTGATGCGGTTATATAGAAGTGTGAAATAACGGTCTCAGCTGACAAAAAAATTTTTTAATCTGCTATTTTTGTTTCAACCGGAACGCATAATCTTTACCGGTAAAACCTCAATCATTTAGGAATTGACTTCACGGATTATCTCTGTATAATTGAAAAAGTATTACGATACTATTGCCGGCAGGCAATACTGTCTCAATACGCACTATTCAGGAAAATTATAATGGGTGAAAGGGCCTGAAACTGCAGTGAATAAAACAATACCGGAACATGAAGACGAAAAAAATGCTCAGAATGCCGTGCGGATACTCGTCATTGAAGATGAAACGGTGCTGCGTGAAAACATGTCTGCCTATCTGGAAGACTGCGGGTATACTGTGTATACCGCAGGTGACGGCCTGGAAGGACTTTCACTTTTCAGAAAACATCATCCGGACATAGTACTTACCGACCTGAGAATGCCGGTTATGAACGGCGAGGAGGTGATATACGAAATTACCGCGATATCGATGGTGACACCCGTGATAGTTGTATCCGGAACAGGCGACATCAGTGACGCGGTGAAGGCCATGCGCCTGGGGGCATGGGATTATATCCTCAAGCCCATACATGATTTGAGCGTCCTTGACCACGCGATCAATAAATCCCTTGAAAGGGCGCGCCTTATACGGATTAACCGGGAATACAGTGAACATCTGGAGGACGCGAAGCGGATTGCCGACAGGGACATGAAAATGGCTGCCAACGTGCAGAAAAATTATTTCCCCAAGACCCCCCCCGTCACTGAGGAATGGGAGGCGGCTTTTGTGTTTCATCCCATGATGGGAGTATCAGGTGACCTGTTTGATTTTTACATGACCGGTAATACCCTCTCCGGAGTCGCGCTATTTGATGTATCAGGGCACGGCATCGCGTCAGGGCTTGTGACAATGCTTGCGAAATCAATTATTTTCCGTAATTTCACCACCCGGATGAAGGAGCCCCTGAATACGGTACTTGAAAATATCAATGGGGACCTTATCGCGGAACTGGAACATGTGGATAATTATCTTACCGGAGTCCTTCTGCGTTTTCACGATAACATCGTGGAATACGTCAATGCCGCGCATCCGCATATTATGGTCCGGGAAGCATCTTCGGGGGATGTAAAAAAAATAGGAAGTGACGAACACTTCCGTAACGGGCGGTTCCTGGGGATTAAATCCCTTGAAGGACAGTATGATATCCTGACCTTTCACGTCGATAAGGGTGATTTTATTTTGCTGTATTCAGATTGCCTCCTTGACGGGTGCAATATGGAGGGTGACTGTTACGGGATGGAGCAGATGATAGAGGTGTTCCGTGCATTGTCTCCGGAATGGAGCGCGAAACAGGCCCTTGATGTGATTGTTGACCGTTTTTATTCCTATTGCGGGACACATGAATTAATGGATGACCTTACTGTAATACTTCTTAAGCGTGTACAATGATATTGTTATGACAATTGAAGTTTTCCCGGGGATATTTAAAATAACAGAGACAGGTGCCCTCGGTCTGCTGAAACCTCCTATTAATATCTATGTTGTGGCGGGGAGCAATGGAATAGTATTTGACGGGGGATACGGGAACAGGGGCGCTGTAAGGAGATTCGTTACAGATTTCGGGGCGATACAGGAACAGTACCGGCGTGAAGGCCGTGACTTCTCGGTGTCACGGGTCCTCCTGAGTCACGCTCATCCTGATCACTTTGCTGGCCTCCGGGGCCTCCGCGATACACTGGGGTTCCGGGTCATGATGACGCAGCGGTCCGCGGAGATGATTGCCACGAAGGAGCGGTACCGTGATTCATACCACACGGAGGATGAATGGTGGGAGATGGCCTATCCTTCGGCGGTTACGAGGAACATCATGAATTTCCTGCGGCAGCCGATAAACAGGTATTATGAACATCTGTATGGAACATCCTTCCTGGATAATCCCGATATTGTGATTGAGGAAAACGGCAGTATTCCGGTAAACGGTGAGTCCTGGAACGTGCTGCATGTTCCGGGTCATGCGGAGGACCATATCGCCCTCTATGACCCGCTGCGGGGGATACTGTTTGCCGGGGACAATATAATGCGCTCCATGACTACATGGCTGGGGCCCCCGAAGTCGGACCTTGACTCATATATGAAATCTCTCGTTAGAATGAGGGACCTCCCGGGACTGAAGCTTGTCCTGAGCGCCCACGGCAGCCCTGTTGCAAATCCCGTTGAACGTATTCAGGAGCTTCTGGATATCCGCAGCGCAAGGACCGGGCAGGTACGTGATATCGTTGCGGATAGCGGACACAAGGGTATTGTGTTCAGGGATATTCTGGAAAAACTGTATCCCGGGGCTGGACTGATTAAGCGCATGGCGGCAGAGGGATGGGTTCAGACCACGCTCCAGTATCTTATAAAGCATAAAAAGATTGAGCTCCTCAGACACGGCGGCACTATCAGTTTCCGGCTGCAGTAACGCCGGACGGGAGAAGGGGATTCCTACCTCGCGATCAACACCCGTACGTCCATCACATTTGTGTTTATGGGGCCGGTCCGGATAAGGTCTCCAAGCGCGTCAAAGTAATTGTAGGAATCGTTTCGATCTGCATATTCCCGGATGTCGAGGCCCTTCGCGTATCCACGGTCAACAGTCGTACCGTCGGCGATTGCGCCGGCGGCGTCAGTGGGGCCGTCGGTACCGTCTGTTCCGATGCTTCCCGCGGCAGCATCAGATGTTCCCCTGAGATGCCGCGCCATGTGGAGCGCGAATTCCATGTTTCTGCCGCCGAGGCCTGTGCCTTTGACACGGACAGTTGTTTCACCGCCGCTCAGAATGCAGCAGGGGCGGGGAAGCGGGTTTGACGATGCAAGTACCTCGTGGAGTACTGCTGCGTGCCACGCGGCGGTATCAGCGGTATCACCTTCAATGGCAGATGAAAGAATAATTGTGTTGTAGCCAAGACGGAGAGCCTCTTCACGTGCGGCTTCAAGTGAAACAATGTTTGAAGCAATGATGCGGTTCTGCACATTGCTGAAGACCGGATCCCCGGGCTTCGGGGTTTCCGGAATATTTCCTGAAGCGCCCAGTTCAAGATGTGCAAGGACTGAATCAGGCATATCGGTGTACAGGTCGTACCGCTTAATTACGTCAAGGGCTTCACTGTATGTTGTTGTGTCAGGAGTAAACGGCCCTGAAGCGATAACATCAGGATTGTCCCCGACAACATCAGAAATCGAAAGGACCAGTACCGCAGCGGGAAATGCCGCACGCGCGAGGTTCCCGCCTTTTATCTGTGAGATATGTTTCCGCACGGTATTCATTTCATGTATTGAGGCGCCGCTTCGCAGAAGAAGGCCGGTTGCGGTGCGTTTGTCTTCGAGAGTAATGTTTCCCGGGGGGAGTGCCAGGAGGGAGGAACCTCCTCCGGAAATAACTGCGATGATGAGATCTTCAGGCCCCGCATTATCGGCAAGTTCAAAAAGCTTTTCTGCACCTGTTACACATGATTCATCGGGAACGGGGTGTGATGCTTCATGGAGCTGTATCCGCGACAG
>DAOSYC010000139.1:2344-9828 GCA_035380905.1 Spirochaetota bacterium | reverse complement strand
ACTACATATAATCGAGATAATCTTTCAACTTCCGTGCCCTGGTGGGGTGACGCAGCCTCCTGAGGGCCTTTGCCTCAATCTGCCTGATACGCTCCCTAGTGACCTTGAATACATAACCGACCTCTTCAAGGGTATGTGAATATCCGTCATCAAGACCGAAACGCATACGGATGACCTTCTGCTCACGTGCGGGAAGCGTCTTCAGCACACTGTTGATCTGCTCATGAAGAAGGCGGTACGCGGCAGTATTCGCGGGTGAGTCAACCTCCTTGTCTTCGATGAAATCCCCGAGAAGTGAATCCTCCTCTTCGCCCACAGGGGTTTCAAGGGAAATCGGCTCACGGGCGACATTCTTAACCGCTTTCACCTTATTCATCACCCATCCGAGACGGTCGGCAAGCTCTTCGGCGGTGGGTTCACGCCCGAATTCCTGCTGGAAGAGCCTTGTTTCACGCATAACCTTGTTGATCTGCTCAATCATGTGTACCGGAACACGGATTGTCCGCGCCTGATCGGATATGGCCCTGGTAATAGCCTGCCGGATCCACCATGTGGCGTATGTCGAGAACTTGTACCCTTTCCGGTATTCAAATTTATCCACAGCCTTGATAAGGCCGATATTTCCCTCTTGAATGAGGTCAAAAAAGTGCATGCCCCTGTTGGCATATTTCTTCGCGATTGAAACGACAAGACGGAGGTTCGCGTTGATAAGCTCCTTCTTCGCGATTGATATTTTACGCTGCCCCATATCAATCTGCCGTCCCCACTTCAGGATTTCGTCAGCAGCAGTGCCGGCTTCCTGTTCAATTCGCCTGATTTTCCGCTCATTATTCCGGATGTCCTTTACGAGGTTCAGCACTTCATCCTTACTGGTTACATTCAGTTCACCGAGGATCTTTTTGACGCTCTCACCTTTTTCAATTTTCCGCGCAAGGTGTTTCAGCTCCTTCAGCTCCTTCCTGTATTCACCTTCAATTTCAGTGAAAAATTTCTGTGTGTCGCGGATTCTCGCCACCATCGACTGTATTTTGTTCGACAGTTTTGATATTTCATTTTCGCTTATACCGACTTCAACCACGGCTTTATGGATCGCGTCCATGGATTCGTTAATTTTCACCTGCAGCTCCTCAGCTTTGGGAGACTCAGGCTCAAGCTTTTTCATCTTGTTTTCGAGCTGAATTTTCTTTTTATCCTCAGCGATGATAATGGTCATCTTTTCGGTATATTTTTTATCGAGACTTTTCACATCCACCGATGACAGGTAATACAGCCTGTTGAACTTCAATATATCGGTAAGCTTAATTTTGCCGCTCTTGACCTTGTTATGATTTTTTATCAGTTCATTTACAAGAAGTGTAGACTCCAGGACAGCGTTTTCAATGAGGATCTCCCCCTCTTCGATTCTCTTGGCAAGATCAACCTCCTGGTCTCCCGAGAGGAGCGACACCCGTCCGATCTCCTTAAGATATAAACGAATAGGATCATCGAGATAGGAGGAATCCTGGGACGCGCTTGTTGTTGAGGACTTCTTTGTCACAGTACTTGATTTCTTCTTGGCGGTTGCTATTACCGGGCTTTTCCGCGTAGATTCTTCAACAACCTCGACACCGAGCTGATTGAGGAGTATAAAGATATCGTCAATCTTTTCAGAATTCAGAAGCTTGTCCGGGAGAGTATCATTGATTTCGTCATAGGTGATTTCCCCGTTGGACTTCCCGAGCTGGATCAGCTTTTTCACCTCGGGTATGTTTTCTAAAACAAGCTCACTTTTGCCCATAATAGTTGTATCCTTTTTTATTTATAATAATATATTGATAATGGCATAGCCACTTTTGATGCCCGAAACCAGACAATTGTACTCAGCATACAGCGCAACAGCGCCGGCGGAAATGCGGGACCGGATCCAAATACATCATAGTACCACACAGACGGCATCTGTTCAGAAAAAAAACGCCTAATGCCTGTTATGTATATAAGAAAGAAGCTTTTCCTTATCCCGCCTCAGGACTTCCACTTCCGTGAGATATTCACGGGTATCGCTGTCCTGTGAATTTCGTATAAGCTCTACATACCGCTCAATTTTATTATTAATATTATATAACTTGATGTTAATATAAATTTCGGTATACGCGTCCTTATAGTTGATCGATTCAAAATTTTTTGCGAGAATTGTTTCAAGAAACCTGTTTTCGTCTCCGGACGGAAAATAGTCGAACATACTGTCAACTGATATTGTTTTACCCTCCGAATAGAGTGATGTTATCATGGTAAACACATTCTTCGTTACAGGGTCCGTAATTTCCTCCGCGGAAAAATCAATTACAGCCTGCTCTGTCATCTCCGGATACAAAAGAATGAGCCCCACAAGCTCCCGGTAGCTCCTTACAAGATAACTGTCCTTTCCGGCGGGTTTTTCCGGTTCTGCCGTATAGTGCTTCGGCTCACGCAATCCCCGTGAAAACTTTTCATAATCGGAAAGGACCGAATGTTCATCCAGGTTCAGCATAGAACTGATTTTCTTCAGGTAGCGGTTACGCTCTGTCTCATACCGCACATCTTTAATCACATCAAACAGCAAAAACAGTTTTTTCAGCGCATCAAAATTTCTGGATTCCGCTAAAACCCTGCTGATTTTAAAATCGACCGGCCCGATAGACGAATCAACAACCGCCATGAACTGACGGGCGCCTTTCTCTGTTATATATTCAAACGGGTCACCATCGGGCAGCATGGCCACCCTGACGTCAACATTTTTAGTATCCACAATATCAAGGGACCTGAGAGAAGCCTTTATCCCCGCAGAGTCAGCGTCAAAAAGCAACACTATCTCCTTACAGTACCGGGAAAGCACCGTAACCTGCTGTTCCGTCAATGCGGTCCCGAGGGGCGCCACAACGTTCCGTATGCCGTTCTGATGGCACCCTATAACGTCAAGATATCCCTCAACAACAATTGCCCGCTGCAGATCAATAATATGCTCCCGAGCTGCATTCAGACCATAGAGCACCGCACTTTTGGAAAACAGCTCATATTCCGGTGAATTCAGGTATTTCGGCTCACCGCTGCCGAGAATCCGCCCGCCGAAGGCAATCACATCACCGGACAGGTTAAAAATTGGAAACATGAGCCGTCCCCTGAACCTGTCATAAAAACCGCCCCCTTCCCTGTTTTTCGAGGGAATTATCAACGCCGCTTCTGAGGCATTTGGAAGTGATATTTTTCTCTTTTGAAGGTGCCTGATCAGAAAATCCCAGGAATCAGGGGCATATCCCACCATAAACGCATCTATACTCTCTTCAGAAAGGCCCCTTCCCAGGGCATACTCCATGGCTCCTTTGCTTTCATCAGATTTAAGGCATTTATGATAAAGGTTCATCGCATATCTGTTTATTTTAAGGAGATATTCCCTTTTCTCCGCACCTTCATCCTTCCGGTCTTCATGTACCTGAATACCCGCAAGATTTCCGAGAAACCTGACACTCTCGGGAAAATTCAGCCGTTCCATTTTTGAAATAAAGGAAAAAACATTTCCTCCGGTATGGCAGCCAAAACAGTAAAAAATCTGTTTTTCCGGTGAAACAGTGAAGGAAGGTGTTTTTTCTTTATGAAAAGGGCACAGGCCTATATAGTTTCTGCCCCTTTTCTGCAATGTGGGGACGTAATTTTTTACAATCTCCTCAATCCTGGAACGGTCTCGTATCTGCTCAATTGTTTCACGGGGAATTGACAAGAATACCTCAGAGTGCGTCCAGTTTTTCCGTAAGAAGCCTTTTTACGATTCCACCGTCAACCTTTCCCTTCAGTTCTTTCATAACGGGACCCATTATTTTCCCGAAATCCTTTTTTGAGACTTCTCCCATCTCCCCGATCATGCGGTCAATTATGGCGGAAGTTTCCTCTTCACTGAGCTGCGCGGGGAGATACGTTTCTATTACGGCAAGTTCCTCCTTTTCACGTTCAGCGAGGTCATTCCTTCCGGCCTTCTCAAATTCGCCGATAGCTTCCTTCCTCTTTTTTGACGCCCTGGTAACAATCTCAAGTACTTTATCCTCTGAAAGGTCACCCTCGCCCTTTGTCTTCTCATACATAACATCAGACTTAAGCATACGCAGCGTCCTGAGAGTAATCTCGTCCTTACTTTTTATTGCGTCATGGAGATCACTCTCAATTCTCTCGAGTAAACTCATATGGACTCCTTACATATAATTATTGATTTGATACCCGGCACATGGAGTAATAGCAGATGAGACACACACAATCATGTAATATATTATGTATACCATCATTATCAGGGAAAGTATGAATCCGGACATGCATGATACTATTTTCCATTATATAACAACCCGCAAAAGACCTGCTGATATTTCTCTATGTAATGAAGGGAATTAATAACCTGGGATTACAATAACCAGTATTTCCTCATTGATAAAATCTATTAATAAAAAAAAGAGAAAATACTTTTTACAAGATACAATAAATAAAAACGCCCGTCAACAGCCATGACAATTTATTTAAGAAAGTATACAATATTTTTAATAAAATATATGCCCCTGCACCCGGAACGCATTGAATACATACACTCACACCATATATAGTGCACCATAGGATTATCAGAATTATTTCAATTATTTTTTTTAAAACCCCGGAAAATGTTAAAAAAATTATGATTGATAATTAATTGTTCGAATCGGTATAGTGGCGCACTATATAATCAGGCAGTATATGTCGAGAATTGAAACAACAAGAAGAAAAAAAAGGTGAAATAGAATGAAAAAAACGCTTCTGATACTGATTCCGGCCGTAATTGTTGTACTCCTTTCATTTGAAGTGAAGGATAAAATATGGAGCCAGGGCGGTACTGCCACTGCGGTTTCCGCGAAACAAACCGTCAGCCGGAATACCACAGTGGAACACCGGTACCCTGAATTCTACAAAGGTATTTATCTTACTGTCAGCTCCGGACGGGACACCGCGACACTGAAGAAGTTCATTTCCAGCGCAAAACGATCACATGTCAATACGTTTGTTATTGATGTTCAGCGCGGCGGGAGCCCCCATTGCGCCATTTCGAAAGAAAATGTTGACCTCTGTATTCAAAACGGTATCCACCCGATTGCCCGGGTTGTTGTATTTACAGACGGCCTGAAACATTATCCTGTTGCAGAATCCCTTTTACAGAACAGATTAACTGTTGCCAGGGAGGCATGTATCAATGGATTCAAAGAAATCCAGTTTGACTACATCCGGTTCACTGACTACAGCGTAAGGGGAAGAGTATCACTTCCCGAACGGTACAGGTTTATTGAAGGGTTTCTCCAGAATGCGAGGGAGCAGCTGAAAAAATATAATGTTAGAACTGCTGCTGATATTTTCGGCAGAATCCCCCTTAACAAATCAGACGCGATAGGCCAGAGAATGGAGGGGCTTGACAAGGTGGTTGATATAATCTGCCCCATGGCGTATCCCTCACACTATACATGGAGCCGCAAACTGCAGTCTGATCCGTATCACACGGTATTTATCACCTCGAAAAAGGCAAATGACAGAACGAAGAAGGCTGAAATTGTGACCTGGATACAGGCATTTAAAATCCGCGTCGCCATGTCGGGCCTTTCGTACGACAAATATATCAACGCCCAGGTGAAAGCTGTCCATGACGCGGGGATCAGGGGATTTATCCTGTGGAACGCCCGCCAGGATTATGTTGTACCCTTCAGGGCGCTGCAGGATTACTACAGCAGCCGTGGTGCAGTCTCGAAGGCATCACAGAAGGCAGATGATGAAGAAACGCTGTAACCAAAGTCCATAGAATATCATTTCACATATAGAAAAAGCCTCCCCGATGGGAGGCTTTTTTATGCACCGCACACGAACATTATTCTTTTATAAAGGCCTAATCATATTCAAAATCCAGGCCGAACATTGAACGCCCGGAAACGGCATCACTCACAAGGGTAATGACCACAATCCTGTTTTCGGGAACATCAAAATAAAGAAAATCCGGTCTCGGCTGATCGACATTGTTCAGCTTCTCATAGGAACCGCTCCTGTGTTTCAGGACCCACTTCTGTACCTTTATCAGGTGGCGGTTGACTGAAAGCTTTGCGGTAAATGTCGCCACCTGGGACTCAAGCCCTGTTGATGTCCTCCCGGCTTCAATCTTGTCAATAAAGACTTTATAATAACACCGCCTGTCAATTTCAGGATTTGATATATTTACAGTATACGCTTTAAATTTCACATTATATCCGGAAGGCTCTTTGTACGATTTTATACCCGGAGCAAGTTTCTGGAGAGAGCATGCATGGAAGATACTCATTGCGATAAAAAGAAATACTAATAATACCGGCCGTCTCATTTTTCCTCCTGGATCTCAATTGTATATGGTTCCCGGTAATTGGCTTCAAGCGACTCGATTATAAGGTACCCCTTTCCATCTATCATTTCCGTGAAGCGTTTTTCTGCATCACCGCTGATCCGTTCACTCCGGATAATGTACCCCAGAGGATCAGTGACCGAAACCTTGATTTTTGATCCAAGGGCAGCTTTCGCGGTAAACCGGAGGGTTTTACGTTTCGGGTATTCCAGAAAATAATAATCCACGTCCCCCTGAAATGAGGTATAGCCGGTCACGGTATCCGCGCTCACCGCCGTCGCTGACGCCTTTTTGCCGTTCGGCTCAATCTCATATCCGTTAATATAGGGCTGCGATGACACCATCAGCCGGTACGTTCCCTGCTCATCGGAATCACCGCGCCGGGAAAGCACTTCAACGTAAAGGGACTTTGACGCATACACGTTGGGCAGTATCTCCGGCACACCTTTTTTCCCCTGATTGGCCCCGGAAATTGTTTCACCCGCTTCATTATATACATTCACGCTTATATCAATCGTCTCAGGGGGCGCCGCTTCTATGGTAAACATGGTGGGCCTTCCGGGACCGGGTATTTTGTACATGTCCTTATCGCCGCCGGGAAATATCTTTCCTGATATTTCACTCTGCTGCAGCGGGTTCGCGTCACCAACGGTATTGTTCGGCTCCATCTCCATTGTGCTGTCATAGGGGCGTTGAGAAACGTATATCTGATAAGGGACATCACAGTTTGACTGATACCCTTCTGTTGTCACCATAATATAATATCGACCCGAAGCCGTAACACCAATCCCCCTCGCAGACTCCCCTTTCCCGATTCCATGTACATTATAGGCTCCCACTTCACCCATTGCCGCGTTGTATACGTACAGGACTGAATTCACTCCGGGGACCCCTGAAAGCTCCACGTCTATCAGGGACGGCGTTTCCCCCTCCAGTACAATGTCAAGGGCATACCAGTCCTCCTCCCGGAAGGGATGGTCGGCATTCTGATTCAGACGGTCATATACCGGTGAAAAATATCCGCTTATCTCCTTCCCCACGGTAACAGGTGTCGCGGAGATATGGCCGTCATTGGGCTCCTTTTCTTCAAGGAACGCAAGAGAGCGGG
>DAOSYC010000139.1:0-2244 GCA_035380905.1 Spirochaetota bacterium | reverse complement strand
TAACAGTCAACATCATCGGCACTGTTGAAATACCCTGTCACCGCGCCGTTATCTTCAAGCTTCATTGCGGTATTGAAGGTGTTATTCGGTTCGACTTCCGCCGGTATTGACTTCGAGCATCCCGCTGCAAGAACACAACAGATCAGGACAGCCGTAAGAGATGCAGATGTTTTTATTATGTCCCTCATGGATAAAAATGTATAGTACCATGTTTATCAGTCAATCATAAAACTGTTTGAGTGGGGAAAGAAAACGACCACCCTGCATGCTGCCCACACCCCTTTATTACGGTAATGTTTTAAAAATTTTACACACAATCTTCATATTTTCTTAATATCCACTGACAATATTGTCAGTGGAATTCAATTCACAGGGTGAAAAATTTCACACAATACTACAACATGTACGGGAACCAATGAAGAACAGAAGCCTCATGGCAGAAGCGGCAATTGAAAAGATATTCACCGTCACAGGGTTTTCCTGTATTTTTATCCTGTTCCTGATAATGCTCTTCCTTTTCAGGGAGGGACTTCCTATACTGGGGCATACGGGTGTTACTGACTTTATTTTCGGAACGGAATGGTATCCCACAAGCGAGAACCCCCGGTACGGTATTTTTCCGCTCATCGCGGCTTCCATGGCGGTGACACTCCTGTCTTCACTTATCGCGGTCCCTTTCAGTCTTGCGGTAGCAATATATCTTTCAGAACTCGCCCCTTCAAAAATACGGGAGGTCATAAAACCCCTGGTTGAAATTATTGCCTCCATTCCCTCTGTGGTTATCGGCTTTCTCGGGATGGTGGTCATTGCGCCCCTGCTGCAGCGGCATTTCGATATCAATACCGGCCTGAACCTTTTCAACGCCTCCCTGATGCTGGGGTTCATGGCAATTCCCACAATCGCCAGTATATCTGAAGACGCGATTTCATCTGTCCCGATATCACTGAAGGAGGCATCGTATGCCCTCGGCGCAAACCGCTGGGAGACGATCTTCCACATCGTTCTGCCGGCATCCCTTTCAGGGATATGGACTGCAATAATTCTCGGCGTTTCACGGGTAATCGGGGAAACTATGGTTGTCCTTATGGTTGCTGGGGGCGCCGCGGTTATGCCGGGATCAATTTTCGATCCCGTTCGGCCCCTGACCTCCAACATCGCCGCGGAAATGGCGGAAGCTGCTGTGGGCGGAAATCATTACCATGCCCTTTTTGCAATCGGTATAATACTGTTTATTATCACATTCATCTTCAACATTATAGCTGACTATTTTTCAAATAAATACAAGTTTTCACATAATTAGAACGAATGAATACCATAAGGAAGGATATCAATGAAAAACCGGCTGCCCCGAAGGCCCCGGGGAGATGTAGAATGAAAAAAAGGTCTGATATTACAGAAAAGATTATGTTTGCTGTTATACGGGGAGCCTCGCTTTTCGTGATTCTGTTCCTTTTCATAATGATTGGATATATTATTAAAAGTGGCTATACCGCAATATCCTGGGAATTTATCACTGAATTCCCGAGAAATTCAATGACGGAGGGAGGAATTTTCCCCGCAATCATGGGGACCCTCTACCTGATGATCGGTTCATCGTTGATTTCAATACCCATCGGCATCATGACGGCGATTTACCTTACGGAATACGCGAAAAACCCGAAGATTATCAAGATAGTACGGCTCGGCATTAACAACCTCGCGGGGGTCCCCTCGGTGGTGTTCGGCCTTTTCGGACTGAGCCTCTTTGTGGTGTTTCTGAATTTCGGCACTTCAATTCTTGCGGGTTCCTTCACTCTGGGGGTCCTGAACCTCCCGGTCATTATACGGTCCACAGAGGAGGCGCTGCAGGTGGTTCCCAAAACGTATAGAGAAGCCTCTCTTTCTCTGGGGGCAACGAAATGGCAGACTATTTACAAAATTGTGTGGCCAAACGCGCTGCCGGGGATATTGACCGGCATAATGCTTTCAATGGGCCGCGCAGCGGGAGAGACAGCTCCTATCATGTTTACTGCGGCAGCTTTCTATACTCCCGACCTCCCCGGGTCGGTATTCAGTGAAGTGATGGCCCTTCCCTACCACATTTATATCCTTGCCACCGCGGGGACCCACATTCAGGAGACACGGCACCTCCAGTACGGCACCGCGATCATCCTGATTCTCCTTGTTCTGCTCCTTAACACTGCGGGGCTGTACCTCCGGTACCGCTTCAGGAGAAAGCTGAAGGGGGTGTGACTCCATACTGCC
>DAOSYC010000138.1:6799-9917 GCA_035380905.1 Spirochaetota bacterium | reverse complement strand
CAGTTGGCTGTTAACCAATTGGTCGTAGGTTCGAGTCCTACCGGGGGAGCAGAAGGTCCGCTCCTCGCCTCACAAGAAGGAGCCATGGAAAAGGGCTCCACTATTGTGGAACCCTTTTTTTGTGTGTTCATGGATATACAGCAATCATCCATGTCATAATAAAATACATTACGTTATCCCATCACCCCATAAATGGATTCAGAACCGCCACACCGCAACCTTCGAAATCCTTCGTATTGCGCGTGACAACTGTAAGACCATGCTCTGATGCCGTAGAGGCAATAAGGAGGTCAGCCTGGGTACGCACGATTCCCCTTGCCTGAAACTGCCCCCTGAGAATACCGGCACGCCGGGCAATCATTTCGGTGACCGGCAGGATGCGCGTATACGATTCAAGGAATCCCTCCAGCCACTCCTGTACCCTGCTATTGGGCTTCCAGGCAAGCCCGTAAATGAGCTCCTCCATGGTTATAACACTGAGGGATAATCGGCTAACACCCGAAGCCCAGGCAATGACACCCTCATCGGGATTCCGTTTTGCAAGTTCACTCAGGATATTGGTGTCAACAAGATTGTTCATTCCGGCCATGAGGCCTCCCGGTTCTTCCTTTCCGGAACGGCAATCACATATGATTCCTCTTCGCAGATATCACGAAGCTCCTCGAATGCACCCCCGATGCTCTCCCGTTCCCGGCTTTCCCTGAGCGTTTTATACTCTTCATATTGATCAGGATCTATTACCACAGCCACGACCGCATCCCTGTTGCAGATAACCTGGGGCCCGTCGTGAACACTATGAATCATTTCGCTGAATTTCTTCTTAGCCTCTGCTATTTTCCATACCATGTCGTACCGCCCAATATGACTATTATACATGTATATTATAGTCATATTATATAATCATGTCAACAAATTATTTCCCTTTCACAAACTGGAAACAATTTATAAAAAAAATGCTTCACACATTTATCGCTTTCCAGACAAAACCACACCTGCCTCTGTCTCACGGTATCCACGATGAGAATTCCGGCTTTGTGTCCGCGTATCGGTTACAGTAAAAAGTTATCACTGGATGTCATGCAGCTGCTCATACAACTCACGGTGCGACGTCGCCTCTTCGACATCAAATGTTATCAGCCCTGCTCCATGTGACAAATAGTACTCTTTTACAGGAGAGGTACGCTCGTGAAATATACGCAGTTTTTCACAGACAAGTGTGATATCATCATCCGTACGTCCTGTTCTGTCACCGCCGGCATTTGTTGAAATCCTTGCTAATACCGTATCCGGGGTACAATCGAGGTGAAATATATGTGTAACTTCCAGCAACGGTTTTAGTGCTTCAGCCTGGCCGATATGCCTTGGAAGTCCGTTCATGAGAAGATATTCATCCTTCTGCACATTTCTCCGCGCAATAAAGGATTCCAATATCTTTAGTGCGATACTGAATGATTCATTTTCAAGCAATGCCCCTTTTTCAAGAATATCCCTCAGAAATTTTTTTTCAGCTGTACTGAAAGCACTGCCATTATCAGAGTATGCTGTTTCTCTTAAATTTTCTCCAAAGTCAAAATGATGACAGCGGGTATTCCAAAAACCATTTTTCTCGAGATAATCACCAAAGGGAGTTTTGCCTGAACCTGTGGGGCCCATTAGAATTACCGCAGGGAATTGTGTCATAAGGTATTTCTCCGTTCATGTAACATTATTATTTGTTGAGGAAGATACCATTATAGGCCGGAAAATATTTTTCTGCAAAAATTATGATCTGGTTTTTAGTTGACAGCCTTTATTTGTTAAAAAATAATATAAAATCAAATTATTCATGGAGGTTTAACAAATGAGTTCACGCGAAGAACGTAAACAGAAAGTAATAGAAGTACTTAACAAGGCACGGGCGATGGAATTACAGGCCATTCATCAATATATGAACCAGCACTATAATCTTGATGATATCGACTACGGCGAACTTGCTGCGAACATAAAATTGATTGCCATTGATGAAATGAGACACGCGGAAATGTTTGCAGAACGCATCAAGGAGTTAGGCGGAGAGCCCACTACTGATCTTGCAGATAAAGTTACGAAGGGGCAGCAGGTGGAAACAATTTACCCCTTTGACGCGAAGCTTGAAGATGACACAATTGATATTTACAACCAGTTCCTCCTTGTGTGCAGGGAAAATGGCGACAGCACCACAATGAAACTGTTTGAAAACATCATCGATGAGGAACAGGAACATTTTAATTATTTTGATAATGTCCGCGAGCATATAGAGAAACTGGGAGCATCGTATCTTGCACGTATCGCCGGTACTCCGGCAGATACAGGCCCTGCATCAAAAGGATTTGTCACAGGTACAGGAGCCTGAAATCATTTGTAACACCGGTTTTCAGCTAATGAGAGGGGGCGCTTTTATGGGGCCCCCTTCCCTAATATAACTATTCCTGTAGTATTTCATCCCGCTCAGACTTTTTCATCCCCTTCAAAACAAGTTCGTATGAATGATCTACAAGTTCCAGTACCTCATTGTCAGGAATGACACCATCAACAAGTACCGTATTCCAGTGTTTTTTGTTCATGTGATACCCGGGAGTTATCTGATTATATTTCTCCCGTAATACCATCGAACGGAAAGGGTCACATTTCAGGTTCATCCGAAAGGGTTTTTCATTTATATCAGACAAAAGAAATATTTTTGATCCTACGCGAAGAACAAGTGTTTCCATGTCAAAAGGGAAATCCTCTGAAACACCTTTTTTCCTGCTGCAGTATGAGCGTATTTTTTTTAAAGTCAGCATGGAACCACCATTATTTCAACATAATATCAATAACATCGAATACAGTACTTAGTTGTTTCATAATTTACATTGACATGCCTGCACTCAGCTGCATTATGTAATTCTTGCATGCCATTTAACCTGAAGGTAATACCATCATTATTGCCGGAGATATACAAGAAAAAAAATGAACAATGCCATTGAAGTTACATCATTATCAAAATCATTCAATAAAAAAGCATCTCCTGCGGTTCATGATATTTCATTTTCAATTAAACAAGGGGAAGTGTGCGGCATTCTGGGAATAAACGGTGCCGGTAAAACAACCCTGCTCAGGA
>DAOSYC010000138.1:5101-6699 GCA_035380905.1 Spirochaetota bacterium | reverse complement strand
GAAGTGTGCGGCATTCTGGGAATAAACGGTGCCGGTAAAACAACCCTGCTCAGGATGATTGCCACAATATTACGACCCACTTCGGGATCATGCAGTGTTCTTGGATATGATGTTGTGAAAGAATCCGCAGAAATCCGTTCAAAAACAGGAGTTCTTTTCGGTGCTGACTCTGGACTGTATGAACGCCTTACCGGAAGAGAAAATATACTGTATTTCGCTGAAATGAATGGAATACCCCGGGACACTGCCGCCACACAACTTCATAAGATTTCATCACTGCTTTCCATGGAAAGCTATCTGGACGCGCGATGCAGAACCTATTCCCACGGCATGAAGCAGAAGACAGCGCTCACGAGATCCATTATACATGATCCACCCGTACTGCTTCTCGATGAACCCGTCACAGGTCTTGACATTCATGCTTCACAGGTTATATATTCATTGATACGGAAATGGAAAGATGAACACAAAACAGTACTTTATTCCGGGCATGATATACCTGCAATTACATCATTCTGTGATTCAATTATCATGATACACGGGGGAATGATGATTGAGTCAGGCTCGCCGGAATCAATACAAAACAGGTATTCAAGACCGTTACAGGATGTTTTCCTCCATCTCACAGGCGGTACCATATAATGAACGTGTCAATGATCACTGTTGCGAAGAAAGAGTTGCGTGATATTGTCCGTGACACACGGTCTCTTCTGGTTTCGATCATTATACCGCTTGTATTGTTCCCGTTGATTTTCACCGCGATGCACTATAACCTGAAAATTAATGCTGAAAATCTTGCACATGAATGCAGGATATGTGTTGAAGGAAAAAGCCGTCTCCTGGTGCCGCCAATCAGTGCGGGAAACAGGTTTACGATCGTACAATGTTCCAACCCGTTGAAGGAGCTGGAAAAAGGCGCAGTGTACCTCATCCTCACAATACCTGATAGTACTGATGCAATAATTTCACATGGGGGGACGGTACACGCGGAAATCACCGTTGATAACAGCAGGCAGAGTTCACTTGTCGCATATGAAATACTGAATAAAGTACTTACTGACATTTCAGATAAAATCACCTTCAACACATACCCGCGATGTGCAGTTCATCCTGTAGCAATATCGAAAAAGACACTGCTCCCGGGGCCGGAAGGAAACGGCAGGAGAACCCTTTCATTACTGCTCCCGGTTCTTCTGATGATATTCGGCTGCACCGCGCCGATGGCTATCGCCGCGGACCTGTGCGCCGGTGAAAAGGAACGGAAGACCCTCGAGCCGCTGCTTTGTACCCCGCCGGGCCGGTCAGTAATACTCGGGGGTAAACTCATCGCGTTATCGATTATGGGTCTTTGCGGAGTTTTTTCGTTCTTCCTGGGAATTTTTATATCATACCATATAAACCCGGAAATGTTCGGCGCTGAAAGTACCGTGTTCTCTCTGCCTATGGCTCATGGGGCAATTCTTATCCTGTACGCGTTGCTTCTTGTACTTTTTTTCGGGTCCGTGGAACTTGCAGTGAGCATGTACGCAAAAACATCCAAAGAAGCGCAGATATATTTTATTCCAATTGTACTTCTTGCCATGGCCTGCGGATACAGC
>DAOSYC010000138.1:0-5001 GCA_035380905.1 Spirochaetota bacterium | reverse complement strand
ATAATAGGTGGAGAGAAAAAATGCTATACCTTCTTCTCTGTGTTCTTGTTGTTATAGTTATAATAAAGCTTGTATGAAATATTTCATTACACATTGAACTCCGTCAGCACATCCCTTTAATACCATTATGATATAATTTCATGGATGTTCATCACTCGTTCTCTGTTGAATAAACGGGAACAGGCCCAGCACCAGTATTGACAGGACTATTCCTCCCGCAAATAGTCCCTGATATCCAATAATCTCCGCGAGAATACCGGAAGCCCAGGCCCCGGGAGATTTTCCGAAAACTTCAATGCCCGCAAGTACGGTATAATGCGTGGCGCCTATTTCCCTGTTCACACGGGACATCATAAATGCGAACATCACTGTGGTGAGTATCCCTCCGAATAAATGTTCGCCGACAGTCACGGCGACAACCATTACCGCATCGGGCTGGAAACATGTCAGCGCCAGTTCACCGCAGAGGGGAATTATCCTCATCAGAAATGCTATAAACAAAGCCCGTACTATTGTTATACGCGAAGCAAGAAATCCGCCCGCGAGGGAGCCGGCGAGTGACGCTATCATCCCCCAGGTCCCGACCCATAATCCTATGAGGTGGGCCGGAAAACCGCTGTCCACAAGAAACGGTTTGAACATCACATCAATCATTGACTCGCCGAGTTTATACGTGGCAATGAATACCACAAGGGGTACAGCGCCCGGAACAGTAAACGCGGACTTCAATGCGAGAAGAATTTCAGGAAAAGTATTATGAACAGCAGCGTCTCTTCCCGTCGATACTGATTCCCGGTACAAGAGTACCGCGATGAGTGGCAGCACAGTTACACCGGCCATAACGAGGAACAAACCGCTCCACCCGGTATAGGCGCTCATCCATACCAGGATACCGCCGCTAAGCACCATTCCGGTTTTATATCCCACGACCTGCGCCGCGTTGCCATGGCCCAGGTCCTGTTCGGCGAGGATATCAACAGCAAGACCATCCACGGCAATGTCCTGGGTGGCAGCGGCAAGGTTCATCATGAATACGGCGATAAGCAGGTATTGCAGGTCTGTTGAAGGGGAGAGTGTTGACGCCCACAGTATGCTGATGAGAAGAAGAAGTTGCAGGGGAATAATCCATGATTTACGTTTCCCAAATCTGCCGCTCCAGAACCTGTCCACCAGGGGGGCCCATAACGGCTTCAGCATCCAGGGTGCCGCGAGTGCGCCGATAAACCCAATCACCGTCAGGGATATACCCTGCTCCCGCAAAAAAACAGGAAGCGCTGTCGCCTGAAACCCGAAAGGCAGCCCCTGTGAAAGATACAGGAGGAAAAGCATTATTATTTTTCGGAATTTCCCCGGCATAATAGCATTGATCAGGACTTCCAGTTAATATCGCGGACTATCGCATAGATCATTTTTTCCCCTTGAAACTGATAACAGGTCAGAACTACTTCCGCGTAAAACATTTCTCCATTCTTCTTTTTAAAAAGCCACTGGAATACATTTCGACCTTTTTTTAATGTTTCATGGAATAGCTGTAAGGCACGTACACGGGAATCAGTCCCATCTGACTGTTTTTCAGGTGAAAAATCGACCGGCGTCAGGCCTAAAAACTCTTTTTTCTCCTGTACACCAAACAATGTACAGGCACATTCGTTTGCATCAACGAACTGGTTTACTTCAAGTATCAGAGCAGCATCGGGGAAGTTATTGAATATTGACCTGTAACGTTCTTCGCTCTCGGCAAGCTCCTGCTGCGCATTGAGCAGTTCCCGGTTCTGTGCTTCAAACTCCTCATTGGTTGCTTCCAGCTCCTCATTGGCGGCATTCAAATCATGGTTTAATGATTCAAGCTGTTCCTGTTTCCTCTGCAGTTCATCCTGTGCATTTTTTCTTTCAGTAATATCATTAAATGATACGATACATTTTCTTCCCAATGCTGAAAGGCCGCAGATAATATACTTTATTGAATTATCTTTACATACGATAGAGCCTTCAAATGAAATATAATCGCTCTCTCCGCTTAATATTTTCATTACATTGCTGTTCCATTCATCACGTATTTTACCTCTGTATTCATTATCAGGAATTGCACGCGGCCACCATTCATTTACTCCGTTCAGATCTTCCATCGAATACCCGAGAATAGTTGTAAACCGTTTATTAATTGATTCCGCAAAACCATCCTCTCCCACCAGACATAATGCGATTGGTGACAGATCAAAGAGTCTTCTGAACATAAACTCGCTTTCTTTGAGCTTCATTTCCATGTCATGTTTGTAGAGCGCAATTTCTATAACAGAAAAAAGCTCCTTCGAATTAATAGGTTTCAGGACATATCCGTGGGGGCTTGTAGATTTTGCGCGTTCCAGTGTGGGATCATCTGAGTGTGCGGTAAGATATATTACCGGAATATCCGCAAAATCTTTAATTTTGGAAGTTGTTTCTATACCGTCAATTGCACCGGAAAGCATGATATCCATAAGAATACAGTCAGGCGCGGACTGCTGCACTGCCTGTATCGCGGATTCACCGGTTGAGTACGGTCCGATAATAGAAAAACCTCTCATCCTAAGCATACCGGCTATATCCAGCGCGATAATAGCTTCGTCATCAACAATCATTATTGTATTATTATTCATGGGTGCGTATCGTTCCCTTTCTTATTAGAAAATACATCACATCAAAATCATGAGCATAGTACGTACACCTCTTCCAGCGCACAACTCTCTTTTTTAAAATTTTTTTCTTGCGAAATAAACTGCTATTTACATTGTAATATTTCGTTAACGATACATTTCATTACATGGAGCCGGTTATATGGGAAATAAATATTTTCGTACTGCGTTACTTGTCGTACTAATGGCTGCCACATCAGGAGTTGTTTTTTCAGCATCGAACTGGACAAAGGAGTTTACCAAAAACGGGATTTCAGTCTATACCCGCCCTATTGAAGGATCTTCCTTCAAGGAATTTAAAGGTGTCGGAATGATACCCGCCTCTATGGAAGCATGTCAGAAAGTGCTCATGGATATTCCCAACCTCACCAGATGGATGCCGGACTGCATTTCCGCAAAACTTCTCTCTTCATCGAACGGTGGAAGTTCCGTAATCACCTACAATGAAACAAAGACACCATGGCCTGTTTCCAACAGAGACGTGGTTTCCCAGTCAAAAGTGGTTGTGACAAATGACAGAATTACCCACTATATTACAGCGATCAACCGTCCCGACCTTGCACCGCTTAAAAGCGGCAATGTACGGATGACTAAAATGACCGCCCAATGGACCCTTATCCGCAAAGGCCCCAAAACACTTGCAATATACCAGGTTAGGGCCGATCCGGGAGGATCACTGCCTGCATGGCTTGCAAACAAATCAAGCCGGGACCTTCCTCTCAATACTCTTATAGGGCTGAAACGAAGAGCAGGCCTTCCGCAGTACCAGGGAAACTAGAATACAGCACAGGCCCTTATCCGGGAATCCGGCAAGGGCCTGTTTCTGTAATATTCTTTCGTTCCGCACATCAGTTTCTGTGTATTCTTTCTTCCCCTGTACACCGTCTGCCCGTTACTCCGGGACTCCGGCGATTTTCCATTTCCGGCGAAACTCTGCCGACATTACTGGAAGCGGCACGCATCCAGCGATAGAGCGGGCTGAAAAATTCTCTGTCTGCCGGCGATGCAAAAAATATATCGGCATGTGAATACGAGGGAAAATGGTGGTTCGCAACCAGTTCTTTTCGGATGCCGCTGCGGTTCATATACCATGTCACAATGTCCGGCAATATCGCGGTATCGTAATTCGCCCTGGTCTGTGCATTGAAAAGGGGAAGTCTGTTTTCCGGAGTATGGTATACATTCAGCTCCGGACAGTGAAACCCGGTCTTTGCAATACTCCAGAAGTCCTGAATCAGCTTACGCGGATAAAACAATTCAAACATGTGCCCCGGCGCGCTGTTCGCACGGAGAAACATATCAAGATTCGTCACTTCACCGGTACTGTGATGTGATCTCCAGTCAACCATAGCCCTTCTCCGGTGCCTTCGTGTCTGTGCAGGTACACGGATATCCCCTGACCGGATAAAATACGCGAATGGGCTCCGCCGTGAACGTTCATAATCGCTCACGGTATAATCGAACAGCCATCCTCCGAGGGCACGGTTGGTTATACCCTTTTTCAGAAGTGTACGGGGCACCCCGAAATATTCCGCGAGGGGGCTTTTTCTTCCAGGATAGATCCTCGCAAGCTCTACAGCCATGGTATAGACCGGGAGCCCCGGGGATACTGTGACATAGAGCCTGTCCTTTTCTATTGCCTCGCGGTGCCTGTTGATCGCGCGCTCAATCCGTTCCGTTTTTCCGGAATACACAGCCCATTCCGGGTCCACATCAAGGAACACCACCCCTGCAAGGTCCTGATAGCCGAAATGTCCGTCAGAGAATTTATAATTGGTGTAGGCCATAAGAAACTCACCGCCGTCGGACCACCCTCCAAGGAACACAGAGGAACTTCTCTCCCGTGCTTCACGGATTACCCTGCCGATATCCTCCATCTGCACCTGCAGGCCCCAGTGCCTCATGCATGCGCCGTCATGACGGAGATAACGGCTTACGTCGTTCATCCGGGCGATAACGGCCTTTCTACGCGAGGGATACCGCAGGAACTCCCGTATATCCTTCCGCATGAGTTCCCTGTTTTCCATGAAGGTTTCCCTGCGGTTGATTGTCCACACCTCGACATTGCCGCGCTTTACGAGCTTCCGTGCCATATTGTCGAAATACCCCGCACCGGAGATATATCCCGACACCAGCACAAGTATGGAAGGGTTTCTCTGCCCCCGGAGATAATAACGGTAGTATCCCACCCTGTTCAGGATTTCAGGGGTGTTCGGTTCAGGGAACCCGGGGATCACCTCTTTTGTCACATTGAATTTCGGGGCATGAACTGCGGCACGGCGGCGGCTGTATCCATCGCTTTCGTAGCCGAGTACAACAAGGGCAATAA
>DAOSYC010000137.1:0-9948 GCA_035380905.1 Spirochaetota bacterium | reverse complement strand
AGAAATCAAAATAACGAATATGATACTAAAAATATTTTTTTCTTTACAAAAACAATAAACACCGTGTATATTTCTATATTATAATATTGAATATTATTATTGCTTCGTTATTATATTATAAAAAATGTCAATATTCCCCGTTAATGATTTCGGGGAATATTGTTATATTTCTGGGTCAAGGAGGGTTGGCAGCGGAAGGTTATGGGGAAAAAATATATAATATCAATCGACCTGGGAACGACAGGGAACCGGGTGTACTGTTTTGATGAAAAAGGCTTTTCAATTTCAAGTGCATATAAGGAATTTACTCAGTATTTTCCTAAACCTGGATATGTTGAGCATGATCCAATTGAAATTTGGAACAGTGTGAAGGAACTTATCCCGTATGCCCTGAAAGAAGGTAGTCTTGACCCGAAAGATGCAGTTTCAATAGGAATAACCAATCAGCGTGAAACTACCGTTATATGGAATAAAGAAAACGGCAAACCAATACATAATGCAATTGTGTGGCAATGCAGGCGAACAACCGGAATATGTGATTATTTAAAAGAAAAAAAATATGATACATTTTTCCGCCAGCGCACAGGTCTCGTCGTTGATGCGTATTTTTCAGGGACAAAAATCAAGTGGCTTCTTGATAATGTGGATGGTGCGCGTAGTCTTGCAAATGAAGGTAAGCTGTTGTTTGGCACCATTGACACATGGATACTCTGGAACCTTACCGGCGGGGTATCACATAAAACTGATTATACGAATGCTTCACGGACACTTGTATTCAATATTTTTACGAAGAAATGGGATGAGGAACTTCTTCATATACTCAATATACCCAAAACGTTATTGCCTGAAGTATGCGAATCTGCATCTTCATTCGGTACAACAAAAGATGTTCCAGGACTGCCTGACGGAATTCTTATCGGCGGTATAGCCGGAGATCAGCACGCTGCCATGGTGGGACAGAATTGTGTTACAAAAGGTACCATTAAAAATACATACGGAACCGGATGCTTCATGCTGCTGAATACTGGAGAAGAACATACTATATCGACAAATGGTCTTCTGACAACACTCGCATGTGATACGTATGGTAAACCTGTATATGCACTGGAGGGATCTACATTTATTGCGGGAGCTGTTATTCAGTGGTTGCGGGATTACATGAAGTTTTTCCCTAAAAGTTCCGATTCGGAAGAACTCGCAAAGAATATCGACAAGGAAGATGAAGTCGTAATTGTTCCTGCCTTTGTAGGTCTGGGTTCCCCATACTGGAAGGCAGATGCCAGGGGGGCAATTTTTGGAATAACAAGAGATACAACGCAGGCCCAGATAGTACGAGCAGCGCTCAAATCAATAGCGTTTCAGACGTACGATATAATTGAGGCGATGCAGCAGGATTCAGGAACACTGATACATGAGTTACGGGCTGACGGTGGTGCGACGCACAATGAGTATCTTATGCAGTTTCAGACGGACATCCTTGATATACCTGTTTTACTGCCGGAGATTACTGAATCAACTGCTCTTGGCGCGGCATATCTTGCCGGTTTGACTGCGAAATTGTATACTACAATTGATGAAGTTGCTGCGTATAATACCATAAAGACGAAATTTAATCCATCCATGTCTGAGCATGTACGAGATCGTGAAATTCAGATATGGAAGGATGCGATTGATAGAATTTTACTGTAATCTGCAGGAAGTTTCTAAAACAATGACAGAATATCAGACCATTTATATTACGGAGGATTACAATGCCAAAACCATTACTCGGTGAATTACTAGTAGATAATAACGAGATAACACAGGATCAGCTGTCAAAAGCTATCGAAATTCAGAAGAAAGAAGGCGGGCTGATTGGTATAATTATGGTAAATCTCGGTTTCATTGACGAGCAGACACTTGTAAAATATCTTGCGGTACAGGCAGAGCGTGTAGTCAAATCTGACTGAGATTATACCATATTCCAATGCGAAGAAGCCAATATGGCTGGCTTTGAATTTACACTATCTCGTAAAGCCAGCCATGTGTATCTTCCATTTCACCAGTTTGAATTTTCGTGAGTCTATTGTAAAGTTCAGTTATAACCGGGCCCGCTTTGTCTCCATCACCGAATTTCATATCCTTTCCTCTATAATGGATCAGTGATACAGGCGTAATTACAGCAGCAGTACCTACGGCGCCTACTTCATCAAAATTTTCAATTTCATCAATTGATACCTGCCGCTTCTCAACTGTGAGCCCCATATCTTCTGAAATTGTGGCAAGGCTTTTATTCGTTATACTGGGAAGAATTGTTTGCGAGTTTGGTGATATATATTTTTTACCATGAATGGCCATAAAATTTGATGTGCTAAACTCATCAATAAACTTCTTCTCCTTGGGATCGAGATATAGAACAACCGGATATCCTTTCTCCTTGCCAACTTCGCCTCCCCTTAGACCTGCAGCATAGTTTCCTCCAACTTTGCAGTCACCAACGCCAACGGGAGCCGCACGGTCAAATTCCTCAACAACAAGTGCCTTTACAGGAGTAAAACCGCCTTTATAATATGGTCCCACCGGTGTTGCAAATACAATGAAAATATATTCATCAGCAGGTCCAAGCCCAACTTTAGGTCCAACACCGATAAGCAGTGGACGAACATATAAGCTCGCTCCTGTACCGAAAGGAGGAACATATTTTACGTTTGCCTGTACAACTTTTCTGACTGCTTCAAGAAATATTTCATCAGGAACCTGTGGCATGTATATTCTTTCACAGCTTTTACGGAGACGCCTGGCGTTTTCATCAGGACGAAAAGCTGCTATCCTGCCGTCTACTGTTTCAAAAACTTTAAGACCTTCAAATGCCTGCTGACCGTAATGCAGTGCCGGTGCAGCCATATGGAGATGAAGAAACTCATCCTGCGAGAGCTCACCCCCGGACCATGTTCCATTTTTGTAGGAATATTTAATATTGTAATCTGTTTTAACATACCCGAAAGGAAGATTACCCCAATCCAAGTCTGCTTTTTGAACTTTTGATTTTTCCATCTTAGTACTTCCTTAATAAAAATAAATGTTTTATATATTTAAGAGAAATAAAATAATACCTAATGAATATGCTTCATAAATATCATTATGATAATTGTCAAGTATATTCATTTAAAAAAAAATGTTTAAGACGCTGAATTCAGGAAAACAACATGATTATTGCGACCTGCATGCATTAAAAAATATCAATCGGTCCTTCAATATCTCCGTTATTAAACTGGCGGGCATATTCATTATAATTACTGAAGAATTCATCTGAATATCCTGAAAATACGATATTTTTGTCATAAATTAATGCAACCCTGTCAGCGATTTTTCTGGCTACCTTTAAATCATGCGTTGCGACAATCGACGTTGTTTTGTAATTATGCTTGATATCAATAATAAGGTCTGCAATAGAATCAGACAGGATCGGATCAAGGCCGGCCGTAGGATCATCATAGAGAATAATCTCAGGATTCTGACATATCGCCCTTGCGAGACCTACACGTTTCTGCATTCCACCGCTTAATTCTGAAGGTGCTTTATCTTCACTACCCTGGAGACCCACTCTTGCGAGCAGTTGAGTTATTGTTGTACGGATTGTATCTTCATCTACATTATTTCTTCTCATACCGAAGGCAATATTGTCATACACTGACATCGAGTCAAAGAGGCCTCCTTTCTGGAATACGTATCCGAATATTGACATACACTCTTGTTGGTCGCGTATATACTGGATATTATTATCATGAATGAATATTGAACCGGAATAATTTTGAATAAGACCAACAATAGACTTCATTAATACCGACTTGCCGCAACCGTTTTTCCCAAGCAGCACCAGCAGTTCACCTTTCGCAATTTCGATATTGATATTTGTGAGAATCGGAAGCTCATCAAAAGATATTGAGACATCACATATTCTGATCATTAATACATCCTGTTGTAATACTCTTTAAGTGAATTAAGCATATAAAGATATGAAATATAACGGTCTTTAAATATATGACCCGCATCAACCTGTTTTTTTATCTCACATTTCGGCTCATGATCATGGGTACATGGTGAAAACACACAATTATTTCTATATCCGGAAAATTCAGGGAAAAATGTTTCCAGGGTATGCGGCTCAATGTCCATTAAACCGAATTCACGCAATCCCGGGGTGTCAATTATGTTGGTATTGTTATCTGCCGTGACCATTGATACGTTCGTGGTAGTATGTCTCCCCTTGCCGGTACTTTCTGATACTTCTGAAACACGTAAATCAAGATGAGGATAAATAGCATTTAGCAAACTTGTTTTCCCGGCTCCTGAATAACCTGCCAGCAAAGATGTTTTTCCGGATATTATATTTTTCAGTTCAGAAACGCCCTTTCCCTCAATGGCGCAGACAAACAAAATATCAATACCAGCTCCCCGGTAATAGTTTTTTACATAGTCAATATCGCCAGCTGCGGCAAGATCGGTTTTATTCACACATAATATTACAGGAATGTTTTCTTTCTGTCCTCTGATAATTAATCTGTCAACGAAGCGGAGATTGAGTTTTGGCTGTTTGAAAGACTGAATAACGATAATCCTGTCAAGATTGCATGCAATGATATCTTCTTTCCTGGTTCTACCCTTTTCCTTTCTCGAGAAAATGTTGCGTCTTTCATCGATATCATCAATTGTACCGGTTCCATCATCGTTTGTACTTATTGTTACAAAATCACCTACCGCTATGGGATTGGAAAAACGTTTACTATCCAGTTTTTTTCTTAATATTCCACGGAGTGTGCAGTTGATACGCTGATTATTATATTTTACTGTGTAAAACAAACCATATCCTTTAACAACAATACCTTTCATACACCTTCCATGTGTTTATAATAAAAAACGGGGAATGCCAAAGTTAAAAAAATTTTATGACTGATAAAATCTTTCTCATGAAATAGAAATTGTACTAAAGAATCTACCAGCAAACGCCGATATTTATAATGATTATTCAATATAGTGTTTCCCTCCCGATTCTTACTATATTGTTTAATCATCTGTGTTCGACTCAACCAATCTTGAGGGCAGAATAGCCGCCCAGCTATTCTGCCCTTGTATTATGCAGATATCATCCACCGGGTAATTTATAAAGCAGTAAAGGGATGAAGCTGATAAGTTCACCATTTATCACACCTTGATTATCTACATCATTTACAAGAAAACTTACTTTATACTCCAGGCCGCGGTGAAGATTAAGCATTTCAAGCTGATATTCAATCATAGCTTTATGAATTGATATATCAAATGAGATATCAATATTTTTTTTATCATAAAACGTAATTGAATTGAAAACGAAATCAATATTTTTAAACCTCAACGTTGCGGTAATTTTTTTACCACGATACTTACCGGATTCGCGAGTTATATCGTGCAGCAAAAGTGAATTATTATTTTGTGAGACTACAGTTGATTCATAGCAGACGATACAGGCCAGCAGCAGAAATATATTCAATTTTTGATAATATTTTTTCATAATAAAAATCTGTCTTTTAGAATTTCTGTGAAGTCATAGCTTCAAATGTCCTTATTACGGCTTCATTGCCGACATCTCCGCCTGCTCCGGGTGCCGATATCGTATCACCTGTAAGATAAAGATTTTCTATTCCGGGAACAACCGGACCGGGACGAAATTCTTCAGTTTGATCGATACTAATCTGAACTCCGTCAATTATTTCAAGAATAATTTCCCGTGAGAAAATAATATACTTCTCGATGTCAGGGAAATAATTACGGATAACCCCCCATAATTGATTTTTTTTCCGTCGGACAAAATCCTTATTGTGAATATCATCACGAGAGACAGGATATAACATCGTGAGCAACTGACTGTTCTCCGGTGCAATCCAGGGGCAAACATTTGATGTAATAATACCAAACGCCATGGGAGAAAGTGAATACATCCATCCGTTTATGGAACTGATTTTCCTGTTTAGCGCAATATCAAAAAAAATTCCTGAAGTGGGTACAATATTTCTGCAACATGCAATGAAATCTTTATGAAGTTTCCCGGGGGGAATAATTTGAAATATTTCCTGAACCGGTATAGTGATAACAACTCTGTCGGCATAGTACTTTTTTTTTCCGGATATTACCCCGCGAACATTTTTTTTTTCAAATATAAGAGAGTCGATTTTTTTACCTGTAAAAATCGAACCATTCTTTTTTATTATTGTTGAAAGAGTATCATAAATACTTTTCCATCCGCTGGCAGGGTATTCTGCTGAATGACCTGTATTCAGTATTTTATTGATATTTCTGAATAATTCACGGCAGGATACACGGTCAAAGAACGGACATACCATAACGGAACTGCTCAATAATTCCAAATATTTTCGAATCCCGCCGGAAATATGATTCTGCCTGCACCATTCATCGAGAGAGATATCCTGCATTTCATTATATTTTCCATGTTTTATCTTGATCAGTAATGAGAACATAATTATTTTTTCAGGAAATGAAAAAAGAGTAGATTTGAGTATGTCTTTCGGGGAAGTCGGAAATATTTTTATGGTACCATCGTAATCGGAAACATATGAAGTCCCTGTTTTATAAAAATCTATATCAACACCAATTCTTTTTAATATTTTTGACAGGGCACTATATGGGCCAAACCGGATAAAATGTACGCCATTATCAATCGTAAAGCCTTCTTTCTCAATTACCGATGATCGTCCACCAACTGTTTTGTTTTTTTCAAAAATTATGACCTCATCTCCGGACTTTGTAAGAAGCCCGCCGAGAAGAAGGCCGTTTATACCACCGCCAATTATAATTGTTTTCGGCATACAATAATCCCCCACTCGTTTTACTTATTTATGATAATAAAATATTATCTGTCAAATAAAATATTTGACATGTTAATTTCGTCGATTTCTTATATGATATTAACCAAGTAGTAAATAATAAATATTGAATTTCACAGGAGTAAACAGATGACAGTTGTGAATAAAGAATCAACCTGTTACTACAGTGTTGACGGGAATGGTATTGCGATCATGGAAATAAACAATCCTCCAATGAATGCTTTAAGTACCCCTGTATTGCAGGATATCCTCAGCACAGTAAAGAAAGCGATTAATGATGAAAACGTACGGGTAATAGTATTTACTGGTTCAGGTAAATCATTTATCGCAGGGGCAGACATCAGGGAGATACGTGATCTCGATGTTGCGCAAAAAGGTAGTGATTATCTTATTCCCGGTCAGGAATTATATAACCTCATCGAAAATTCGGATAAACCATTTATCGCAGCAATTAATGGATTCTGTCTGGGAGGCGGAATGGAGTTCGCACTTGCATGTCATATTCGTATTGCTGATGAAACTGCGCAGCTCGGCCTGCCGGAAATAAAACTTGGAATCATTCCCGGATATGGCGGGACCCAGAGAACGCCAAGGCTTATAGGTAAGGGGCGAGCATATGAACTTGTGCTGTCAGGTGATTTCATTTCCGGTAAACAGGCGGAATTATATGGTTTGGTTAACCGATCTGTACCGAAAGGTGAAGCTGTTGAACATGCAAAAAAAACTGCACTGTCAATTGCCGGGCGAAGCAGAATGGCGGTAAAAGCGGCAATGAAATCGATCCGTGAAGGTTTTGTAATGGAGTTGAATCAGGCGCAAAAGTTCGAGAGAGATATTTTCGGAACACTTTGTGAGACAAACGATAAAACTGAGGGGGTTAGCGCATTTCTTGAAAAACGTGATCCATCGTTTATGGATAAATAAAGTATTCAAAGATTTCATCCAATTACCCGAAATTTTACATAAGAACTACTCGATAAAATAATTATCAGGGTTATAATGTATAATTTTGGAGGACATATGCTTCATTCAGAACATGATATGAAAAAATGGAAAAAAGAGCAAATTAATTACTTCAAGAAGTATCTTGGTGCATTTCGGGAAGGGACAAAAGAATTTTCACTCCTGAAAAAAGGTATTGAAGAGCTTGAAGGTACGATGTAACATACGATACATCGTAAAGGTATTGAGAATCAGCCGGAATATAATGAAATACTTTTAGGGTATCATTTTATTTCGGCTGATTTTTTTATTACTATATTGTATTTTTTAAGCTTATTATGCATAGTTTTTCGTGATATTTTAAGATTCCTCGCAGTAATTGAAATATTGTAGTTAAAATGATGCAAAGCCTTCTCGAGATGTTCTTTTTCCATCTCATCCATACTTTTTATGAGCACTGTTTCTTCATCGACTTCCATTAAATCATCTTTGGAACTATCATCGTTGATTATTATTCCCGGTTGTCGTGTTTCCTCAAATTCGAGAAGCTGTTTAATATGGCTGATATCAACTATTTTTTTTGTTGAAAGGAGTACAAGCCGCTTGATGATATTTTCCAGCTGCCTGACATTTCCCGGCCAATCATAGTTTGTAAGAAATAACCGTGCCTTTAAATCTATTTCAAGTTTTCTGTCATATTCAAGATTATATTTATTAAGAAAATGATCAATAAAAAGCGGAATATCCTCTTTCCTGTCTTTCAGCGAAGGGATATATATTGGAACAACATTAAGTCTGTAATACAGGTCTTCCCTGAACAGATTTTCTTTCACAAGATCCCGAAGATCCTTGTTCGATGCCGCAACAATACGGGTATTTACTTTTATAATCTGATTACCGCCAATACGTTCAAATTCTTTTTCCTGTAATACACGAAGCAGTTTTGCCTGCATATCAATAGAGAGATTGCTGATTTCATCAAGAAAAAGAGTACCTTTACTGGCAATTTCAAACTTTCCTATCTTTCTTGAAATTGCACCCGTGAAGGAGCCTTTTTCGTGTCCGAACAATTCACTTCCAATGAGATCCTGAGGGATAGTACTGCAGTCAATAGACCTGAATGGAAACTGCTTCCGATTGCTGTTGTAATGAATTGCCTTGGCAATGATTTCTTTACCTGTACCGCTGTCACCAATAATCAGAATAGTGCTGTCAGTGTCGATAACTTTCTCGAGTGTTGAAAAGATCTTACGAATAGGCTCGGAGTCGCCAATGATGTTGTTAAAACGAAAATTTTCACCAATCTGCTTTCGAAGTATTGTAACCTCATTTTCAAGATCAAGTTTCTCAACAATGTTTTTTAAAATAACAAGAAGCTTGTCGGTATCAAAAGGTTTTACAATATAATCGTACGCACCTAGTTTCATTGAAGTTATTGCATTATCAATATCATTTGAAGCGGTTATTACCACGACTGCAATATTTATTTTGTTTTCGTGTATTTGCCGTAATACATCGATTCCGTACATACCAGGAAGCTGCAGGTCGAGAATTAAAATGTCAAAAAGATTTGACCGTAATTTTTCTATTATTGTATCACCGCGGTCAATGGTTTCGACTTCAAATGACGGAAACAATAGATCTTTCAGTAGCTCGCGGACCCCTTTCTCGTCATCTGCTATCAATATTTTATAATTTGGTTTCATTTCAGATATAACAGGAACCTGTAGTCTATTGTACTTGAAAATGTAAGCTCCCATCCGCTGAGATACGACAAAAAGAATACCTCAAACAATTCAATGCCGGTATTAAAATATCTTTTTTCGGAAAATGGAAGATAAAAATTTGTTTCAGCAAGATGTGAAAAGTCAGCATTATCAAAGCAGAATGCAATTGTTGCACCAGTACTATCATTATCGCCGAATGATATTTTAAGACGTGAATCCTGATGGTTGATCCAGTCAAACCCATAGAATAAGACATCAATTATTCTTCTGAGATAATTCTGATCTCCGGTTGCCTGCAGAGCGCTATTTATATTTTCAAGCAGAAGAAACCGTTTTTCGCTTTCATTACGTGAAGATACAAATTCCTCAATAATTTCTCCAGGATTGATGGCATCCCTTTCCCCGCCGGGAAGATTGAAAAT
>DAOSYC010000136.1:0-10039 GCA_035380905.1 Spirochaetota bacterium | reverse complement strand
GAACTGCTGCAGCCGATAAAATCAGAAAGCCTCGTTGAGGTTTTCATTCAGCGCTTCGAAAAGCTTATTCTGTCCGGAAAACTTTCAATAGGACAGAAACTCCCCTCCGAAAGGGAACTTGCTGTTCAGCTCGGCATCAGCCGCCCTGTGGTCCACGAAGGGCTCCTTGACCTTGAAACAAAGGGACTGGTTACAATGGTGCCCCGTGTAGGGACCTTTGTGAACGACTACCGCAGGGAGGGGTCGCTTGAGCTCCTGAACTCCCTTGTTCATTACCATGAAGGAAACCTCGCTCCTGGTCTTTTTGAAAGCCTCCTTTCCATGCGCGTTCATTTCGAAATTGAGTTCGCACGCCTCGCAGCTACGAACAGGACAGCAGACCATCTTTCGGAACTACACACACTCCTTACAGAGGAACACGCGGCGGACCCGAAACATACTGACAAAATAACCGAGCTTGACTTCAGGTTTCACCACCTCATTGCCCTTGCATCAGGGAATATGGTGTACCCTCTTCTACTTAATTCATTTAAAGACGTGTACACAAACCTCACCTCACAGTTTTTCCATGACGTATCTGTTGTATCCCTGGTGTTTTCTCTTCATAAAAAAATGTATCCCGCACTGGAACAGCACGATCAGAAAGGTGCTGTAAAAATAATGAAGGAAATAATCAGTCACGGAGAAGCACATCTCCGCACACTGATTGATCAGCAGCATAATTAAGGAGGCGTTACATGGAAACATCAGCAGCCCGTCAGAATATATATCCCCTCAAACAGCCGGGAGGGCTTTCTCCGAGAATTCAATGGCTCCGTGACTATTACTTCCAGGGAAACAGCAGAAAATGGAACAATGAACACACATCCTGGACAACCGGTACTCCATGGGATGTACAGTACAATGAACTGACGTTCTACATTGTCCCTGAAACATATGCACTCATGCAGACACTCTACAGTTCCTACAGGCTCTCAGCCCGCACCGTGGACCTCCATCCGGAATTCTGGGACTGGAGCATTGCCGAGCGGAGGGCATGGTTCGTGAAGGAGGTCATGGTGCGGTATCTTCCAAAAGAAATACTTCCCGGAGACCTCATTGCCGGTGCGCGGTTCAATATTCAGACATCCATGTGCCTCAGTGAAAAAGAATCAAAGCAGCGGGAAAAGATGGTGTTCGGAAAACACGGCGCCCGTGCGAAAATGAAATGGTTCCACGACCACGGGTACGGCAATTCCGGCGCCACGAGCGGCCACCTTGTCCCGGGTCACGAGCGCGCACTCACCATAGGATGGAAGGGGATCCATCAGGACCTTGTTGACCGGTTCAACGCGTTACCCCTTAAGGAACAGCAGGGGGAAAAGGGACAGCAGCTCCGGGCAATGATGACCGCCGCCACTATGGCCCGCGATCTCGCTGCCGAATATGCCACAACCTGCAGAAACCTTGCTTCGAAGGAAACTGATACACTGCGCCGTACCGAACTTGAGCAAATGGCGCGCAACCTTGGCAGTGTTCCCTGGAACCCTCCACGTTCCTTCTGGGAGGCGCTCCAGGCACTCTGGATGAACCACATGCTCATTATGAGTGACGAGAACTATCCCGGCCCCGGAGTTTCATTCGGGAGAATTGACCAGTACCTTTTTCCATACTGGGAACATTCGCTGCAGCAGGGAATGGACCGTGAATTCGGCAAGGAACTTCTGAAATGCTTCTGGGTCCACTGCAACACCGCGTATGATGCAATGATCCGTACAGGAAATCAGGGAATCACCGCAGGCTTCGGTCAGCTCATTACCCTTGCCGGAATCGGGAACAACGGTGAGGACTGCGCAAACGATCTCACCTACGCGATACTCGAAGTTATTGACGACATGTCCCCCATACTGGAACCCAAGCCCAATATCCGTCTGCACCGCGGAACACCGGAGCGTTTACTTGACAGGGTCGCGGACATGATCGCTTCAAGCCAGGGGGCTCCGTTCCTTTTAAATTTTGACGAACGTTCCATGGCGGGAATGATGGAGGAGGCCCGCACCGCCGGGCTTACCGGTCTTATTAATGAAAACAACATTCACGACTACGCACCCGTTGGATGCCTTGAAAACACCATGGTGGGTAATGACCGTTCCGGCACCGTCGACAACAACCTGAACCTCCTGAAAGCAGTTGAACTTGCCCTCACAGGGGGAAAGGACCTCCTTCCATTCACGGATATGATGACCGGGAAAACCACAATGCCCCGGCAGGACGGGCCGAAAACAGGAGCTTCAGAGCGCTTCAGATCATGGGATGAGTTCTGGGAAGCCTACTGCCGTCAGACAAAATATATCATACAAAAAATTGCTGAAGTCTACGAAGAGTCCGAACGCATCCGGGCCCGCTTTCATCCAACACCGTATCTTTCATGTCTGGTACGGGGCTGCGCGGAGAAGGCCCTGGACATCACCCGTGGAGGGGCGGAAATCAGCTTCACGACACTGGAGGCGGTAACGTATGCCACCACGGTGGATTCACTGCTCGCGGTAAAATACCTTGTGTTCGACAAAAAGGCCTGCACCATGAAAGACCTTGTATCAGCCCTGAAAAAGAACTGGGAGGGATATGAGGTCCTTCAGGCAATGGCAAAAAACCGTGCCCCGAAATACGGCCGTGACGATGATGAAGCTGATTCCATGGGGCGCCGTGTAATGGAGCTCTGGACCGGAGAGACCTGGAAACACCGGACAAAAAGCACCGGACGCCGGTTCAGGCCGGGGATGCTGAGCTGGAACTACTGGGCCGGTGACGGTTTCATTATGGCCGCAAGCCCTGACGGAAGACAACGGGGGCAGTTCCTTTCAAACGCGATCTGTCCTTCCAACGGCGCTGATATACACGGCCCCACATCCAACACAAACTCCGTGGGAAAAGTACTTGGCGGAAAAGTGCCTGACGGCACCGGCGACTGGCGGGAATACCGGAACATGCTTCCAAACGGCGCGAGCCACACCATCACATTCAACCCCTCGATTCTCAGGGACCCTGAACACAGGGAGAAATTCAAAGCCTTCCTCAGGGGATATACCGAAAACGGCGGCACCGCGCTGCAGATAAACATGCTGGACCCCGGAATGCTCCGCGAAGCGCAGAAACACCCCCGGGATTACCGCCATCTGCTGGTACGCGTCACCGGGTATAACGCATATTTTACCACTATCGGGAAGGAACTTCAGGATGAAGTGATAGCCCGTGTAAGTCATAACAAATTTTAGGAAGGAACATAATGGCCTCCAGAGCAGAACATTCCACCATAACCGGAAGGGTCCTGGAAATTCAGCGGATGTCAACAGAAGACGGACCCGGCATCCGCACCACTGTGTTCATGAAGGGTTGCCCCCTCCGCTGCGCATGGTGCCATAATCCCGAAAGTATATCGCCCTCCCCCCAGGTACAGTGGATCGCGTCGCGGTGCATCGGGTGCCGCATGTGTGAACACCTCTGTCCCCGGGAGGCCCTTACCATCGGCGGCAGCGGAGAAATTATTATCAACCGCGATCGCTGCAGGGGATGCGGTACATGCGTTGATGCCTGTCCCACCACAGCCCTTGAACTCCTGGGACGCCTGTGGACCGTTGACGAGCTTGTCACCGAACTCCTGAAAGACCGTTCGTACTTTGAGAAGTCAGGGGGCGGCATCACCGTGTCAGGCGGGGAAAGTACCATGCAGCCGGAATTTATTATCGCCCTCCTCCGTGAACTGCGTGAACAGGGCATTCACACCGCTCTGGACACCTGCGGTCTCTGCAGGGAGGATTCCCTCAGGGACATTCTCCCCCACACAGATCTTGTTCTCTATGACCTTAAAGAGATTAACCCTGAAAAGCATCTCCTTTTCACCGGAAGCTCCAATGAAAAGATACTTGCCAACCTTCATGTCACTGCGGAATACGTCAGGGAACACATGTTCCCCGGAGAGCTGTGGATACGGACACCGGTAATTCCCGGGGCAACTGACCGGGATGATAATATCCGCGGTATCGGTGAATGCATTGCCGCGCTGCGGGAAGGGTCGGTTGCCCGGTGGGAGCTCTGCGCGTTTAATAATCTCTGCGGCGACAAATACACCCGTCTCGGTAGGGAATGGGAATTTGCACACACCCCGCTTCTCACCACGGGGCAGATTGAACACCTTACATATATCGCCAGACAATCCGGCGTTGACCCGTCAATAGTATTCTTCACCGGTTCATCGCAGGTTTCTGATACTGTCAAATCAGGCAATGAATCCACGCTGCCCCGTACTTCCGGGTGCGGCTGATACTACACAGGGAGCGGAACGAAATGAATAAAAAAGAGGAATTCACAAAAGAAGAAATAGCAGCATTTACGCCGGATGAAAAAGTAGGGCTTGTGGCGACAGTAAATCCGGAAGGTCTTCCCCATATTACGCTCATCACCTCGCTCCAGGCCCTTGATGCGGCACATATGTCCTTCGGGGAATTCAGCCACGGCCTCAGCAAATCTCATGTGCAGAATAATCCCCATGTGGGATTTCTCCTGATGACCCTTGATAAATCAATGTGGAGGGGAAAAGCGCTATGGACACACCGCGCCACGGAAGGCCCGGAATATGAGATGTATAATGAAAAACCGATGTTCCGGTACAACACATATTTCGGAATAAATACTGTTCACTACATGGACCTTGTGGAGACTACACCACGGGAACCTCTTCCCATGGGAAAAATAATCCTTTCATCCCTCGCGACAAAAGCAGTGAAAGGTGCCGCCGCGATGAAACATCCCGCACCGGTGCTGAAGCCCCTTGCGCAGGATATTTTCTCCATGCTGGATTCCCTGAAATTCATTGCCTATATCGACAACAACGGGTTCCCCGACATTATTCCCGTTATTCAATGCCAGGCCGCCGACTCCGGGCGTCTTGTATTTTCCACTATTGCCTACGGCGACGAGCTTTCTGCAATACCGGCACACTCCATGGTCGCGCTCTATGCACTTACCATGCAGATGGAAAATGTACTTGTACGGGGCACCTTTTCAGGATTGAAAAGGACGCGCGGTTTTACGCTCGGTTCCGTTGATATTTCCTGGGTATACAATTCCATGCCTCCGGCCCACGGGCAGGTCTACCCCGAGCTTCCGCTGGAGGCTGTACTGGATTTTTAATGCCAGGAACTGTTTGTATCGTGAATGAGGTTACTTGCCGGTTATGAAAAACCGGCAATTAGTATTTTGTTTTATCGATCGGGCAGCCGATAACGTTGCCGTTTTCTGTAGCGAGCGAGTCAATATTCTCCCTGTATTTACACATGACCTGACCTGAAACTAAATTCACATGGTACTTACACTTCCTGCAGCTTTCAAGCGTCATATTCAATCCCACAATACATTAATATTTTATGAACTATAACTGTTCAGTACGGAATATTTTCAACAAATTTTTATGTTTACCATTAACAATTTTATACAATTTATACATACTCCCACCAGTGGTCATGGACCGGTCATTTCAGGCCCATACCACCGGAAAGAATACTGCATGGAATAAAGATATAATATTTTACAGTCCCCGGACCGCCTGCAGCCATCCGGCCCTTCTCTGACGCCACGAGTCTGACTGTGCAGAAAATTTAATTGACGATTCGACTTCAATCATCAGATTTTTCAGCTCAGAGATTGACCCTGCGTTACCGACCTGCTGCACCCACGCGGAACGTCTGCTTCTCCAGCTGTCGCTCTGAGAGCTGTACTTAATGTTTGTCTCAAACGTTATAAGCACTTCTCTCAACCGGGCCACATCGCTCCCTGCACTTCGCACACTGCTGATCCAGCCGCTTCTCATATTCCGCCAGTTGGATGACTGTGCCGAATAGTTCACACTTGCTTCAAGCTCTATAAGCAGGGTACCGAAGGAACTGCCGCTCTCTCTGTCATTATTATCATCCCCCGGTGCTTCGCTGCTGTTCCCGGAAGTGCCGGAAATACCACTGACCTGGCTCCTCCAGGCGCTCCGCCTGCTCCTCCATGAATCAGACTGTGCTGAATATTTAATGGACGCCTCAACTTCCAGCAGCGGCGCAATCAATGACGAAAGAGACACCGATGACTGTACGGTCTGTATCCAGTTGGCCCTTTTGCCGGGCCAGTTGCTGTTCTGTGCACTATACTGAATATTCGTTTCAAACGTCACAAGAAGCTCGCGGAGCCGGGAAATGTCACCCGACGAACCAGCGCTCCGCACATCACTCACCCACTGGCTGCGCTGGCCCCTCCATCCTGAAGATTGCGCGGAGTATTTTACACTTGCCTCAAGCTGCAGCAGAAGCTGCGAAAAGAGTGATGCCCCTTCGCCGCTCGCTGGTTCAGGAACTGTTTCCCTGTTTTCATCGGGAGGCTGTACTGTATCCCCTGAATCTGTAAAAGAAGCTGAACCGCTGTCATTCAACGCATACTGCGGCACCTGCCTCCCGTTCATGAGAGGACGCACTGAACTTTTCATTATTCTTTCCCAGGAGGGGCTGGTTTCTCCAAGAGCGCTTCTGAGATTGCGGATAAAGGCAACCGTAAACTGACTTCCTGTGGACCCGCTGAATGAATACTGCCCCGGTATGCTGCTTGATGCTATAATTGCTCCCCTGTACTGGCGGAACAGTTTGTTATAGCTTTCCCTTCGTTCCTGTGAGGACTGTACCGAAAGTGTCGTATCAATTGCCCCTTCCTGTACGTAATTATTACAGGCGTCAGTCATTACCATAAGTAATCTGGGATTTTTCTGCTTTAATACATTATAGACCCAGTACTGATCAAGACCAGCGGTCTGATTATCGGGACCGTCAAGGGCCATTGCCGGCCATTTGGTATTCATTGAACGCATGCGATACCCATGCCCCGTATAATAGAATATAACCATATCATCACTGCCGGGATTCAGGTTGCGCACTGCACTCATAACAGTGGACCGCTCAATCCGGTCGTCAATAACATTCATCTTTAAAGGCATGCCGGTATTTCTGGCAATATCATTCAAAAGCCCCTTCATCAGGTTCAAATCAAGACGGTCTCCGGGGCCGATGTTCGGATCATGAACGTCACCCACCAGAATCGCGTGAATTGAAGCTGCTTCCCCCAGCTGCGGCACCATCAACACTGAACAGCATAGAAAAATAAACACACCACATAGCAATGCAGATATTTTTTTCATGGCGATATCTCCCCGGATTTATCTGAAAAGGGCCTGTATGAGGCCCCTGATCTTCGGTGTTGCGTTATCAAAGTCTTCCAGTAATTCCCTGCCGTTAAATACAAACGTAAGCTCCTCGCAGCTGAAACACAGAAGAACCACCACTTCAGATGTTCCCTTTCTGAACTTTAGCGCATACTCCGGCAGAAAAAGGCATTTTTTTACAAAATCAAAAAGGTAGGTATTCTGGTCAAGAAGCACAGACTGTATCTGATCAATCTGCTGCGGTGTCAGATTCGGCCCCCGGGAAATAACAGGGTACCCTGCTATTCTGGTTCCCGTGTCTGCTTTTTTTATTTTAATGGTATAGCTTTCAACGGTATCCGGGCTTTTTATTATTTCAATGATTTCATTTCCAAGAAACCGTACAACTTTTTCCGATACTCCCTTCACCATCACATCCCCCTTCCCCTGATCATTCATCTGCGAACGGCATGAAAACAGGGACATCAACAGAACTGTTGCCACAACGAATGGAGTCGCTCTCCACATACATGTACCTCGCAACCATTTTTCAAAATTCATGCGAAACTATCACTATACACATATACATAAAAATGTCAACTAAATTGCATCAAACGGAAACCACGGGGAGTTATTTTTCTATTATATCGGAAGGAACTACAAGACTCCGTTTAAAATCCTCAAAAGGAAGGGGTTTATAAAAAAGATATCCCTGATACTGGTCGCATCCATTTTCTTTGAGGAATTCCAGCTGCTCCCGGGTTTCCACTCCTTCCGCAACAACCTTGAATCCGAGGTTATGCGCAAGGTCGATGATTGAAACCGCGATCGTGGCAGAAAGCGGATCACCGGGAAGATCATCCACAAAGGACTTGTCAATTTTCAGGGTATGTATAGGATATAGTTTTAATTTGCTGAGTGATGAATATCCTGTACCAAAATCATCAATTGATATTCTTATTCCGAACTCGGAAAGTTCACTGAGCTTCCTGATACTCTCCCGTTCATTTTTCATAATACCGCTTTCAGTAATTTCAAGCTCAAGCCACTTAGGGTCAAGCCCTGTTTCATTAACCACCTTTTTAATTGTCTCAATGAGATCAGGCTGACTGAACTGATACGGGGAAAGATTGACCGCAACACACTTCGGCGCAAACCCCAGTTTCTGGAGCAGCACATTTTCCTCACAGGCCTTCCGGAGGATAATATTGCCGATGTGAACAATCATGCCGTTTTTTTCAGCAAGGGGAATAAACTCAAATGGCGGCACCAGCCCCTCCCGTCCAGGACAATCCCATCGTATCAGGGACTCCATGCCAAGAATTGTGCCGTCACCATCGACTTTCGGCTGATAATGGGCAATGAACTGGCTTTTATTAATCGCTTTCCCCAGGTCCTTTTCAACCTTCAGCCTGTTCATCATTTTGCGGTTCAGATCAGCATCATAATAAAAGGAGCTGTTTCTTCCACTTTCCTTTGCGATGTACATTGCCGCTTCACTGTTTTTCATAAGAATGGATGCGTTCACGCCATCATTCGGGAACAGGCTGATGCCGATACTCGAGGTTACCTCAATTTCATTATCATCCAGTATTACAGGTTCGGAAAACAGGCTTCTTGTTTTCTGTAGAATTTTATCGATATTATACACATTCAGGTCGTCATCTTTGTGACCGATCTCTGTCAGGAGTACCATAAACTGGTCTCCTGCGAACCGTGCCACCATATCTTTATTAAAATACACCTTTTTGAGCTTCTTCGCCATTACCTTCAGAAGATTATCACCAATCCACGGGCCGTACATGTCATTGATGTTTTTAAATTTATCGATTCCAATACATAAAATTGCTAATCTCTGGGACTTGATAATTTCCGTTTGAATCCGGTTCTGGAACATATCTCTGTTGGGCAGCCCGGTCAGTGGATCATAAAAAGTAAGCTGGTATACATGTTCTTCAGCCTCCTTTGCTTTCGTAACATCAATCAGTACACTTTCTATAGTTCCTTTATCCGAAGAAATTTTTGATGATATCTCCCCCCAGAACACTGATCCGTTCTTTCTTTTAAATAATACTTCCTTGTTATTAATTTCACCCTTCTTTTTCAGCTCATTGAGTATTGTGTCCCTGCTCTGAACATCAGAATAATGATCAAGAATGCTTGAACCGACAAAATCATATTTTGAATCATACCCGAACGCCTTATACCCCATGTCATTTGTTGCAATCACAAGGCCGGTTTCAAGATCAGTTGTCAACAGTCCCACCATCGCGTTATCATACAATGAGCGGTATTTTTTCTGACTTTTCTTCAGTGTTTCTTCGATAACAACATGATCTGCAATATCGCGGACATTTATCACCAAGCCCCGGATTGTTTCTTCCGACAGATAATTACTGCAGGTGATGGAGAGATCTCTGCACTGACCTTTACGGTTAATGATTTTAAATTCAGCAGAGACTGCCTTTTGATTATTATCAACAACTCTTGTAAACAATTTCTCAGCAGCTTCCCTGTGGTCCGATACAACACTGTCCAGAAATGACTTTTTAAGAATACTACGGGGCTCATACCCCAGAAGGGCTTCAACAGAGGGGCTGGCAAAAGTAATAATACCCTGATGGTCTACAACGAATATACCTTCGGAACTGGCATCAATCATGGCCATAAACCGTGTTTTATAACCAGAATACCGTTTCCTGATTATCACCTGATACATCAGCAATCCCGCGACTGTACATGTCAGCACTGCAATTGCGATTATTGCACTATACATTATTCATTCCGATTCCATTGGCAGAAAATACCTGCTACATATTTACCTGTCCCTGT
>DAOSYC010000135.1:0-10086 GCA_035380905.1 Spirochaetota bacterium | reverse complement strand
AGATGTGTATCGGAAAGATGTACTAATGTATAACTCATACGGTGTTCCTCTGAACCGTGCACATAATGTGTAATACTCTGTTATTGTATGAACAAATATATAGTGTCTCTGAAATGCTGAAAACGACGAAGAAATAATACACTCTGTTTATTTCATTATTTTGAAAAAATATTATGTCGCACCATACATCGCACAATACTTGAAAAATGGCAACCATTTTGTTTGTTTTCGATATTGTACTTGCATTGATGAAAGATCCAGTATGAGCTGTTATAATGACTTCGAATACGTCAGGTAATCAATGTAGATCCTGGGATATCCTTATGAGAAAGACATTAATAATACCCTTAATAGTACTCCTGACGACATCAATTTATTTCTGCACAACCCGTCACAGTCACCGCGCAAAAGATATCCGCTATCGTATTGAACAATCGAAGGAGAAGCTCAACCGGTTTATTGACTGGACTGAAACCGAAAAAAACAAACAGGAGGATATTTACAACCGTCTTATTATAATTAGCGGCAACCCGTCACTTCCGCCGTATCCTGAACTCAAACAAAAAATCGAGGCAATGAAAAAATCCCTGAATACTATAATGCTCAAGAAAAAGCACATCGAGTCCCTTACCGGCAAACTGGAAACAATAACAACAGACAATACAGAAATTACCCCGGATGATCCCCGATGGGAAAGGGCACAGCAAATTAATGAAGAAACAATTATCATTGATGAAACAATTGAAAAAGAATCCTCCACGTACAAAAAAGAAACACAAAGATTTTCCGATATATTAAAAGAATATAATATTATTATACCAGATGCTGACAAGCTGCGTCAGAAGCTACAAAATACTATTCACAAAATGAACCGCAATAAAACCGGTTCCACGAAGTGATGTTCCCTGATTTTTGAAGTACAATTCTGACGATATAATGCAAATTCATATTCTTTTTGATATTTTTTGTTGACACATTTTCTGCATGAATAATTGTATACCCTCAAAAAAAGTACTGCAATTACCCTCACACAGACAGTTTTTTTTGCTCTACTTTTTCACATATGGTACGTGGACAGGATTTTTATAATGAATATTCAATTTAATATTCATATCGACGACAGGTTGATCAACGGCATTAAAAATACAATTACCCGCAGACGTTTCATACTACTCGCTATTATTATCACACTCGCCTCATCAGCAATGATCTACGCAGGTGTCACGAAGCCCCACACATTCTCATCAGGGCAGGTCATCAGCGCCGGACAGATCAATGAAAATTTTGATACAATATACCGGGCGGTAAACACTTCGGTCATAGCCCCTCCCGGTGCCGTGGTGGCCTTTGCGGGAAACAATCCCCCTGACGGGTGGCTTCTCTGCGACGGCGGGCTTGTCAGCAAATACGACTATCCGGAACTCTATGAGGCGATCGGCACCGCCTGGGGCGGTGACGGAAACCCGAACTTTCACCTTCCTGACATGCAGGGCAGGTTTATCCGGGGCCTTGATATAAGCGGGTTCATTGATCCGGATTGCAAAGAACGAAAGGATGTGCATGGCAATAAAGTTGGCGCTTTGGTGGGGAGCTTGCAAGAGGATATGTTTAAGGGTCATAATCATGCAGCAAAATCAAGCGGTGGTACAGATAATATCGAACTTGGCAACAGTGCTTGTACCGGATTTGCAGGATGGAAAAACAAAACATTTGGATATGCTACAGGCAGCACTGACGAACCTTTCATCTGGCCATCAGGAGGCAGTGAAACCCGCCCTAAAAACGCAGCAATGCATTATATTATCAAGTATTAATACATGTCACACACACTCTCCGGCGCAGCCGGAGAGCACCCATACATCGAATATACTCTATATCTCTATTTTCACTCCCGCCATGTGATGCAATTCCTCTGCGCCGCTGACAAAATCAATATTCACCTGCTTCTCATAGCGGTAATACAGCGTTGCAGAAACACCGAAAAGAAACCGGAACCCGGTTTCCACTCCGTATTCCCTCTCATTATCTTCACCGAGAAGAAGATGCACATCACCGCCGAGGTAATGGACCGCATTCCATGCCTGAAAGGTGTCCCACCGCACCTGTCCCCGCAGGTCCCACCGGTATGGATAGTTCATGTCACCAAGAATCCTCCCCGCGCTAACTCCCGCATCAAAGGTATTCACCGCATGCATCCCCCTGAGGTCACTTCGTGCAATCCTTATAGTGCCGTATCCCGGCTTCATACCGATGGTCTTCACTGACACTCCGGCAAGGTGATAATTCTCCTCATGCCCCCTGTAGGTGTTTCCGTCATGCCGCCGTTCATGCTGATACATCCCCTGAAGCACCCATAACGGCTGCACGCGGTACTCCAGGCCACCCTGAAAGGTATACGTAATATACCGCGGGAACAGTGCGTTCGCTGCGGCCTTCGAATCATGATACATCCGGTTATTACACACAACTGAAAGATTATTGATCCGGACAATATCAATATACAGGGCGATATCGCTCCGGTAGCCGTTATACATGCTGCCATAGAATTTCGTATAGGCTCCTGAGAAATGCATTTCCATCACACCCGGGGCAGGCAGTGCCTCCCCCCTTATCTCCGGCGTCCCCCACTTCCCTGTGCCCAGAAGCGTTTCAAAACCAAGGCCCGCTATCCAGTAGCTCCGGGGCGCATCATTGAAGAGCTCCGAATCATGCTGATACAGGTAGCGGACATAGGGAATGATATCAGCATTACCGCAGCGGACACGCAGACCAAGTTCCCCGGATGGATCAAACCGTATCCTGTCATCGATCAATGCCTGCACATTCGTTTCCGCATACAGCACAAACGGTCGCAGCATCAGAAAATCTATACGCAGAGCGCCGCGGCTGATATAGGTATACTCAAACCGTTCAGTGTAGAGACTTCTGCCGTAATAGCCCATGAAATTCAGTGCGAATGGGATATTTCTGAATAATCCATCATTGAAATAGAAGCCGCTGTTTTTCAGGCCGGTCTTCATACCGTGACTTTCCCATTTTATTCCAATCCCGTACCACCGGAGCTCATACGGATCGGTGTCCTGCACCTGATCAATCAAATTATAACAGATATGATCAACGACAACGCCAAGGTATGACCTGCCGAAATCCCATGAAAGATTTATGTAATCCATTATATATTTTATTTTATAAGGATACATCGTTCTTTCGCCATGGTCACGGAATAGTGTATCCTCACTCACAAGGAATGATGCAAACAGACTCTTATACCTGAGAAGATGAAGGTCAACGGTTTTGTGCAGAAGGGCCCGGTAACCGGGATTATTGTTGAAGTAATATCCGCCACGCAGGGATATCCCTGCTGCGGGGAGTACAGTAAGAATTTCGGTGTAGTTGCCTGCATTATGTGCTGCACCGTCAGACTCAGTGCTGTTGTGTTCCCCGAACACATATACTGAGAAATGCAGAAAACAAAGAATTGTACAGCATAGAATCAATCTGCATGCAGTACCATACATGTGCTCTCCAGACATCATCCTATGATGTCCGGTATTGTATCAGGCCGTACATGCCCGTAAAGCACATTTTCTTTTAAAAAAAAGACCTGTTTCTTCAGTAACACTGCTGCACATTACCATTACCGGCCCAATAACGAAAAAACGCCTTATAGCCACTCTTTCATGCAGAACCTGCTGTTATAAAAGGTGTATAAAGCGTTTTATTGCTAAATAAGCAGCATTGCGTTATATCGCAGATATCAACCCGGTATTCTTTTTATCGTGCCGTTTGACATCATTTCCTGAAGGTTGGAAAGCAGCCTCTGCTCCTGTGAATCGATATGGCCGTCTTCATTCGCGAGCATCAGTATTTTCTCATATTCCGTTGTTGTAATCTGGCAGTCATCAATCGCGTGCTTGATCATATCGGCAAGCTGCTTTCCTGTTTCACCTGAACTCATTGTAACCCTCCATACTGTATTTGTATAATAATAGCATTTCGATATTTGAGCATCATGAGAAAAACCTGTCTTTTGTCAAGATAGTTTTTACGTGTCATTTCCTCACAGAAATCCGGGGAATCCATCGATATACCGCCTCTTTTATTGTTTCACGTATTGATGTTTATTACTATATAATTAAACATTATTAAATAATCGATATTTTCAGGAGGACGACATGGATAGCGTATATAAAGTAATTGAACTTGTTGGATCAAGTGTAAATTCATGGGAGGAGGCAGCAAAGAACGCAGTAGAAGCAGCATCAAAATCACTTACGGACCTTCGGGTAGCGGAAATCAAAGAGCTCGATATGGTAATAACTGACGGTAAGGTCACTGCATACAGGGCGAAAGTAAGAGTTTCATTTAAATACAACGTGTAGAAGAACCATTAAACCGGATCCACCTGCATCTGTAACAATACAAAAGAGCCGGGCATCAGCCCGGCTCTCAGGGATAATCTATTGTAATGACATGAAATTAGTCATTCATCCTGTACTGCCCCTTCATTGCGAATACATGCTTCTCCCATACCCTGTTGAATTTATCAACATCCGCCACAGGATTTGCAATCATCTTAAGGCAGAACTCTTTCTGAGCATCAGTATTGCTTTTCTTTTGATAAAGCTGAAGCGCATACTTCGAGAAATCACGTACAAGAACATCAAAAATCATATCCAGGACATCATCCTCGACATCATAAAACTTCGTGTTCTCAATAATCAGCTGCCCGTATGCGACTACAGTCATCAGCTCACCCATTGCAAGAAGGTAATCAATATCCTTGCTCTGTTCCGCAGTAGGAGTTGCCTTTGCAAGAAATCCTTTAAACTGCTTAATCTGCTCTTTAAGAACATTAACATTCGGCAGGTCAATGCTGTTATACGCGATGTTATAATCGTGGAACTGGATTTTCCCAAGTCCCTTTGTTGGTCCCTGATCGAAAAGAAAATCATCATTCCCGTCACCGCCCATCTGCGGTATTTCAGGAAACTCGCCGGGATTGAAGAAGTAATTGTTCATAAACTTCACAACCAGTGCCATATTAACATGGACAGTTCCTTCAAGTTTCGGGAACATGCGTATTTCCTGTGTCGCCATCTCAAAATACGGCTCCTTCTCAAAACCCTTTGCAGCAATAACATCCCAGAGAAGATTTATTACCTCTTCACCCTCACGGGTCACTTTCATTTTACAGAGCGGATCAAAAAGGAGATACCTTCTGTCTTCATTCGACGCGGTACGCATATAATCAACCGCACGGAGATTAAAAAGCTTCATCGCAACGATACGAAGATAGGAATCAGTTAAGAGATTCTTTACATGAGGGAAATCAGTTACAAATTTCCCATAAAGATTTCTGTTTGCGGCGTGGTCCATTGCTTCATAGAATGCGTGGGTACATATACCGACAGCACCTGGTCCGAGATTAAATTTACATACGTTTACTGTGTTCAGCATGTTGTCCCATGCTTTCGGGCCTTTTTCAGTTATATCAGCATCAGTGATTGGATAATCATGCAGTGCGTATTCCGATACATAATTCTGGTGCGCCACAACGTTTTGCACACATTCATAATTAGGGTGCTTTGAATCAACCACAAAGAATACATAATCACCGGTGTCGGCCATTTTGGAAAAAGTTGAAACCATTGCTGCTTCGTTTCCATTTCCAATATAATATTTGTCACCATTTGCTTTATATGTTCCATCTTCCTGAGGATACAGCATCATATCGCTGGAATAGATATCAGCACCATGTTCCTTTTCAGAAAGACCAAATGCAAAAACCTCCCCCTCTTCAAGAAGCTTTGCAGCTTTCTGCTTTACTTCCTCGTTATTACCCATCCATATAGGGCATATTCCGAGCTGGGACACATCCCATACATACCAGTATGCAATACCGTAAAAACCCATGAGTTCTGCCCAGTGAAAAATTCTGTATGTATCCCACCTTGAATCATCAGCTCCATACCCTTTTGGCGTGAGCATTGTGGCGAATGCACCGGTTTCTTTACAAAAATCGACGAAATCTTTCGGCCAGGTCCTGTTGTGAAAATCTTCTTTCACCCTTTTAAGGCCTTTGTTTTCAAAAAACTCAATTGTTTTAAGCATTAGTTCTTTTGACTTTTCATCCGGAAACGCGACATCATATTTTTTCGGATTTAAAAGAATCATAATTCCACCTCATTATATTAATTGCATAAATTATATACACAAACCCGTTACCCTTCAAATTATTGCAACAGGAATGAACAACAACCTCTTATGTGAATTTACCTCATGAAAGAGAACATTGTTCTCTATGTCAAACAATTTTCAGTTTTTTTCTTGCATTTTCATACTGCAGCGTCACATTGATTTACCATATAAATAAATATTTTTCCAGTGATGACATCATGAATGAAAAAACGACATTACAAACATTAAAGTTCCGTGAACGTGAAGCCCGAATCAGGCTGATAATGGATGCCGCGGAGAGAGTATTCGCGACAAAATCGTTTGATAAAGCCAGTATCCGTGAAATTGCCAAAGAAGCCGGTATGGCCCCATCATCAATATACCGTTATTTCCCGAACCAGGAAGCATTATTTACCGAAATTGTTTTAAAGAACCAGGTGGAGCTCAATAAAAAACTTGAGGATGTAATTGCCGGAGATAATCCCGGAAATGTAGTAAAAAATGCGGTTAACACGTTCATTGACTTTATAGCTGATAATGATTCTTACTTCAGAATGATGACAATTATCATGTCCCAGGGAAACCTGAGCAGTTATTCATCACAAAAAATAATACCGATTATGAACCAGACCCTTGATGTCCTTGAAAAAACTGTGGAATCAACTCATTTTAATGAAAAACCACGCACCATTGCACGTTTCCTCTTTGCGTTTCTTACGGGTCTCGTTGTTGCGTTCAACAAGCTTCCGGGCTATAATCAAAAAAGGATTTTTTCACTCATGAAAGAAGTCGGCGCAGTTCCTGACTCATTGCTGAAAAAATAGTATTTTCTAATTATTTAATAAAAAACTTGCGCTGTGCGATAATGTGTGATTTGAATGGAGTATAGCTGTACGCAGAAAAAAAGAGAAAATATGCATACTTCCCACGTCTGGGGTGTGAGAAGTATGCATATTTCAATATTGGATTAAGTTACGCTTAAGAAATCTAATGAATGAAATGTAACCACAGGTCCAATATATTGCAATAGGTATAGATAGAATTACTTCATAGTACAATTGATATTTTTTATATGGGATTTTCCCCTATAAATTCCCGGACTCTCCCTTATATGCCTTTTCACAATCGGTCTATATATATCACCCTTTATTAGATTTATATCTACTTTTCTTTGAATTCGCTGAGATGCAGAATCGCCCTCCACACATGATACGCAAGACGGTCAATCCACCGCATCGCTTCAAGGAGCCTGAACGCATTGTCGGGATTGATCTCACCCCGTGCGATTTTATCAATCATTTCTGTACGCATTTTTTTCCGTATTTCCGCGAACATCATTGATATGTGCTGTACTGATTCAGTCGGGGCTTCGTCCTTCTTTCCCTGGAGCCACATGATGGATGAATCAATCGAATCCAGCTGATCAAGGGCAAGCTGACGCAGGTATGGAGTGTGCGCCGTGGTACGTACTGTTTCAACCTCCCTGCAGGCTTCAGCAAGTCTTGTGAGGTGCTCTGTGGAATGAAGTATTGAGATATTATGCTCATGATCCATTGCAGATTCAGGATTTGACCTGACATGGGCAAGAAACTCACCGGTATAACGAAGTGCATCATCGGCATCGTCAATTCTTTTCAGGATTTCCTGATAGGGAACCGACGCGAGAACAAGGTCCTTCATTGACGTAAGAATAAGTGACGCTATTCCAACGATCGCGGCACGGGCTGATTCAAGGGCCACGGGTGGTATATCAGCAATACTGTAATCAAGGTTACGGGTAAGGTACGGCAATTTCTCATGCACATATTTCTCCAGTATCCTGGTGAGGGTGTCGGTAAAGGGAAGTATCAATATCACCCCCAAAAGATTGAAACCAGTATGAAATGCGCAAAGCAGGATTGCCGGATCAGATGACCCGCACACACGGCACACCCCCGCGGTCAGAGAAGTAAAGAAATCCAGCATCATGAAAACCACAAAACCGGTAATTACATTGAAAAATATATGGATGTACGCTGACCGTTTTGCCGGGACAGATGCCCCCACAGCTGCGAGAACGCCATAAAACACTTTCCCGACATTCTGCCCCACGACAAGAATCGCAGCCTGGTTGATATTTATTGTATGGGCGTTCAGCGCGGCGAGTGTCATAACGACCGCAACACTTGAAGACTGCAGTACCACTGTCATTACAATTCCAATACCCACCAGGAGAAGTTTATCCCAGAGCGAATCTACTCCGTACCCCGCAAGGTGTATATACTGTGACAGATATTGCATACCCTCCTGGAGAATTCCAATACCGACAAATATTAAACCGAACCCGGAGATTACAATTCCCAGCGATGCCTTCTTCCCTTCTGAAAGAAGCTTCATGACAGCACCCACCGCGATGAGGGGAAGTGTAATTATCTTTATGTTAAACTTAAAACCGACAAGCGCAACAATCCACCCGGTACTTGTACTCCCGAGGTTCGCACCGATGATAACGCCAATCGCCTGTGAAAACCCCAGCAGACCGGCGCCCACAAGACCTACAGTCGCAAGAATAGTCGCACTTGAATTCTGGATAAGAGCCGTGATACCCGTTCCGGATATGACAGCAACTGTCCTGTTGCTGGTCATCCGCCCAAGGACTTTACGAAGGGTATGCCCCCCCAGGGACTTCAGACCATCAGTCATAAGCACCATTCCCAGCAGCAGGACCCCCACTCCGCCAAGAATAGTTCCGCCGGTTGTTATTACAGTATTCATGCTGGACACCATTTCATGATCATATCTATATTGCCGCGCCCTTATATCATTATCACTTCACATTACCCGTTCATTTAGTAAAGTAAATTTTTGGCCTGCCTTTCGTATCGAAAACGGTTATACATAATTATACTTGAATTGACCACATATGTATGATATCCTGTTACCACCATTTGCGGGGAGGCAGATATCAATATGCCGAAAAAGAAAGAAATATCATATACACGAAACATCTTCAACACCATCCCCTTCCCGCTGATGCTGGTCGATACGAAACTCAGCATTGATGATTACAATACCGAACTTGCCGTATGGGTTCGGCGCATATTCGGCCAGGAGCTCAAAAAAAACGAAACCGTATTCAATTACATCCCCGTTGAGTTCAAAGAAATATTCGAAAAGTATTTTAACAACAGGGAAACAACGACAACAAAGCAGATTGATATTGTGTACGGACAGGACAACAGCGAATACTGGTATGAATACCTTTTTGCTCCTGTTGAACATAATGGAATGGTACAATCTGTACTGGTAACAATTGTTGACATCACAGAAAGAAAATTTGTACTCGATGGAGTCGTGCAGAAAGAACGCCGTTTCCATTCACTGGTCAAAGAATCATCAGATCTCATAGTTATCTTAAAGCAGGACGGCACCATTCATTTCACCAGTGATTCTGTTGAAAAAATTCTCGGGTATAAAACTGCAGAAATTACCGGGTCCAGCATTTTCGATCTTGTTCATGGGAAAGACAAGGATTTCCTTCACAATCACATTTCCGGCATGGTTGACAGGGGTATAAAGTCATTTATTGTAGAGGCACAGTTTTCGCACAAAAATGAGAACTGGGTGTACCTTGAAGTTTCAGGCACAAATCTCCTCCATGACCCGAATGTCGAGGGAATTGTACTAAACTCCCGTGATATTACCGACCGAAAACAGATTGAATCGGTACTTACAAGAATCAACCGTCAGAGAGAAATGATCCTTACTTCAACAGGTGACGGAATATACGGCCTGGATGTGAATGGCAGAATCACATTTATAAACCCTGCTGCGGTGCGTCTCCTGGGGATATCAGTTAAAAATGCACGCGGCAAACATGTATCCGAAGTAATACGGAATATGAACAGTGACGGAACACCTCTCGCC
>DAOSYC010000134.1:0-10188 GCA_035380905.1 Spirochaetota bacterium | reverse complement strand
TGCCTTTGTCTGAATTCATTCTTTTTTATACTACACTGCGCCGTGGCATGTCAAGGCCGTATTGCCCCTTAGAAACGCATATCGCCAATTCCAAACTGGAAATTAAAATCACTGATTGGTTTAAAATATCCGTTATCACGACCTGACCATATCAGTTTACGCCCGAACCAGAAGCGAAGGGGCATCATTGGAATCTGGATCTTGAACCCGAAACCGTATGAATATCTAAAGTAGCTCATAAGATTAATGTCCCGGAACTCCCGGATATCATGAACCATGCCGGTGCTTCTGTCCTCCGCTATTTCATCCTGGTACTCTTCAATAAGACCCGGCTCCCAGAAGCTGTCAGTCCACACCGACCCTGCATCAAAAAAGAAGATAAACCATAGCATCTGGGGGTGGATGGGAATTCTGAATTCCGCACCGTACAATATCCTGTGGAAAAGGCCAATCCTCCATGAATCAGGAAAATCCGAGTCATAATAGTCCCACCCGCGGAGTGTTTCCGGTCCACCGATACGGAGCCTGTCCTCCGGTTCAATCCATGGATTGTCCGTGGAGTCCTGCATTGCCTGTACTTTATCACGCTGCAGCGGAGGGCGCATGAAGTCGGCATTTCCACGCAACTCAAAAACAACGGGGTGCGTCCTGAGAAACGGAAGGTTAAAGGGACTGTAATACATATAAATATCGGGAGAATACTTGATGTAGTGGTCATCACCGCGAAGCAGATATCCCCCGGTAAATGCCACGGTAAACTTTGTATAAATTCCCCTGGTTGGATTCATATAGTTATCTTTTGAATTCCGGTACAGATAAAAGGACACCGTGCGTTTCTCCTGGGTCCCCCGGGATTCCTGTATAAACACGTCATCAGAACAGTTTCCTGTAGGATTAATATAGCTCCTGAACGCATGGCCCCAGTTTGCCCCCACACCCCAGAAATCCCAGAAACGGTAATATAAACCCAGGGAATACCCTATGGTCTGCCGGTCATAGTAGGCCCTGCCGCTTGAATTTGAAAACATGGAAGTCGTGGGTATGGTGTTCAGCTGATAAAACACTGACGCGTTAAAACCCAGGGGCATACTATTGTCAAATAACGTGTCCGCTATCCAGGGATCCTGAAACCGGAGTGTCACTGAACGCCGGTAGGGGCCGTATTCAAACCGTACACCTACATTCTGGCCGTTCCCCATAAGGTTATTCTCCCCGACGTCCGCAAAAATCGAAAAACCTGAGGTGGTTCCGTATCCGCCTCCGAGGGATATTGTCCCTGTAGGCTGTTCCTCAACTTCAACAATAAGGTTAACAAGTCCCTCCCTGCTTCCCGGGCGCACATTGACATTAACCTCTTTGAAAAAACCAAGGTTAAAAACCCGTTCACGCGAACGCTGCACCCTGTAGGAATCGAACAGCTCACCTTCATGAACCATAAGCTCTCTGCGAACTACACGGTCTTTTGTCTTTTTATTTCCCTTGATGATAATGTTTTCAATCCGGACTTTCTGTCCTTCACGGATTTTAAAATCAATCCTGACAAGCTTTCGTATTTCCTTCCGGCCGTTAACTTCAACAGCCATTTCACGTACAGACTTGTTCGGTATTACCCTGGCGAAGATATATCCCTTCTGGGCATACCGGCTTGCGATCATCTGCATATCCTTCTGGAAGGAGGTATTATTGAAAACGTCCCCGGTTTCACGCTGCTCAAAGTTGTCAAAAAACACTTTACTGTCGAAAATTTTGTGACCTTCCACCGTATATTTATCGAAATAATATTTTTCACCTTCCGTAACCCGTATGGTAATAAATATTGCCCTGTTTTCCTTTTCTTCAGGATTTTCCCATTCATAGTTGACATTGTCCTCAAGTATCTGGGCATCAAGATACCCTTCCTGCTTGTAATACGCAACTATCTTCATCTTGTCCTGGGCATAAATGTCCTGCTTAAACTGCCCCCCGCCGCCGAAAATACCGGTCTCATCAGTTTCCATAATTGACCGGAGTGTTTTATCGGAAATTACATTGGTGCCGAGAATTGATATTTTTTCTATGCGGATTTCCTCACCTTCATCAACCCGGAACGTAAGCTTGACAGAATTGGGATCACGGGGGATTTCGTTGACATCATATTTAACAACAGCATTGAAAAAACCTTCATCATCATATTTTTTTCGTATGAGTTTCACGCTTTTTTCAATGAGATCACGGCGCAGGGCATCATTCTCCTTTACGAGAAGAAGGTTTGTCAGTTCCATTTCATTGACTTCTTCAGTCCCCAGAAACACAATATCCTTTATTATAGGACGCTCTTTGCATTTAAAGCGGACCGCCACACCGTCACGGTATTCATCAACCTCAACGACAACATTTTCAAACTGCCCCTCCCTGAAGACAGACTGGATGTCTTTCCTCACTTCTTTTGCCCTGAGGGGATACCCTTCCTCGGTTACAATAACATCAAGGAGGTCAAGCTCATCAACATTCTTGAGGCCGGTGAATTGAATTTTTTTTACGGTTTTTCCTTCATATCGGGAAGTCTGGGAATAAAGACCCCTGAATGGCCCGGAAATAAACATAATTAGTCCAAGTAATGTACACAATATCCAGATCTTCTTCATACTAACGCTTATTACCTGTTGGATTTAATTGTCGCGAGTGTAAATTTCGGGATTCCGGATGTGTTCAGGTAATCCATTATCTTCACAATCGTTTCGTAGTTTGCTTTTCTGTCTCCCCGTATAATCACGGTACCTTTTTTCATTTTTTCTTTACGGCTTTCTATTTCACGGGAAAGGTTTTTTATTGAAAACTTTGCGTCATTAATAAATACTTCATTTTTGTTATTTATGGAAATTATCGTATTACCTTCCCGGTATTCTCCGGTCTGGATTGCGCGGGGAAGATTCACAACGATAGAGGAAACCCTTCCCTGGCTTGCATTATACGAAATCATAAAAAATATCAGCAGCGAGAATGCAAGATCAATAAGCGGCGTCATGTCAATTACCGACCTGTATTGAAATCTGCTTTTAAATCTCCATTCCATGAATCTTCCTTTTACGACCCTCGCCCCGGTTATTCTGCTCTATAACAGCAGTAGTATAATAATATGTATGTCTTTTTCCGTATCCGGCGGGATATTATATAACGTTACATGTAAATCCGCGTTTCTATATATAACACTTAGGGTTTACCTCTAAGCATTTGTTATAGACTTTTTCTCCAAAACAGGAAAAACTAAATTGTGGACATACTGTTTGAGATATATTCCACTTCCCTGACATAAAAATCGAGCCTGGAAACCATATAATTGTAAAATATCCACGATGGAATTGCCACAAGAAGACCCAGAATGGTGGTTATTAACGCCTCCGCAACCCCATAGGACAGCAGAGAAGACGCTTCAGGCCCTCCATGTGAAAGTGCGATAAATGCTTTCAGCAGACCGGTTACGGTGCCGAACAATCCCAGCATGGGAGATATAGTCGCGATTGTTGCGAGAATCCCCACATTTTTTTCGATCGCGACGATCGCGTTCCGCGTTGACCCGAGAATTACCCCTTCCCTTTCATCAACAAGGTTAATATTTTTTAATATGTCCCTGATTACAGTTATAATGGGGCCGATATAATTCTCACAAAAAAGTACGGCCTCTTCCGCCTTGCCGGATTTGACGGAGTGCAGCACATTCTTTATAATCAGCCGGTAATCATAATCTATCCTCTTAAAATAGATGAACCGTTCCACTATTACTGTAAGTGAAATGATTGAGCATATACCGATTGGAACAATCGTAACCCACATCGGGAATGAGGTAAAAAACGAAATTAGTGTCTCACCGGTCATCAGAGAGCTCCCTTATGAATTGTATGTGTTCAAAAAAAGCATCCTTCAATGCAGAAATTCCACCTGTGGAATATACTTCATACTGTCCTTTTCATAAAGTCCGGCATGGATTTTTGTGTCAAGTATGATTACAGGATCAGTTCAGTTTATATTAAAATCCTGATCCCCCCCATAAAACTAAATCCCTGCTCAGGATACCCTTCCCGCATAAAATATTTACGATTGTAAAGATTTTCAATTTTGATATACGCAAAAAAGCTTTCAAGCATTTTTCTCTGTATACCAAGTTCACCAACCACAAAACCCCCAAGCTGTCTTTCGTCATAGGGATCAGTATATACCTGCCCCTGAAACCTGTTAAGCCAGGTAATTTTCCATTGTTCACCGTTATATTTTACAGCACCCGAAAACTGGTGGATGGGATGATATGTTACATTATAGTCAGCATCAAAGTAGGAATATTCATACGACATTTCATACTCGAACATGCGTTCAAGGAAAAACAAACTGACATTAATTTTCGATCTGTAATTTACCACCTGCAGGGTATCCGCGCTTAACACATTCCCGGATACGGGATAATAATTATAGTAATTGTTGCTTTTTTCAACGGTAAAGAGAGATTTGATATTCAAAAAGCTGTTCATCCGGAATTCCATCTGCAGATGACCGTGATGCACCCGTGCAGGGGGAAGATCGTATGCGGGCATTATATATTTCTGTTCGAGATAATAATTCTCCGGCCTGAAGGGTATCTGGTCATACCGGTACGCCACCCCGATTGTTGCAAACCTGTAATCCTTCACCAGAAATGAGAGAATGGGAGAGACGAGGAAATCATCGTCCCTGTTCCAGTCAACATTTACGCCAAGGCTTATACCGATATTCCTTGTAATATAAAAATCATCAATTATCTCACTGTTCAGGGACCTGTCACTCGGGACATCTTCGACGGAATAGTCATAATAATAGAACATCGAATTAAATCTGATCCTGTTTGTCGGAGACCAGATATATTCGCCGCCTATCTCGGAATTCGCCTGATTTAACCTGCTATTGCCGTCTGACGTGTCAACAAGAGGTCGAAGCCGGTGAACATACTGGGCGCCGCCTACTGTAACATACCCTTCAAACGCAGTTGAAAGCTTTACGACATTTTTTAATGAAACCTTTGATTTTTCCTTCTCTTCACGGGAATATACCGTGTTGTCAAACATTCCCCGGGAATCGCCATGTACTTCCGTTTCCAGGATTGTGCGCCATTTTTCAGTAATCTGAAGATTCCCGGTAAAACCGAGCTTGTTTTCATAATAACTCGAATTCTCATAGGTAACGCTGTTATATCCGAAATCATTTGAGCGTTTAAAGTTGGCACTGAGAAGATACACGAAATCATTCTGCTCCTGGCTCAGATTTATCGTGGACAGCATATTATTATATTGCCCATAGAGAACTTTCATATCAATATTAATATTCCTGGAAAGGTCGGACTTCCTGTCAGGTCCTTTTTTCTCAGGCGCCTGCGCTATTTCGACACTGGCAATTTCCGGCTCTTCCCCGAAGGAATATCCCCCATGAAACATTACGAAAACCAGTACCGTAATAGTTTTGAAAAGTAGTATTTTTATTATTGAACGCAATATTTTCTCACCATCAATATTGATACCTTCTCACGCCTCTGGTACCAGAACAAGGTAAAACTTCAATACATTAATTATGTAAAGTATTGTATTATTGAAAAAATCATCCGGAATCGCATCAGACGATACAGCAAGGAAAACAAGAGACATTCATCATAATTCACGTAAGGTTCCGGATACATGTACTTTATAAATGAGGGTGATGCGGTTCAGACATATGTGTAGCACATATACATATTCCCTGGCGCATCATTTTCTATGGAAGCCGCTGAATGATTTTGTTACTGATCCTGCCGCTGAATGCTCCTGGAGCATTTCCTGCACCGTGCTGTTTCCTGGGGCACGCCAAAATCGACAAACACCTTCATTGTAAATCCGCAATTGCAGGTATAGTTGAAAGATCTGGCATTATAACTCTTCATGGCGAATAACTCCTTTCTATCATTAATCCCTGTATACAGTATCGGATTAATCGGCAGATGCATTTAGACAGGAATACTTGAACAGTATACAGCAAAACGGCCACACAATAAACATGTGTGGCCGTCCCGTTATGTATTCCGTCACTCTCTATATGCACATTCAGCTGCTACTTCTTAAGAGCTTCCGCTTTATCAGTCCTTTCCCATGTAAAACCATTTTCGCTTCTTCCAAAGTGACCATATGCCGCGGTATTGATGAATATCGGCCGGAGAAGATCGAGTGTTTTGATTATGCCGGAAGGACGCAGATCAAATACATTGCGGACCCTTTTTACAATCTCCTCTTCCGGTATTGTACCGGTTCCAAAGGTTTCCACCATAACCGACACCGGCTCAGCAACACCAATCGCATAGGCTACCTGAACTTCACAACGGTGCGCAAGGCCGGCAGCTACAACATTTTTCGCTATGTAACGGCCCATATACGCTGCGGACCTGTCAACCTTGGACGGGTCTTTTCCGGAAAAGGCACCGCCGCCGTGACGTCCCATGCCGCCATAGGTATCTACAATAATCTTTCTGCCTGTCAAACCGGTATCACCATGAGGCCCACCGACGACGAAACGTCCGGTTGGATTTATAAATATTTTCGTATTGTCATCTATTAATTGCGCGGGTATAACCTTTTTGATAACCAGATCAACCATGGCACTTCGTATTTCATCATATTCAACTTCAGGTGTATGCTGTGTCGATATAACGATCGCATCAATCCTTTTCGGCACACCGTCAACATATTCAACAGTAACCTGAGATTTGGAGTCAGGTCTGATAAATTTGATCTCGCCATTTTTTCTTGCCACGGCCATATGCTGCACAAGCCTGTGGGCATAATAGATCGGCATAGGCATAAGCTCGTCTGTTTCTGCGACAGCATATCCGAACATCATCCCCTGGTCACCAGCGCCCTGCTCTTTGAAGAGGCCTTCACCTTCAGTAACACCCTGTGATATATCAGGGGACTGTGAGTGAACGTACACATTCACGTCGCAGCTGGAGGCATCAAATCCGATTTCGGGATCTGTATACCCTATGCCTGCAACAACTTCCCGTGCAATTTTCTCATAATCAACAGTAGTGCCGGAGGTAATTTCCCCGGAGAGTACAATCCTGTCTGTGGTGACAAGAGTCTCAAGGGCAACCCTTGACCTTGGATCTCCACTTAAATGCGCATCCAGGATACCGTCAGATATCTGGTCCGCAACCTTATCCGGATGCCCCTCGGATACAGACTCCGAGGTAAACAAATAGTCCTTTAACGCCATAATAAGCTCCTTGTTATGCAAATTTCACATTTTTACAGTAAGTATGTGGTTTATTTTTTTATGGAAACCATTGTTCTGTATGTGTTGTTTTCCACGTTTAAAACTGCATCATATCCAAAACAAAAACCGCAATACCGGAACGATTTTGTAGTAAACCGGTATTGCAGCTCATTTTACATATATACAGTCAGTTTTCTTTTACTTCCAGTGAATGCATTCCGCAGGACAACTGTCAATAATATCCTGGATTTTGTCCTCATCCGCACCGGCGGAATTATGGACCTTGCTGACTCCATCAGAAGTCATTTCAAACACCTCCGGAAGGGCGTCCACACACAGCTCACATCCTGTGCATTCATCCTGGTCAACAAATACTTCCTTCGCCATAGAGTCCTCCTGGGTACAGTATTATTTTCCTTCCTGCCCTGCATTGTTATGCAGTACATTGCGCTCTGAAGCCGGAACATCCTTTCCCGCTTCTTTATTGACCTGCACTTTTTCCTCAACAGCACGTTCCTGCTGCTGCCCGGCACTCTGTACAGGGGCCTGCTGCAGTGTTCTTTGAGCTTTCACCGTGGTAGGATCAAACTCCCGGGCCCTGTAGGACTCGAACGCCGAAAGGCCGAGAGAACCGGTCATGAACAGACCCGCCATAACGGCTGTGATCTTTGTAATAACGTCCGCTGTGGAGGAACCAAAGGTTGTCTGGCTGGACCCTCCCAGTATACCCATTCCGGCGCTTTTATCGGACTGAAGCAGAATAATAATAATCAGCAACAGACATAAGATGAAGAAAAGCACCGTCAATACAGTCGATATAATACCCATAACTCCTATCCTGAACAAACATGATTAATATCGTGAAAACAGCAACTCTGCTGGATGCAGATTCTGAAGCCTCAATCTACAAAAGGGACAATTATTTATGCCCCGTGAATAATGTCAAGGAAAGAATCTGCCTTCAGGCTCGCGCCCCCCACCAGTACGCCGTCAATATCCTCAACTGCATACAGCCCCGCAATATTATCGGGCTTCACGGAACCGCCATATAAAAGCGGAACACTCCCTGCAACAGAATCACCATACATATCAGCCAGAACGCTCCTGATATAGCGGTGCATTGATTCAGCAATTTCGGGGGTTGCCACCTTCCCCGTTCCGATAGCCCATACCGGTTCATAGGCAATAATCATTTTTTTCATCTGCTCAGCGGTTATACCTGAAAGGCCTTCCGCGATCTGCCTTTTCACGACAGCTTCAGACTGCCCTGACTCCCTCTCCTCCAGAAGTTCACCGACACACACAACCGGATCAAGAGAATACGAATACGCGGCATGGACCTTTTTATTTACCAGTTCGTCTGTTTCACCGAACACATGACGGCGTTCGGAATGGCCGATAAGAATAAATCCCGCGCCGGCATCCTTTACCATTACAGGTGATATTTCCCCGGTAAACGCGCCGTTTTCCTCAAAATACATATTCTGAGCACCAACTCCAATAGAACCCTTCGCCAGTTCTGCCACATCCCTGAGATGTACAGCGGGAGGAAACACAACAACCTCCTTATCGCCGATACTTCCGATGCCGGCCCTGATCCCGTCAATCAGGCTTCCCGCCTCACTGCGGGTAGTATACATTTTCCAGTTTCCGGCAAAAATTTTTCTTCTACTCATCATATACCTCATTAGAAACACTGCATCGTAACGCATCACCCCTGACCGATGGAGGGCTCAGGGGCTTTGCTGTATTCATTACAACCGTAACCGCTGGTACGCGGGATTCTACTTCGTGATATATTTCACAAGGTCAACAATTCGCAGGGAATATCCCCACTCATTATCATACCAGCTCATCACCTTCACCATATTTCCGTCAAGGACCTTGGTCGAAGGGGCATCAACAATAGATGAGTGGTCATTACCGGTAAAATCAACAGACACCAGTTCCTCTTCGCAGAACTGGAGAATACCCTTCAACGGGCCATTCGCCGCTTTTTTCAGCGCATCATTGACATCCTGTGCCGTTACCTCTTTTTTCACGGTACAGACAAAATCAACAATTGATACATTCGGTGTCGGCACCCGCATCGCTCCGCCGTCAAGCTTCCCCTTCAGTTCCGGAATAACCAGGGCAACAGCTTTCGCAGCGCCGGTTGTTGTGGGAATCATGGAAAGTGCCGCTGCACGAGCCCGCCGGAGATCACTGTGGGGAAGGTCAAGGATCCGCTGGTCATTGGTATAGGAATGGATTGTGGTCATGAGGCCCTTTTCCACGCCGAATTCATCATTCAGAACCTTTGCCACAGGCGCAAGACAGTTTGTGGTACAGGAGGCGTTTGAAATAATATGGTGCTCCGCGGGAATGTATTTATCCTCATTCACTCCCATGACTATGGTTATATCCTCCCCCTTGGCCGGCGCGGAAATAATCACTTTTTTTGCACCTGCTTCCACATGCCACATCGCCTTTGCTTTATCACGGAACGCCCCGGTGGATTCAATGACCACTTCAACATTTTCCGCTTTCCAGGGAAGATTTTTCGGGTCCTTTTCACTGTGGACCTTTATCTTTTTCCCGTTCACGATCAATTCATTTTCGGTATGGGACACTTCACCTTTAAAGGGCCCGAATATCGAATCATATTTCAGAAGATGCGCAAGTGTCGCCGCATCGGTCAGGTCATTAATACTAACGACTTCGACATCACCATATTTGTCCTGTTTTGTGAAAATGGCCCTCAGTACATTTCTTCCAATTCGCCCGAAACCATTTATACCAACTCGTATTGCCATGATACACGCTCCTTACATTTTATATTTATACAAACAGGCCCTCACGACCCTGTGCTGCTCATAATCCGGAGAAGGAAAAGGATAGAGTGCATAAGTATACGAATAATTTTTATCCTGTCAATAATTATATTACGAAAAATACAATATCCTCATT
>DAOSYC010000133.1:8389-10231 GCA_035380905.1 Spirochaetota bacterium | reverse complement strand
TTGTCGGTATACGTTGACGCGATGGCGAGAATGCGTTTCCCGCCTTTCGAGAACTTGGCTCCCTGATTGAAGTTAACCTGACCTCCGGTGCCGCTGTACTGTGTTGTACCGATTGATTCCGACGCTGCCTGCCCGGTGAGGTCAATCATGAGGGAGGTGTTGATGGAAATCATGTTGTCATTTTGCGCGATATTGGCCGGCTGGTTGACCCAGTGTACTTCTTTGAACTCGAACAGTTCATTGTGGTCAAGATCATCATAAAATTGTCTGGTTCCCACAGCAAATGCCGTAATTATTTTCCCGGGGTAGAAATTCTTTTTTGCTCCTGTGATCACCCCTGCCTTTACCAGCTCTGTAACTGAAGGAGTAACTACCTCGCTGTGCATTCCGAGGTCCTTTTTCCCGTACAGCATGTGGCCTATTGCATTGCCCAGGCCGCCGAAACCAAGCTGTATGGTGGATCCGTCTGGGATCATATCGACAATATATTCAGCCATTCTGTTTTCGACGTCAGTGATAGGTGTTTCGGGAAGTTCAAAAATCGGGGAATCATTTTCGATTATGTAGTCAATTTCGGAAATGTGCACCTTGAAGTCCTCGCCGCTGCACCATGGCAGATGGTTGTTTATTTCACATATGACAATATCTGCGGGTTCAAGGCACTCCTTTCGCGGAAGAAATGAGCCGAAACATGATTTGTTGACATACCCCTCACTGTCAGGGGGCGTGGCGGAAAAGGACACAACATTTGGCGCGACACGCTGTGCCACCTCCCCAAGGTCGGAAAAACTATGGGGCTTATAGGATCCAACTCCCCAGCTCATACATATCCGCTCCAGGGGGCCGACGAACATTGTTTCGATATTAAATGTTCCCTTTGCTTCCGGCTTCATGTACTCATACAGCGCCATGGCGAATCCCTGGTAAATTGTTATGTTCTCAAGTTCATTCGCCCGTGCCCCGAGGGCGGTTGAGAACGCTACGGGAATATTGACTCCTCCCCCTGTGAAGATCCTGTCGTGTGACCTGATCATCGCCGCGGCATCTTCTGCGGCAATCATTTTTGCCCGGTAATCATCCATGAATGATCCGGGAATCTTCGTCCTGTCTTTTCTCTGTACAGAAGTATTCATTACACCCTCCATATAACAAGCATGCTAAAATTAATATAAGCAGCTATACTATTACTTAATACTTTTATTTTTTTGATAACAATAATGTGACACAGGCGAATAAGTCAACAATAATATTAGCGGTGTTGTATGACTCTGCACCTGCAGGGGGATGAATTCCAGTGTTCTGAAAACAGAGGCAATATGTATATTTCCAGCAAATAGTTACATATCGTCTGCCGCATCAGGAAGGTGTGATTTATAAAGATGCGGTATTTCAGGGGACAATCCTGTCAGTTTCCCGTGCGATAACCATCCTCTGGATTTCTGATGTGCCCTCATAAATTGTGGTGACCCGTGCGTCGCGGTAGATCCTTTCGATTGTATAATCCTTTATATAGCCGTATCCTCCGAATATCTGCAGCGCCCGATACGCGCACCTGTTGAGGGCTTCACTCGCAAACAGTTTTGCAATAGAGGCTTCCCGGGTAAAGGCACGTTTGCTTTCCTTTGACATTGCTGCACTCCATGTGAGAAGGCATGCCGCCTCGTAGTCGGTACTGATGTCGGCAATCATGTTTTCAATAGACTGGTGACGGATGATTGGTTTTCCAAACTGTTTTCTCTCCCTCGCGTATCGGGTGCCCTCCTGGAGGCACGCATTGATCATTCCTGTTGCCTGGGAGGCAATTCCAATTCTTCCGCTGTCAAGGGCATTGAGGGCGATTTT
>DAOSYC010000133.1:0-8289 GCA_035380905.1 Spirochaetota bacterium | reverse complement strand
TTCAGAATGTAGGAACTGCCTTTTTGTTCCGCAGTGGTGTTCAGGCCTCCGGGGTCAGAGCCCGCGCCGGGTTCCGTGAGGCAGAATGCCCCGACATGTTCACCGGACGCCAGGGGAATGAGATACTCACGCTTCTGATCATCGGTGCCGAAGTTGTAGATCGGTTCCGTTGTCAGGTTCGTGACGCTGAGGGTGACCGCGATAGAGGCGCAGGCACGCGCGATTTCCTGGAGGGTAAGGCTGTAGCTCACGGCACCGGCGTCAGCGCCGCCGTACTGCTCAGGGATCATCATCCCGAATATTCCAAGCTCACCCAGTTTTCGTATGATTTCTTCCGGGTATATACCTGCATCATTGTATTCATGGGCAACTGGTTCTATTTCGCTTCGCACGAAATCCCGGATCATGTCGCGTATCATTATCTGTTCGTCAGTCAGTGGCAGGTTCATTGCAGTATCCTTATGGTGTGTAGAGAGTTACAATCAATATAGTCTGGGTTTTGCCGGGATTTTTCAGAGAGTGTTTTATGCCGGAGTTGAAATGGAGTGCATCGTCTTTTTTTAAATGATGTGTTTTGGAGCCAACTTTTATTTCCACCTCACCCTTGAGTGTGTACACAAACTCTTCACCGTCGTGCTGATAACTGATTTTCGGGTGTTCCGATTCCGGCGGGATCGTTACACGGAATGACCGGAGATGGCGGTTGCGGGCATCGGGAGTAAGTACTGTATACTGATATGCTTCCTCACGTTTCCGGAAGCTCTGTACTCTTTCTTTTTTTCGGTCACTATTTTTGCCCTCTGCAGGTTTCAGAATATCATCAGGACTTACCGTCAATGCCCTGGATATCTTTAGGATATCTCCTACGGGGGCAAAATCCTTTCCTTCTTCTATTTTCTTCAGGTGTGTTACGGAGAGGCCTGTTTTTTCAGAGAGGATTTCCAGGGTGACCTTTTTTTTGTTCCGCAGCGCAACAAGCCTTTCGCCAATGGAACCGGACATTGATGAAGGGGATTTTTTACTCATTGGGACCTTCCATGTATATATAGAGACTGTGGTGATTGTAATGGCATTGTACACTATGTGAAAGAAGATAGTCAAGCATGAATGATGATTAAAATTCTATATATGTAAAATATTGAGTAGGTACCATTAATAAAATTTCATTATTTAAAAAATCTTTAACCATAGATGGAAGACGTAATGAAAGTTAATTTTCCGTATACCCCTTTCCCTGACAATAGATAGGCAGGAGGAGTATACATTAGCGTTGAGCTTAACTAGTGGTAAGATAACCATACTATTAGTTAAATAATTATTGACTTTTTTACCCTGTTTCTGTGAAAGTCCTATAGTGTAACAGGTGGTAAATCTATAGCATCCTGTTATTTCTGATGAACCGGGTGGGGAAAACGGGATTTGCTTGATTGTTGTACGGTCAAATACTCACATATTCAATATCAATGATGGAGGACATCTGCAATGTCGAAGTATAAAAAAATGTATAAGGAAAAATTGTGCACTCCTGAAGAAGCAGCGAAACAGGTGAAATCAGGTGATGCGATTGACTATGGTTTTTTTAATGGAAAACCGGTGGCTTTTGACAGGGCCCTCGCGCAGAGAAAAGATGAGTTGTCTGATGTTATTATCCAGACATGCGTAACACTGCTTCCGGTACCCGAGGTCGTATTACGCGACCCTCTTGGTGAAGCATTTACATATCATGATGTTCATTTTTCTCCCCTTACCCGAATCATGCAGAGCAGGGGTGCACAGAATGTTTTCTATGCACCCCCTGTTCTGGGTGAAGCAGAAATGTACAGCTGTCCGATTGATGCTGAAAGCGGTAAATTCGGTATTCCTCTGAGGGACGTTATGGCCCTCCGGACCACACCGATGGATGAGCACGGGTATTTTAATTTCGGCCTTAGTAATTCATGTACTTACGAACAGGCCGTGAATGCGAAGAAACTCATTATTGAAGAGAACCCGAATATGCCCACTGCTCTGGGGGGCTCGAAAGAGAAAATTCATATCTCCCAGGTAGATCATATCATTAATGAAGAATCACCCCTCGGTGAAATCCCCCTGAAAGAGCCCACTGATATCGACAGGCAAATCGCAAAACATGTTCTTGAGCACATTGAGGACGGGTGCTGTATACAGCTTGGTATTGGTGGAATGCCGAATGCCCTTGGACAGCTTATCAGCGAAACAGACCTGAAAGACCTTGGAGGTCATACGGAGATGTTGTCTGATGCATATGTTGATATGTTCGAATCAGGAAGAATGACAGGCCTGAAAAAAAATTCTGATATCGGCAAGATCGTGTATACATTTGCACTCGGAAGCAAACGGCTGTATGATTTTGTTCACAACAACAAGGCCCTTGCTTCATGCAACGTATTTTACTCGAATCATCCCATAAGCCTTTCGAAGATAGATAAGCTGATATCTATTAACCAGGCACTCAAGGTCGATATTTATTCACAGGTAAGCGCAGAGAACAGTGATTTCCGGCAGATTTCAGGTAACGGCGGCATGCTTGATTTTGTTCAGGGAGCATACTGGTCTAAGGGTGGTAAAAGTATGATATGCCTGCCGTCCTCCTATACAAACAAGGAAGGTGAAATTATTTCAAATATTCTTCCAATATTACCTCTCGGTACAACTGTTACTGTTCCGCGTCAGAGTGTTCACATGATAGTGACTGAGTACGGCTGTGCTATCATGAAGGGGGCCTCAACGTGGGCAAGGGCTGAAAGACTGATAGAAATAGCTCATCCGAAGTTCAGGGATGACCTGATCCGGACAGCACAGGAAAACAGAATCTGGCGCCGATCAAACAAAATAGCGTAATCCGGGAATACCTTCAACACGAAAAAGATCTCCTAAAAATATACAGATGTAGAACCGGCAGGCGGGGCATGGAGTTGAAAATTTCCCCGCCTGCCTATATCTGCGGGAGTTGACATGTGCAGGGGGGCTTAATAAAAAATATAATCTTGCAATGTACAGCATTATATTGAATAATACAGCATATTTATAATTGTAGTATCAAACAAAGAGGGGCTGCCGAACATGATGCAGCAGGATGACAACAGGAACAGTAACAATGCTGTGATGAAAGTCCGGCGCACCGGTTTCTTCTTCCTTGTATCGGGTTGTGTTACCCTGGTGTCTCAGATCTATTATTTCAACTGGGACGTGACACCGGACAGGAAGATTTGGACCATAGCATGGATCGGAACGGCATTGTTGTTTATATTCTCAGGTGTAAGTTTGATGCGTAAAAGGCAGGGGTGATGCAAAACTACGGGGAAATGAATAGTGACTGCACCGGAAATAGATGCAGCCACGTGCTTCCCCGGTTCCTCGGCGTGTATAACTACTCAATAATACTCGCTCATCGCGACTTCTTCAAAAAGATATTTCTGGTTATCTTCAGATTGTTCAATGGCAAGCGGATAGTTGCCGTCAAAACAGGCGGTGCAGAACTTCATGTCAGGCCTGTTGATTGATTTCAGCATGGACTCGACTGTGAGATAGGCAACAGACTCTACCTCAAGATACTTCCGTATCTCTTCAATTGTGTTGCTCGACGCTATCAGCTCGCTGTGGGTAGGGATGTCAATTCCATAGAAACAGGGAAACTTTGTAGGAGGGGAGGATATCCGTACATGAATTTCCTTTGCCCCCTTTTTCCGGAACATGTTGATAATTTTACGCATGGTGGTGCCGCGCATGATAGAGTCGTCCACAAGTACCACCCGCTTCCCTTCAACTGCGGAACCCACGACGTTATACTTGATCTTTGCGCCGAAGTCCCGTATCCGCTGTGACGGTTCAATGAAGGTCCTTCCCACATAGTGGCTTCGAATCATGCCGATTTCATAAGGGATTCCGGATTCATGAGCATACCCGAGCGCGGCGGATTTGGACGAATCAGGGATCGGTACAACAATGTCCGCGTCGACAGGCATTTCTTTCGCGAGGGCCCTCCCGAGCTTTATTCGCATGTCATGGACGGAATTTCCGAAGATGATGCTGTCGGGACGGGAGAAGTATATGTATTCAAACACACAGAGCGACTCTTCCTTGTGTTCAAAGGGATAATACGATTTTACCCCATGAGGTGATATTTCCAGAATTTCGCCCGGTTCTATCTCCCGGATATATTCCGCGTCAATAATATCGAACGCGCATGTTTCTGATGCAACGATTGTCGCGTCATCGAGCCTGCCGAGTACGAGAGGGCGGAACCCGTGTGGATCGCGAACAGCATAAATGGTATTTCTGTTCATTATCAGCATTGAATAGGCGCCGCGGATCTGTTTCAGTGCGTATATCATTGCTTCAAGAAATGTTGGTATTCCGGATTTTGCCATGAGATGGATTATGACTTCAGTGTCAATGGATGTCTGAAAAATGGCACCCTCACGTTCAAGGGCAAAACGAAGTTCCCCGGCATTGCTGAGGTTTCCGTTATGTGATAGTATAATGGGGCCGTACAGGGATTGGGCACGGAGGGGCTGTGCATTCCTTAAAAAAGAAGAACCGGTTGTTGAATACCGGTTATGGCCGATTGCAATATGACCCTGAAGATTTTCTATATGCCGTTCCTTGAATACGTCAACAACCCTCCCCATCCCGGCATAACGGAAAATGTGCTTCCCGTCTGAGGATGCTATACCCGCGGACTCCTGTCCCCGGTGCTGAAGGGAATAAAGCCCCAGGTAGGTGAGGTTTGCCGCTTTTTCGTTACCGTATATACCAAATACGCCGCATTCTTCCCGTGGTTTGGAAATATCGGGAAATCTCATACACTTTTTTAGGTTCATATTTTTTCCTGTAAGAAGGAGCTGAATATTTATGATGTCCTGTGGAGACTGAAGAAATATCTGACATTAAATCCATTTGTATACAACTCAACAGTAGTCAATATACCCAGGGGGAAAAATAAATCAAGAAAAATATATTTATAAAAATATCCCCGATAATTATTGCCTGTAGTGTCGTATTATTTCATAATGAATTATATAATCAAAATATATCACGTGAAGAATAAATCCATTATTATTTGATCAAATATGTAACAGTTATGTAAAAAGAGTATTTTTCACTCTCCAGGCGGTACGCCAACAGCAGAAAATCCCCATAAAAGGGGATTTTCTGAGATTGTTGAAAAATACTATTACAAATATGATGATAAAATGGCTACATTAAAACATGATACCAGCCTCGACGAAGAATACGATGTTGCCGAAACCGAAAACCGACTCCTCATCGGGGGGCGCTGCTTCATCGTGAAAGGTGGTGAGCATGATTTCTCCCCTGCCGCCTCCGACAATTGAGATGCCCCTGTCCTGCAGGGCCACGCCCCCCGCGAGTTCTCCACCCACAAGTAATGAATCGTTGACGGAGAGGGTCTGGTCAACGCCGTTCCGCGTGACCGTTTTAAGCGGGGCCTTGCCGAAATAAAACCCGGACTGGATTACAATGGCGAAGCCGTTATTGGCGCCGATGGTGCTGAAGTCCCGGAATCCTACGAGCCAGCCCCGGCCGTCGGCTTCGTAATCGTTCTGGTAGTTGAGCGTGGTTCCATCGTATGTAAGTGTTTCCTCATTCCGCTCGGTGCTCCATATCCGGAAGCCTCCGTAAATATAGGTGTAGCCCATATCGCCGGATTCTGTGAAAAGCCGCGCGCCGATCTTCAGGTCAAGAATGGTATAGTGACCTGAACCGCTGGACTTCCAGGTATGTTCCTGAGGCGGAGTTCCGTTGTCCTCATCGGTCCATTCAAGGTCTGAGATGGTGCCCGCCAGCAGGCTCCCCTCGAACCCCAGTTTCCGGTAGCTGAACATGCCGGACAGGTTCAGGGTGACACCGTTTCCGGTACCCAGATCACCGCTGCTGCTGCCGTGGTTTACGTAGGCCCAGAGAATCCGGCCCCCTCCCATTCCTCCCCTGAGGAGAAAGGACGTGTCATCATTGTTTACTGTTGCCCCCAGGGGCTGCAGAAAGGTGAATACTGTTACCATGGTGAAGAGAAATGCTGTAATTGACAGTAATTGTTTTTTCATGGAACCTCATTATTCATGTGTTGTATTATGTGAATATAATTTAGAATTGTATATCTGTCAACCAATGAAAAAGGGCAAAAGAAATGCGGTGGAATTATGAACTTTATTGAAAGACAGGGGGTAATCTGTATCAGTTTCTCCGGCCTTCAGGGGTATGTTATACCCGGGGGGGCTTTACCTCCTGCCCGGATTGCCGGCCCTGTTGTATCACCGTGGAAATAAAAACATCAGGACCGGCAGTAACGATCAGGATATTCGTAACGTGAATGGGGGATATTTTCTTCCCCCTCATTCCATGCAGTTAATCCTTATATAATGCATCTATATCGTCCTTGTAATTTTTCAGCAATACTTTCCTTTTAAGTTTAAGGGTCGGGGTAAGCTCGCCATTCTCCTGCGAGAACTCCTTCGGCATAAGCTTAAATTTCTTAATTTGTTCAACACGCCCGAAATGCTGATTTATTTCTTCCACAATTTTATTATACTTCCCTATGACATTCTCATGTACCACAAGCTCTTCATTGCTCAAACTGCCGAGCCCCTCTCTGGCTGCCCAATCCTTCAGGGTTTCAAAAGAGGGGACAATAAGCGCTGTAATATATTGTCTTCCGTCACCGATAACTGCGATCTGCTCAATAAATGAGTTCGAGGCAAATGCGTTCTCGAGAACCTGGGGGGCAACATTTTTCCCGCCGGAGGTCACAATGATATCCTTTTTCCTGTCTGTGATCTTCAGATAGCCTTCATTATCAATAATTCCAATATCCCCTGTCTTAAACCATCCGTCACTTGTAAATACCTCTTTGGTCTGTTCCGGCTTATTGTAATATCCCGTCATTACCCCGGGAGACTTCGCGAGAACTTCACCATCTTCAGCTATTTTTAACTCAACTTCAGGGAATGGAGCCATCCACAAATCTGTCTTGACCTTATTCACGGAAAGATGAGGGTCGAGAGCCAGGACCGGAGCCGTCTCGGTGAGGCCGTAACCTTTGCGGATCTCCACTTTCAGTCCCCAGAAAAAGTCATGAATCTCGGGCAGGAGAGGGGCACCGGCGCTGCCGATACCTTTATAGCGGTCAAAGCCAATCGCTTCTTTAAGCTTCGAGTAAAGGAGCTTGTCGAAAATGGCATATTTAAAACCCAGAATAAAGGGAAGTTTTTTGTCGGCCATGAAATAAGGAGCAGCCTGTTTCGCAATAGACATTGCTTTGGCGAAAAGTTTCTGCTTGCCTTCGGGGGCTGCCGCTACTTTTGTGTGGATCCCGTTATATATCTTTTCAAAAATTCTCGGAACAAACGCCGAAAGTGTCGGCCGTAGTTCAACGAGGTCTTCAGCGAAAAACTCCTGCCCCCGGGAAAACGACATTACTCCTCCAGCCAGAATAAAGGCGTAGTAACTCAATGATCGTTCAACTGAATGAGCAAGGGGGAGAATAGAAATCAGCATGTCCTCCGGCGTAATACACTGTGTCCTCGCGAATGTCATTGAAACATACATGACATTTTTATGGCTCTGCATAACCCCTTTCGGCTGACCTGTGGTACCGGATGAATATATGAGGGTCAGAAGATCTTCCGGCTTCACGGTTGCGATTCTCGCCTCTATTTCGTTTGTCTGTAAATTTTTCTCACCTTCCTTAATCGCGTCACTGTATCTGATTACCATGTCATCGCTGCAGTCAATATCGCTGAACACAATAATCTTCTTAAGATTCGGAAGGTTTTTCCTTTCAGCGAGGACATTATCCACCTGAAAGCTGCCGTCGCAGAAACAGACAACAGCCTTTGTATCGTCCAGAATATACGCCGCTTCAGACGCTGAGTTTGTAGGATATATCGACGCGTCAACACCTGCGCAGAAAAGTGTCGCGAAGTCAGCCACAACCCATTCCGGTCTGTTCGCTGAATAGATTGCCGCAATGTCCCCTTTCCTGAAACCTGTCTTGATCAGATATGAGGCAAGGGCTTCAACCTCGGTATAGACCTGATTCCAGGAGATATCGACCCATCCGCTATCGGTTCGCTTTCTCAGGACAGTTTTATCTCCGTAGGTTTTCGTACCGATGCGAAGAATATCAATGATGGTATTCCTGTTGTAATCTAGTTGCATTTGCATTAATATACCCCTGAATTAGTTTGTATGGCCTGTCAATATGTATACATTGCCGTTAAAAATGCAAGTGTTTATTTAAGTATACATATT
>DAOSYC010000132.1:0-10396 GCA_035380905.1 Spirochaetota bacterium | reverse complement strand
ATCCGCAAATACCGTTGATGATACCCCTAACGACAGCAGAAGCGCTGCCGCGAAAAGACCGAATCGTTTCATTACGTCCTCCTGATTATGTATACATTAATCTGTGTAGATTATTTAAATTTGTTGTAGAATTGTTCTACCTTTATCAGTGAAGGAAACCGGTATGATCTGACAAAAAAAATATGGATACATGATGTTTTTTTTAAATTTGTGAATAGTATAACCACTCCCTTACCGCTGAAGATGTTAGCCGGTGTGCAGTTGAGGTACAGTATAAGGATTGTCATGGTGGCAATCTAATGCAGAGAAATGGCAAAAAATAACAGTATAAAATGTTGAAAAGGGTGGTCAAAATGTGTATTGATATGGGTGTGGCATGATTAATTTAAACATCCGGTACATGGCGGTTGTAAAGGTATGATCAAGACGAAAATGCTGATAGTCGAGAGTGATCCTTTTTTAAGGGATCATTATAAGGAACTGTTATGTGAGAGCGATGATGGGCAGTATTCATTTACTGAGACCGGTACGGCCCGTGCTGCTCTCAGGGAGTTTCAGCACAATTCATTTGACTGTGTGCTTGCCGGAGAATGGCTGCCGGACATGGCGGGAATTGATTTCATTGCATCAATGAAATCAATTCCCGGGAATGACTGGACGCCGGCAATAATTATTGCTGATTCTGCAGGGAGTATTGAAAGAACTGCAGGTGCGGAAAATGGATTGGTGGATTACCTCTCTAAGGACAATCTGAATCACGGTCTTCTTACAAAGACCGTGCAGTATAATATTGCGCAGGGTAATATCGAACGGAATAAAAACGATCAGCGGAAATTTATTTATACTCTCATCGATTCAATACCGGCTCCAATGTATTACGTCACCCTTCAGGGACGGTGCCTCGGTTGTAATACGGCGTATGAGAAGTTTGTGGGGCAGGCCCGGTCTGAAATAATAGGGAAGTCTTTTCTGGAAAATGATCCCCTCCTTCTGGAGTGCGGAATGAGAAGTATGGAGGACACCGATTGTCCCGATGACGTGAATAGATATGAGATGACTGTGAAAAGCGCTGATAACGGCATCAGAAATGTAATAATCACCAGGGCCCCCTTTATCAGTTCCGATAACATGCTCCGGGGTAATGTTAATATCATCCATGATATTACTGAAATCAAGCGGAACAATGAAGCACTGAAAAAATACCGCCTTGCAGTCGAGCAGAACCCGGCTTCGATAATTATTACCGATATCAACGGAAATATTGAATACGTAAACCCGAAATTTACTTCTTTGACGGGATATACCTTTGAGGAAGTACATGGGCAAAACCCGCGTATATTGAAATCAGGCAAACAGCCCGTCGAATTCTACAGAGAATTATGGGATTCTATCCTTCATGGCGAAGAATGGATGGGGGAGTTTCTTAACAGGAAGAAAAACGACGAATACTACTGGGAGCATGCGCGTATATCGTCCATAAAAAATAATAACGGGGAAATAACCCATTTCATTGCAATTAAGGAGGATATCACATCACTGAAGATTGCGGAGGATATGCTGCAGAAAAGTCAGGAGCAGCTTGAAACCAGGGCACGGCAGCTCGAGTCCGATCTCCACCTTGCGCAGAAGGTCCAGAAAAGCCTGATCCCCTCGAGGGTGCCGGACTGCAGCAGAATCATTACCGATTTCCGCTACATGCCCCTTGATATAGTGGGTGGTGATTTTCTGTCGTTTTTTTCAGAAAATAACAGGATCATGGGAATATTTATCGGCGATGTGTCGGGATCAGGGATTTCTTCCGCGCTGTTTGTGTCGCTTCTTAAATCAGCAACTGACAGAATGAACAGGGTGTTTCCTGACAAACCGGCACGGTATTTACGTAATCTCAATGTTGATCTCCTGGATTATTTAACAATATACTCCCTGACCTGTGCCTATGGTTATTTTGACATGAAAAAGTCAGACGGCCATGTGGCATTTACCTTTGCCAGCGCCGGGCACCCGCTTCCTGTTCTGCTGCGGAAAAACGGGAAACCAGAAACTGTAGGAGTAATCAGTTCCCTCGCCGGGTTGCGGCCGATGCCCCGTGTTGATGATATAACTGTTGAAATGCTGCCCGGTGACCGGTTGTATCTGTTTACTGATGGAATTTCCGGAACCTTCAACAGGGAAGGCCGGAGGATTGATGATGACGGGAGCCTCCTTCACATGATTGAGGAATGTTCAAACCTCGCCCTTTCAGAATCTCTTGACGGCATCATTTCCGCGATTGACCGATTTCGGGGTGGTGTACCCCGTGATGATGATATAACGCTGATCGGTTTTGAAGTGACCTGATTCTTCCTGGTCGATATACAGTGTTTTTTTGCAGAGGCAGTGAGAACATGTAAAATCTGCAGGACGGGGGCGCGCCGGGTATGAATATTGTTACCGGAATCGACTTTATCTGCTTTCTTATATACCTGGTTCTTGCTGTATTCATTGTTACCAGAAATCCCCGTAAGATAATAAACAGGTTAACGGCAGCTCTTCTGGTCCTTTTTTCCCTGTGGAGCCTGGGAAACGTTTTACACCACAGCATTCTATGTGATTATTCCGAAGCAGTAATGGTTGACAGAATCCAGTCCATTTCCTGGATTTATTTCAGTGTGCTGATACTCTGCATTACTCTGGTCCAGGTACGGAAGAAATATCTGCTGAAGTCAAAAATATTTATCATCCCCTGTATTGCGGTGCCCCTGCTTTTTTTCATTACCTACTGGATCGAGCCGAAAGTTGTCTATAGACAGTATGACTACGGATGGATGAATGTCCGGGTTGAATCAATATGGTGGGTGCTGTTTCTGTCAGCTGTTTTCGTGGTTATTACGGTTTCCCTGTTCCTGATATGGCGTTATTACCGAAGTGAGTATAACATAATCAGGAGAAAGCAGGCACTTATCGTACTCATAAGCGGTGCAATTGCCTTTACGGCAGGCGCGGCATATTATGTTGTGAGTCCCTATATTGCACAGTCGGGTTTTCCTGATATTACCCATGTCGCGGGGTTATTCTGGGTTTCAGGGATTGTCATTGCCATTGCACGTTTCAGGTTTCTCTCAATTTCTCCCTCCTCTGCCGCTGATACTATTATTTCCTCAATGTCCGACTGTCTGATCCTTCTTGATAGCAGCGGGTATATTGTGTCAGTGAACAATCAGGCGCTGCTGCTCCTGAGGTATAAAGAAAAAGATGTAATTAATAAACCGGTAACGGAGATCCTGAAAAGTAAAGACATGGAAAACGGGGATTACAGGGATATTATCTCCGGGGACGAGAATCTTTGCAGAAATATTGTCCTTAACGACAGCAGCGGCAAAGATGTACCTGTCCGTATGAGCAGGTCTGTGCTGAAGGACAGGGAGGGGGCTGTCATAGGGATTATCTGTGTCGCCGCTGATTTGACTGATTATCTGAAGACTGCCGCCGCACTCAGGGAAAGTGAAAACCGGTACAAAATGATCGCGGAAAATGTGTCCGATGTAATATGGATTCTGGATGAAAACTTCTGTTTTACATATGTCAGTCCTTCATCAGTTGCGCTAACCGGATATGCTCCTTCTGAGATCATGGCCATGAAAATTCAGGACCTGTTTATTCCTGAATCCTTCTCCAGACTTCATTCATTGTATAAAGCCATTGTTGTATCAGTAGGTACAATGGAGGCATCATATAAAAACCTGATGGATAGCATTGAACGATCCGGTGAATTTCTTGAGCTGACGTTTATTGCCCGGGATGGGAAAATCGTTCATACGGAAAACAATATCAGGGTTGTTAAGGGGAGCAGCGGAAAATCCTTTTCGGTTTTTGGTGTTGCCCACGATATTACAGAACGAAAAGTTGCGGGGGATGAATTACGGAGCAGTGAAGAACGGTACAGAACAATCCTTGACAGCATCGAGGAGGGCTTCTGGGAGGTCGATCTCGGTGGTAACATGATGTCGCTGAATGATTCCATGAGCAGGATTCTGGGGTACCCCCGTGATGAACTGCTTGGAATGAACAACAGGCAGTATATGGATGATGAAACAGCAAAAAATGTGTTTACCACATTTCATACCGTGTATCAAACCGGCCAATCGGAAAAAGAGCTTAACTGGAGACTGATCCGAAAAGACGGCAATGTGTCATATATTGAAAATTCTGTATATCTTGTTAAAGATGCAGACGGGGTACCTGTCGGTTTTCGCGGAGTCGCCCGTGACGTGACAGGGAGAAAACGGGCGGAGCAAAAGCTTCACGAAAGCGAGGAACGGTACAGACTGATTGCTGATAATATTACCGATACGATATGGACCCTTGATTTGCAGGGAAACCTGACTTACGTAAGCCCGTCGGTGAAGCAGATCTCAGGGTATTCTGCGGATGAAATATTCGCGCTGAAGGCTGAAGACATATATTCCGGGGAGTCCCTGGGGAACGTGAGAAGGTTTATAAAGACAGCGCTCCAGCTGGCAGATTCCCCGGTGAATAAAAAGGCGGCGCAGATACCCCTGGTTCAGGATGTGGAATATGTCAGAAAAGACGGCAATACAATATGGTGTGAAGTCATTCTGCAGTCCCTGCTGGATACACAGGGAAAACCGATCGGAATTGTCGGAGTAACGCGGGACATTTCAGAACGAATTGTCATGGAGCAGAATCTGCAGGAGTCCAAAGAATGGTTTAAGCTGCTCTTCGATTACGCGCCAAGCCTCCTGTTCCTCTATAACTCGAAGGGGTATTTTGTTGACTGCAATGTAACCTGCGCCAACGTGACAGGGTACCCGAAGGATGAAATTGTCGGCAAACATATAACACAGCTGAAGGCGGTTCCCCGGGACCAGTATCCCCTGACCGTGGAGCACCTTAAAAAAAATCTGGCGGGATTTACCGGGGGGCCGGACGAATTTTCAATTATTAAAAAAGACGGTACTGCTATTGTCGTGGAAATTCTCAGCAGGCCGCTTTATTTCAAGGGTAACGAGCTTATACTCGGCATAGGGTATGATGTCACACGGCGTAAAGAAGCGGAGATGGAATTGAAGAAGGCCAGGGATGCTGCTGAAATTGCCAGCAGGGCAAAAAGTGAATTCCTCGCGAATATCAGCCATGAAATCCGAACGCCGATGAATTCAATCCTGGGGTTTGCGGGCCTTTTACTTGACGATGAATCAGATGTCAAAAAAACAGAGAAGCTGAATATCATTAAACACTCAGGGGACCATCTCCTCCGCCTGATAAACGATATACTTGATTTTTCAAAAACTGAATCCGGGAGGCTGGAGCTGGAGTCGCAGTCCTTTTCTCTCCGTGAAATGATGCAGTATCTGCATGATCTGTTCATAGAGGAGGCACATGCAAAATCCCTGTCCTTTACCGTCGAAATTGACGATGCGGTACCGTACTTCGTTATTGGTGATCAGTACCGGATACATCAGATTCTGTTAAACCTTATCAGCAATGCGTTTAAATTTACCCGGGAGGGGGCCGTCGGGGTCCATCTGGGTTACCGCGAAGGTATAACGACATTCATTGTTTCCGATACAGGAATTGGTATATCCCGCGACAAACAGCAGGGGGTGTTTGAAGCATTTACCCAGGGTGATGAATCGACCACCAGGAATTACGGAGGAACAGGACTGGGGCTTTCTATCGTGAAAAAACTGGTTGAGCTGATGGGGGGGCAGGTCGGGCTTTCCAGTGAAAAAAACAGGGGCTCGATATTTACCGTAAAAGTACATCTGCCCGCAACGACTGAGGAAACAGTGCACAGGTGGTGGTACAGAACAGGGATCGATATGAAAATACGGAACAGGGCAAAGATATTAATATGCAACTGTGACAGGGATACAGAAATCCTGCTGAGTTCAATCGTGAGAAAAGCCGGATACCAGACACTGACTGCGCACTGCAGCCCGGCAAATGTTATGACAGTAGTCGAAAACGGGAAACCAGATGTTGTTATCTGCGATATCGACAACAGGGGAAACGCGGGTTTTCAGGTGCTTGATTCCCTGCACAGGAGTAATATGCCGTCCCTGGTTCCCGTTATCGCGTATACCTCCTGGGATGAAAACAGTTTAATCTTTAATTATGGTTTTTTTGACAGTATCATAAAACCGACACAGACGGTGTTGCTGAAAAAAAGTATTGATAACGCGCTGGAGTTATTCGGCGATGTTAAAATGGTATTCATCATTAATCCGGCCTATGAACAGATGCAGACCCTGCTTAAGCGTCTTCATGAGCACCGGTATTGTGTGCGTACGTTTTTCGATACCGGAAAAGCCGGGGAAGTAATGTCCGGGGGAGTTGTTCCGGATTTGATAATTCTTCACGAAAGAACTCACAGGCCAGGGGACAACGGGGAATCCTGCTGCGGCGGACTCATGGAAAAATTCCGGATACCGTATATTGTAATTTCGGGGGATGATATCGCCCCACAGGCGGATGAACATGACCCTTCGGGTTTTCATGTGTGTACCTGCTCCGGCAGTGTCCCGTCCCTGATTGATGCGGTGAATAAATATTTTGAAGAGCGTCTGCTGTCAGGGGAACGGATGGTAAAGCAGTGGATGCGGCCTTTTGAAAATGACAGGACACTGGCCCGCCTTTCCGTTGAATGCATGTGTTCAATGAAGGAAAAACTGGGGAATATGTCCGACGCCCTGGCTGATGGTAATATTGATTCCATACAAAACATGCTGCACAATTTCAAAGGCGTCACCGGTAATTTCCGGATGAATGAGCTGTATATAATCGCATCAGATACCTATAATAAATTCTGCAATGGTACTATTACCGTTTCCGGCGTGTCCCGGGCTGTTATGGAGATGTACTCTGTTTATACTCAGATTCCTTCGCGGTACAGGTACGGGAATTTTCTCCGTGAGACCGGGTCGGAGCAGGATTTTTCCGGGATGCGGGTGCTCATTGCTGAAGATAATGACATGAACCGGAAGTTCCTCTCCACGCTGATGGAGAGGTACGGCATCATATTTGATGTTGCTGAGAACGGGGCTGATGCATTGAGAAAGCTGATGGATACGCATTATGATGTGCTGCTGATGGATATTCAGATGCCGGTTATGGACGGAACGGAATTGATCAGTCATATCAGAAACAATAAAAGTCTGAGGGATATATACGTAATAGCCCTCACCGCCCATGCCGTTGAGGGTGACGCGGAAAAATTTATCGGGATGGGGTGTGATGATTATATCTCCAAACCGGTAGACATCAGTGTGCTTTCGCATAAACTGAAAATGGCGTACTTTCCTGAAATCCCCGCTGATGACCGGGAATGCAATGACGGGATACATCGGGGCTATGATGAAGAGCTTTCGTTAATCATTGAGGAGCTTCGTGAGAACACGCAGATATTTAATCCTTCCGCGATAAAGACTATCTCAGCCGCCCTGGAAAAAACCTGCAGCAGTGTGTATCTGAAATCCATCAGTCACAGGCTGATGGATATTGCAGATAATTATGACGAGGCGGGGATAAAAAAAATACTCATGGAGCTTGAAGCATTACAGCAGTAGTGTCATTATGATAGGGTTTGTCAGGTGATGAGAAAATATTTTTAAAATTTAATATATCGGCAGGGTGTATATGAATCTCAGGAAGATGTCAATTCTTGTTGTCGATGACGCAGAGCAGAACAGAAAGCTTGTGGCGTCAATTTTAAAAAAGGAGCCGGAGTATGATGTCATGCTTGCAACCGGCGGTGTAGCGGTAGTTGAAATGCTCGATAAACTGAAAATATATCCTCCTGATCTGATACTTCTTGATATCCTTATGCCGGGAAAGGACGGTTTCGATGTAGCCGAAATATTAAGGAAGGACCCTGACCTCAGCAGTGTGCCTGTAATATTCCTTACCGCCCTTGATGATGTCGAGATTAAAGTAAAAGCTTTTGACGCAGGGGGAGTTGATTATATATCGAAACCATTTAACCAGAAGGAACTGCTGGCGCGGGTTAACTCCCAGCTTCAGATGAAACGTATGCGGGATGAGCTTGCCATGAAAAACGTGATACTGTCTGAACTCGACGACCATCTTTTTGAGATTGTGGATAAGCGGACGGAAAAAATTCAGAAGATAACTATTGCAATGGTGGGTGCGCTTGAAAATGCGAACCTGTATAATGACTATGATACGGGAAGCCACATTAAACGGGTTAGTGAATATTCCGCAGTGCTTGCCGAGGCGTATGGTTGTGATGAAGAATTTATATATCGCTTAAAACTTTTTTCCTCGCTTCATGACGTGGGGAAGGTGGGGATATCTGACGGCCTTCTGAAAAAACCGGGAAAGTATACCCATATCGAATTTGAAAAGATGAAGGAGCATGTTGTGATAGGGGGGCGTATGCTGGATAATCCCGATATTGACGGTATGGCGAGGGATATCGCCCTGTATCACCATGAACGCTGGGACGGTTCCGGATATACTTCGGGGCTGCGGGGGGAGGGCATCCCCCTTGAGGCAAGAATAGTGTCCATTGCAGATGTATACGACGCCCTTACCACTGAACGGGTATATAAAAAAGCATACTCAGAAGGAGAGGCGCACGGCATAATAAGGGAAGGTGCGGGAAAGCAATTTGATCCCCGTATCGTCTCGCTGTTTTTTGATAAAATTCACCGGATCAGCGAAATCAGGAACTCCTTTCAGTGAGATGCTGTAAAGTTTTCATAAATTACGGGTACGGTAATACGGTCCGAACAGCTTTCTCCGTATATAGGGTTTCCATATTCCCGGGGAAAACCGTGACAGCCTGTACGGCATCCGCGCAAGGGCGGGAACCGGCCCGGAAACAAGACCGGAAAGGTGATTGAATACCCCCTGTCCCTGCTTTCCGTGAATGGTGCTGCCGTGGGCCAGGAGTATGGTGGAGGCATGGAGGGACTCCATCCGGCGGTATGAGTTGATCATCCTCCTTTTGAAGAGGACGGGAATGGGCAGCACAAAGGAACCCTTCACGTTTACGATAGAGTCCGCGGCATAGAGCATCTTTTCCTTTTTGTTAAAAAGCACAATATCATGATTGGTGTGCCCCGGTATGTAGAGTACTTTCCAGTCCTCGAATCCCGGGAGGTACATGCTGTCAATGAGGGGGCGGTCCGGTTTTATGATCCGCTTAAAGGATATCCTGCGCAGCCGCTGCCTGCTTCTGCGCGCAACTATCTGCGTCATGTACAGGTCAAGGAGGTGCTGTACAAGTCCGGTAAATCCCGCATACCATGAATCAACGAGGCGGTGCGCCGCAATGGGGACCCCGTGTTTTTTCCTGAGCTTTACAGCCCCTCCCGCATGGTCCGGGTGCATGTGGGACACCACGCTCAGTGTAATATCGGATACCGGGCGACGGAGCACCTCCGCGCAGTACCGCTCAATGAGGGGGAGGTCGCTGGCAACCCCGGGATCAATTGCGAGAATGCCCTCGGGGTATTCCACGAGGAAGATGTTGTTGATGTACCCTTCAATGCGGTGCAGGGTGAAGGAGGAGGTTCTGGTTATGGAACTGTTTTCTGCCATAGGGATCACATCTCCGCCATCGGTTTCACTATCTTCCAGAAAAAGTCAAAGAAATCATGTATGGTGTCAGCAAGGTTCCACTTCCTGCCGTGAAAATACCAGTTGTGAATATGGCGGTGTGCGATCATGAAATAGATGTCCGCGTAATAGCGGTTGTCAATGTCACGGTCCACGGCGCCGCGCTCTTTCGCCTTGTCTATGACGTTGTTGAGGATATCGATCTCCTGCTCCCGCCGCCAGGTGCCGCTTTCCATGAACCGCTTCAGGGGGACAGTAATGAAGGTGGTGACCGCCAGTTCCGGATTGCGGTCAAAGAAGTCCATGGTGACCCAGAAGAGCTTGCGGAATATCTCCTTGGTGTTCACCAGCCCCGCGATGTGGAGGCGCATAAGGTCTCCCAGCTCATTGAGTTTTTCGTCGATGATCCTGAACAGAAGGTCCTCCTTGGAGTCAAAGTACTTATACAGTGTGGCGGTGCTGATGCCGGTCACCTTTGAGATATCCCGGATGTTCACGTCGTGAAAATCATGCTGCGAAAACTGCTCCAGCACCGCAGGGTAGAGGCGTGATTTGAGTTTTTCCGGTATGTCTGGTTTTATGGTATTCATAGGTATCACCTGTATGGGGTAACAGTACTAAAATTATGTTTTAATGTCAAGAAATTAATAAAACATTGTTTTATTAATGAAAAAAAAACGAAATACTATTTTAGTTCAGGAAAGGTGAAATCCCCCTGGCCCCCTTTGGTAAAGGGGGGAGCTGCAGATTCGGGCGTTTTTTTGGGCATTCACCGTGGCAGGGGAAGGGTGATTATCCGGTTTTTACAGTT
>DAOSYC010000131.1:0-10439 GCA_035380905.1 Spirochaetota bacterium | reverse complement strand
GCATACGGAGGCGGCGCTGAACTTGCCATGAGGTGTGATGTGCGGATAATTGATCCTGACGCGGTCATTTGTTTTTCGGAGACAAAGCTCGGGCTCATGCCGGACTGGGGAGGATGTTCAGCGCTTTCATTTCTGGCGGGCACTGCCCGCGCCGCCGAACTGGTCCTTACCGCAAGGAAAGTATCAGCCCATGAAGCATACTCCATGGGTATTGTAAACAGGGTCAGCAAAAAGGGAAGCGCTCTTGAAGAAGCAGTTGATATGGCAACTATAATAGCTTCCAACGGTCCCAGGGCGGTAAGGAGCTCCCTTGCCCTGATACGGGAAAGCAGAAATTTGACCTATAATGAATCACTGGAAATGGAAAAGCAGCTGGCGTCTTCACTCGTTTCGTCAGGTGAGTGTTTTCATGGGGTGGGGGCCTTTCTAAAAAAGGAGACACCGGTTTTTCCTGACATTGAATGATGAGGCAGATGAACGGGGGAGGCCCGTCATCCGGTTTTTTCAATCAACCGTTACAGGCTGATGAAACTGCTTTTGCAACATGGGGATACTCAGGAAAAGATAAATAATTTCATTGAAGATCGTCGTTAGCCTCTTGACAGAATAACACCAATAGTGACATTTTGGTCGTTAATGTCAATGTAAGGAGAAGTGTGAAATTATGGATCTTTTCGAAACAAATACCATTGGAAATGTCGCATTAAAAAATAGATTTGTCCGCTCTGCAACATGGGAGTGGATGGCTGACGATAAGGGTCATCTTACCGAAAGACTTTTTAAGGTATATGAAGACCTCGCGAAAGGCGGTGCCGCCGCGCTCTTTACCGGTTACGCGTATGTTCTTGAAAATGAACAGCCGAACCCTGCGATGATGGGGGCATATAATGATTCGTTTAAAAGCGAGTATAGGAAATTAACGGACCTGGTCCACTCCCATAACTGCAGGATATTTCTGCAAATAGTATATGGCGGGCCCTTCACTCATTTTAACGCAGACAGGAGAATAATCTGGGGCCCCTCCGCTGTTGAGCACCGGGTAACCGGGGTAACGCCTGTTGAGATGACCGGAGAAAATATTCACACATTGGTCAACGCCTTTGGTGACGCTGCAGTTCTTGCGAAAGAAAGCGGTTTTGATGGCGTCCAGTTTCATGCGGCACATGGCTATCTTCTGAACCTTTTCCTGTCGCCATATTATAACCGGAGGTCCGATGAATATGGCGGAAGCAGTGAAAACAGGGCCCGCATTATTTATGAAGTCTATGATAATATAAGAGAAAAAGCGGGAGAAGATTTTCCTGTTGTAATGAAAATAAACTGCTCGGATTTTGCCGGAGAGAACGGGCAGACCCTTGCGGAAACAAAAATAATCTGTGAAACTCTTGAAAAAAAAGGCATCGATGCAATAGAAATCAGCGGCGGCCCGGTGTTTAAAAAACCGAAAGCTGACAAAGAATCCTTCCAGCCGGAGAAAGAAAGAAAAACTTCCTACTACGCGGAATATGCAAAGGAGATAGCAAAAGACCTGAGTCTCCCTGTGTTGCTTGTTGGAGGTAACCGCTCTATCGAAGAAATGGAGGAAATATGTAACGGGTCCAATATCTCTAATTTCTCTTTTTCGAGACCCTTGCTCAGCGAGCCGGACTTAATCAACAAATGGGAGAATGATAGAAACTACATCCCGCGATGCACTTCCTGCCGGAAATGTTTCAGTGCCGGCGGCAATATGTGTGTACTTGATAAGGAGTAACAGGGGCGGCAAAAATTCAATTCGTTTTTATTTTTTCAACCGCATTCAGGAGAACTGAAACCGCAGTATCGGGATCGGTCTTCATAAGATCAACGGACAGCGTGATGCCTTCATGGCTTTCATGAAGTATGTTGCCGGCCGGTTTCACGCTGTCCCGTATATCCAGTACATTATATGTTTTCACCGGCCTTGATATCCCTTTCACCCGGATCTCCCCGGCGAATGAGCATTGGATTGTGTCATGTATCAGGAGGTAGGTCTCTTCGGAAATCAGTATGCTGTCTGTACCGGCGCTTGTTTCCAGTCTGCTGGCGAGGTTGACCTGTTCCCCGATAATGGTGTAGTCAAACCTGTTCTCAGAACCAAAATTACCAACTGTACAATACCCGGTGTTAATACCCATTCGTATTGAAAGCGGCCTTGTAATACCTTCCGTATACCACTGCGCGCGCAATGATTTCATGGTATCCCTCATCTCGATTGCCATCGTTACGCAGCTCAGGGCGTCCTCCCTGACACCTTTCGTTTCGGGGTCGCCGAAAAAGATCATTATCGCATCTCCGATGTACTTGTCAATTGTTCCGCCATGGTGTAACGCGATAGAGCTCATTTCATTGAGATAATGGTTCAGCATCGACGTGAGGTCCTCTGCTTCCATTGAGTCCGTTGTTTCTGTGAATCCCTTGATGTCGGAAAAAAATATTGTGAGCTTTTTACGCATGCTTCCAATTCGTGCTTCTTTTTTGCCGGAAAAAATTGAATTATAAATCTGCGGTGACAGATACTTTGACAGTTTTGAGGACAGCTGTTCATATCTGCTTTTCTGTTCCTGTAATTCCCTTCTTGCGGCGTTTATCTCTTTTGATGATAAAAATGACATCGTAGTAGCGCTGAATGATATTGCTGATATGCCGGTCAAGCATACTATCAGTGTAAGAAGAGACGTGTCGGAATTATATTGAAAACCGAAAAGCAGTATTCCTGTAATTATTCCCAGTACTGCACCTGTGCTTCGAATTATAAAACCCCGCAACCCTCCGGACAGTATTCCCGCGAGCCCGATAGCGGTAATACCGGAAAATGTTCCAAAGGGGTCAAACTGGCAAAGGGGTATCCATACCGCGTATGCAATTGAATCGATAAAACCGTTGAAATTTATTTCGAACGCTTTCTGGTTCCGCTGCATGCGCGCAGCAATAAATGCGACGGGCGGCCACAATACAGTTATCAACACCAGAATATAATAATACAATGAAGCGACGTCCAGCCTGTAGAAAATGGTCATCAGCAATATCGCCATAGTCGGAAGATAGATCAGCCGTGCCACAAAGGATGTCTTTAAAAGGCGATGTGTTCCGGAAAACATAGCGGATAGTTTTTTCATTGCGCTTATTCCGAAATGCGATACCCCTTGAGCCCCACCCAGGTGAAGAACAGGGAAAACGCCGCATCGCACAGGCCGTATGAGCCGAGTATCAATCCCGTAATGATTGATTCCTGAAAAATAACGGGTATAAGGCTCCCGCTGGTTGCAATGAAGATTATCCATGTGATTGTATACGCCATTCTTTCTAACGCGAATACGAACAGCAGCATCCTGACATGCATATACACTGAGGACACCGCGATATTGGCAAGGCCCCATAACATGATTACTATCATCCCGAAATTAGAGAACACAAGGGGGTAGTACTTCGCGGGGTAGGGGCTTGTAAAAAAAAGTGATACTGAAAGCATGCCGATTATATTAATTAAGCCGGCTGCCCAAAACATTTTTTGAATCATCGTCTTTTTCATGACATCTGTCTCCGTGTGTTATAATATGTGGAATGATCGCAGGCTGCACGTGCATCTATATTGGTGAATTATGAATAATATCAATAAATAGTCAACAAAAAACTGACAGGAAGTGTAATTAATATAAACGCTGCGGTTTATATATCTGTTGGACCGGGTGAATGGTATAAGAAAGAATCTACACTCAAATCCATCCCCGGTTCATCCTTTCGGGAACCATGGGATAAAGGAGCTGGTGACCCGCTTGTATTCGTCGTATTCGGGATTGTCTTTGAATATCGTCTCCTCCATGAGGGAAACCCCCGTAAGCTTCAGCAGGGTATATGTAATCAGCAGCGGGCTTATTACCGTCAGCACCCCGTATTCCACCTGACATGCGATAATAAAAATTCCCCACCAGATTGTGGATTCCCCGAAGTAGTTCGGGTGCCTGCTGTATTTCCAGAGCTTGTACCTCATCACCTTTCCCCGGTTGCCGTGGTCGGCGATAAACCGGGAGAGCTGGTAGTCTGCAGAGGCTTCGATAGTGATCCCCGTGAGCCAGATGAGAATACCTGCCAGATCAAACACCGTGAAATGACCGGGAAGGGGCGCGATCTGCCCTATCTGGACCGGAAGGGCAATGAGCCACATAAAAATCCCCTGAATCAGAAATACCCGGAAGAGGCTCACCAGGGGGAATTTGGCCCCGTACTTTTTTCTCCATTCCCCGTAACGCGGGTCTTCGCCTTTCCCGATGCCCCGTGTGGTGATATGAATAAAGAGCCTGAGCCCCCAGAGGGTCACGGCTGCGGTGATCAGAAGTTTCCTGCCGAAGAATCCCCCGGACTGAAAAAAGGTGAGCCAGGCTATAATCACAAATCCCGCGCCCCAGATGCTGTCGGCTATGGTGACGTTTTTGCGTGCAAGGCTGATGAGCCAGCCGCATACCTGGAGCAGCATGACGGCACAGAGGTTTATGAGCATAATTCTGATTATATCATTCATTGTGTTTTTCCTCCGGGGGTTGATAGTATTCTTTCAAAAAGGTCAATCACTCATGCCTGACGGTACAATCTTCCCGGAACCAGGGGGTCTTCCGCTTCCCCGCCCTTCTTCCGTACGGCGATGGCCTCCCGTATCATTACGTGCTTTTCCCCGGTGATCGGATACGCGAGGGCGATCAGAATTGCCGCGGCGTTGCAGAGGCAGGGGACAAGGGCGTAAAGGAGGCGCAGCGTGAAGACTACCCGCTCCGGCTGGACTGCTTCAGGCCTGTATCCCGCCGCGCCGAGTAATGAAAGACCTATTCCCACTCCCGCTGCCGCAGAGACTTTCTTCGCCAGGGACCATATCCCGACATATCGCCCCTCTCTCCGTTCCCCTGTTATGAGCTCATCGTAATCGATCACGTCCGCCTGTATCGACGAGGGGAGCGCGATCGTGGCACCGAAGCCGAGGCCGGAAAGAAACACCAGAATACCGTACATGATTTCATCTCCCGCGCCGAGAAAAAAGACGCCGGAAAATGTTAACGTGTTGATGCACATCGCCGCGATCCAGGCATTTTTCTTCCCGAAACGTGCCGCGATTTTAATCCAGAGAGGAAGAAAGACAATTCCCGTGACGAAATAGATCATGAGGAAAAAGTCTGCAAGCCCGGACCTGAGTACATACTCGACATAATAGAGGATCAGTGTTGCCGGCAGATTGTTGCCCAGGGCGCTAATTGTATAGGAGATAAGGAGGATCATGAATGGCCTGTTGCCCATGACGATCCTGAACCCGCCAGAGGACCGGTTCTTTCGTGTTTGAAGAGGCCGCTCACGGATAAAGAACACGCACCAGAACGCGCTTGCGGCGATCAGTGGAGAGTAGAGCACTGAAAATATAAAGAAAAGTGAGGCATCACCCCCCGCGCGGATAGTGTCTGAGAACAGTACTTTTATCAGCGCCGGTGAAGCCGCCGCGGCGAGGGTCCCTCCAAGCAGAAATCCATCGCGCATGCTGAAAAGCGACGTCCTCTCGTTGTAGTCGTAGGTGAGTTCCGGGCCAAGCGATTCGTAGGGCACAGTGATAATTGTCCATGACAGAAAAAGAAGTAATACCCAGATCCCGAACCATACCGTTGCTTCCGAACTGTTCATTTGTGGAGGGTTAAAGAGAAACAGTATTGAAACGGAGACAAGCACCGCTCCCAGAAGAATCATCGGCCTTCGCCTTCCGAACCTGGTTACGGTCCTGTCCGACACAATGCCTATGAGGGGGTCGGTCACGGCGTCGAAGAGCCGTATAGCGAGAAGTATAATTCCCGCCGCCGCAACAGGCACTCCCAGTGTGTCGGTGTAAAACTTTGGAATGTATACATATACCGGTATCCCGATAACCGCCAGGGTCAGGGCGGGAAGCGCATAGGATATCCTGGTGAAGAGGGTCAGTTCCTCCCGCATCACGGTGTACCAAGGAGGCGGTTTCTGAATCCCTTGTCGATGGGGTTCTTCCCTATCCATATAGAGAAGAACGCTTTTGACAATGCGGCGCCCGGTACCGTGCCAAGGGCTCTTCCTTTAAGGTAGAGTGTGGTCCCCTTTCCGGGAACATACACGGCCCTGTACCTGTCCCCCGGGACCACGTTCCTGTAAAGGGCATTGAGCGCATCCACCTGCTGCCGCAGGGAATTAAATTCCCGGGAGGTCGTGTTTTTCTTTATCATCGCGGTTGTGGATTCCCTGAAGTCCTGTGCGCTGATCGCGTGAAAGTAATGGAGCTCCAGTATTCTTGGTGTCTCGGACAGCGCGCGGGAGGAAGCGGTATCAGCGGGAAGGTAGAGGGCCCCGGCATATGCCCTGATTACGAACATATAATTAAGAATCGCGTACCCCCGGATGGGCAGTTTTGTATCATCAATTGTGTACTCATCATTGAACGTTACACCGTCAATCCGGGCAGAGGTGACCGGACTGCTGAACACCAAAGAGAAGATCGTCATAATCGTGAAAAAGACCAGTATTTTTAATTTTTCCATATATTTTTCATGTTGACTATAATTTAAATACATGATACTAAATAAAATCCAAAAGGGCAACTGTTATCGTCATACTTTTTCAGGCTGTTTTTTCCATATTTAGAAAAAAGTATGCCGGGTTCCTGTTTCTTTTTTATAACCCTCCCCCCGGGGAGTGTGAATTCTGGAGTGGTTCATTTTTTCTCGGAAAAAAATAATTACCGGAAAGGAGGCCCCGGAATGAGATTTTTTACCATGTCCCCGATTTTCTGGACCGCCGGAGTTTCAATCATTATCTTTATAATTCTTGACCTGCTCTGGCTCGCTGTCATCGCCAGCCGTTTGTATTTCAGATCTTTCGGGTATCTCGCCCACGTGGAAAATGGAAAAATTGTTTTCAATATGTACGCGGGGCTGGCAGCACAGGCTGTAATCTCCCTTGCCCTGACGGGAGTGATCGTATTGGCGCTGCATACGCGTGATTCGGTTGTAACGTCAATTATCGCGGGCGCTGCGGCGGGATTTGCCCTGTACGCGACGTATGACCTGACGAACCTCTCATTTGTGAAAGGATATCCGGTACTGATGTCCGCGGTGGATATCGCCTGGGGTACCGTCCAGGGTGTTCTTGCGGGGATTTATGTGTATTACCTGATAAGGTTATTTTCATAGGAGGGCATGTGGCCAGGAAAAAACTGAAAATTGCCGTTGTGGGATCAGGTGTTGCGGGTCTTACTGCGGCATATATTCTGAACAAATTGTATGATATAACCGTATTTGAAAAGAACGATTATCCCGGCGGCCATACCCATACGATAGTAATCGACAAGGGCCCGGACAGGGGTACCCCGGTGGATACCGGTTTTATTGTCATGAACCACCGGAATTATCCCCTGTTTACAAAGCTCCTTGACCGGCTGGGAGTGGCCCTTCGGGACAGCGACATGTCATTCGGTTACAGCTGTCTGCAGACGGGTATACAGTATTCAAGCAGGGGGCTGAACGGATTGTATGCGCAGCGGAGAAATATCGTCCGCCCGTCCTACCAGAGAATGGTATACGATCTTTTCAGGTTTTACCGTAACGCGAAAAAAGACCTGGCGCAGGGGAGTGCGGCGGATCTCACACTTGGTGAATATCTGAAAGATCGTAGGTTTTCTGATATATTTATCCGCCACCACATACTTCCCATGGGGGCCGCTATCTGGTCGACGCCGGATGATGAGATGATGGAATTTCCGGCGGAATCATTCTTCCGCTTTTTCAGCAATCACGGGCTTCTGAGCGTCACAGGTCAGCCTGTATGGAGGACTGTGGCCGGAGGGAGCCACACATATGTAAAAGCGATACGTGAAACCCTGAACTCCGATGTGATCACCCGATGCGCGGTGAAATCCGTACGCAGAACGAAGAGCGGTGTGAAGGTCGGGACTGAAGGCGGAAAGACGAAAACATTCGACAGGGTTATCATTGCCGCCCATGCTGATGAGGCCCTGGGGATGCTTGCTGACCCCACCGCTGACGAGAAGCGTCTCCTCGGCGCGTGGCGTTATCAGAAGAACCGGACGGTACTCCATACGGACAGTTCCCTCATGCCGGTCAACGCGAACGCGCGGGCCTCGTGGAATTTTCTCCGGGAACAGGGAGTGGAAGGCTCTTCACTCTCACTGACCTACCATATGAACAGGCTTCAGGGTCTGAAGACAGAGGAACAGTATTACGTTACCCTGAACAGCGTAAAGGAAATTCCGAAGAATAAAACAATTGCGGTAATGGATTACCACCATCCCTCCTATACCTTCACCTCAATGAACACGCAGCGGGAGCTCCATAAGCTGAATGGCGTCAATAACACCTTTTTCTGCGGAAGCTATTTCGGGTACGGATTCCACGAGGACGCCGTGAGGTCGGGAGTCGACGTCGCGAAACTGTTGGGTGGAGAATGGTGAGATCTCGTATTTACACAGGGGAGGTCACGCATGTGCGTAACCACCCGGCAACGCATGTACTGAAGTATCCCCTTTACTTCTACGCGTTTGACCTTGACGAGCTGCCGGATCTCAGCAGGAACATCAGTTTTTTCAGCTACAACGGCTTCAACATTGCCTCACTGCGGGACCGTGACTATCTCACAGGGGGCGGCTCAATAAAGCAAAAAATACTGTCACTTCTGAAAAGCCGCGGGGTGGATAAAGGTGTGGAGAGGATTGAGCTCCTGACGCAGGCGCGTTATTTCGGGTATGTGTTCAATCCTGTGAGTTTCTACTTTTGTTTCGGGAAAAAAGAGAAGGTGCTCTGTGTGGTGGCGGAAGTCCACAACACGTTTGGAGAGAGCCATGTGTACCTTCTTTCGAAACCGGAAAAAACAGAAAAGGGTTTTATTGAATACAGGCACAACAAGGAGTTTCATGTGTCTCCCTTCAATAACCTTGACGGGCACTACTCTTTTCACTTTTCTGAACCGGGGGAAACGATTGATATCAGGATACTGCTGCACCGCGAAGGCCGGAAGATTTTGACAGCACGCCTTACGGGAAAATCGGCGCCCCTTACGCCGGGCAATCTGGGCGCTGTTATCCGCCGTTTTCCTTTTACCACGTTCCTCACTGTATCAAGGATATACCGCGAAGCGTTCAAGCTCTTTTTTTTCAGAAAGCTCGGGTATCATCCAAAGCCGGAACCGGGAAGCGAAATGACGATCGGAAGGCTCCCCGCGACATTCTCACAGAAATTGGCCCGGCGTATCGTCGAGAAGTCCTTTTCAAAAATTGCGGACGGCTTCCTTTCGGTCACCTTTCCTGACGGGTCTACAGGGAGTTTCGGGGATACAGGTGCCGGGGACACTGCTGATATTACTGTGAACGGGTATTCCTTTTTTTCAAAAGTGCTCTTGAACGGAGAGATCGGATTTGGAGAATCTTTTATGGAACACGGGTGGGATTCGACTGATCCCGTCAGACTCATCCGCTTCTTCATCAGGCACCTCGGGATGGACGAGGAGAACCATGTGGCAGTAAAGGCAGCGGGGCTTCTCCTGAACCGTCTCCTTAACCGGAAAAAAAGAAATACCCTGACCGGCAGCAGAAGGAATATCGGGGAGCATTACGACCTGGGAAATGATTTCTTTTCCGCGTTTCTCGACAAACGTCTTGTCTATTCATGCGGTATCTTTAAAAAGAAAAACGACACCCTTGAGCAGGCCCAGCTGAATAAGATACACGCTATCATTGAAAAGGCCGGTATCAAAAAAAACGAACATGTCCTTGAAATAGGGTCCGGATGGGGAGGCTTCGCCGTCGAGGCGGCGAAGCGCACAGGCTGTCATGTTACTACGATAACACTATCGAAGGAGCAGCACGATTATGTGCGGGAGCTCATAAAAAAAGAGCGTCTTGAATCAAAAGTGAATGTTGCGCTGACCGACTACAGACATGTTAACGGGACGTTCGATAAAATTGTCTCAATCGAAATGCTTGAAGCCGTGGGGCATGAGAATTATCCTTCGTATTTTGCTTCCCTTGAGAGGCTGCTGAAGCCCCATGGTTCTGCGGTGATACAGGTGATAACCACAATGGATCATCATTACAAAAATTATCTGCGGCGCATTGACTGGATACAGAAGCATATATTTCCCGGCGGACATCTGCCGTCAGTTACTGCGTTGTCTGAATCGATGGCCGCACACAGCAGACTGTATATTGATGCCCTGGAAAATATCGGCCCTCATTACGGACAGACACTACGTGAGTGGCGGAAGAGGTTTGCAGCATCCCGTGAACATCTGCGTTCCCTGGGGTATGATGGCGCTTTCCAGAGGAAATGGCTTTATTATTTTTTCGTATGCGAAGCAGGATTCGACTCCGGTATTATCAACGACGTCATTCTCACATTGTCAAGGCCGGGAAA
>DAOSYC010000130.1:1559-10440 GCA_035380905.1 Spirochaetota bacterium | reverse complement strand
TCTCCTTTGATGCCATAAGTTCTTTCAGCCGTACATAGCGGTACCGGGGAGAAAAGTAGGATGATATGTAATACGGATATTGCTGTGAAACCGTTTTATGGTTGCAGGTCCCGACCCATCCCTTCGCGGGATTGTAGGATGCGGGCATTGCCTCGTAGGGGATCCACCCCTTCCAGTTGTCGGCGCCGTTTTTTACCGTATAGGGAATTGTGCTGTCCTTCTGCGCCCGGAGAGGGAGCCTTCCCGTTGTCTGCCACCCGATATTACCCGCGGTGTCCGCGAATACCATGTTGATCATTACAGCGGTGACATTCTTCAGCGCTTTCTTCATGTCCTCAGTTGAGCGGACAGTGAGGATCTCTTTCAGGCCGGTTTTTGTGTTCTTCGATTCGAAGGGGGAAAAGCGCAGTGTTATCACCTTTCCTGTTTTCAGCCCCTGGAGTACGTTCGACACAACAGGGCCCCGGCGGGTCGCCTGGATGCTGATGGTTTCTTCACGGAACCCTCCCGGCGCTTCGGAGTCTTTAATTTTCAGGGTTTCCTTTATTACGGTGAAGGGGACCGATGCATTCCCTTCCATGTACCTTCCAGGATTGCGGGGGTCCAGTGTCTCAACATAGAGGTCCTGTCCGTCTCCGTAGGAATTGGTTATACCGAAGGCGACATGGCTGTTCCTGCCTATGAGTATTCCCGGCATTCCCGGTACCACTGCCCCCACTGCACGGATTTCAGGGGTTATTATTCCCACAGGATACAGGGGGCCCGGTATCATTCGTGTGTCGAGATGGGGGTCATTTGCCACTACAGGTTTTCCGCTTTTCGTTCTGGAACCGGATACCGCCCAGTTGTTGCTCCCGGGGTGATATCGACCCATCTGTCCGTTCACAATTGACATGAGGGTCCTGTCACGTTCAGGATGAAAATGCGATACTGCGGACGGGGTAACCTGCCTGAGGCGGGCATTGAGGCGAGCCATGTCTCCGGCGTCATCAGGGTTCACGTTGACGGGAAAAATTTCACCTGCCCGCCGGGGGCCGAGTTTTTCTATGAGCATCTGGCTTATAATTTCAGTGTTGATATTGGCCGCCATGTTCCATCCCATGAAATACAGGATCGATACCACATCCTCCACGGCCCATGGCGCGGGTTTGATTCCCGCGAGGGTGAATTCAAGGTGGTGTGTGCCTTTCCGGTTTGTGATATATTCATTAATTCCGTCAATATACGCCTGGATAAAGGCGCGGGATTCGCTGTCAAGGGCAGCCGCGTAGCGCTTTGCCTGGCGGTGAAACCCGATTGTCCTCATGCGGGTGTCCAGCTGCTTTGCCTTTTCCCCGGCGAGTTCGCATATCCGACCCTGGGCGAAGAGGCGTGTCAGTTCCATCTGGAACAGCCTGTCCTGTGCGGTCACAAAGCCCTGTGCCCGCAGGGCATCGGGAAGGTTCTTCGCGTATATGTATGCCATGCCGTTTTCGTCCCTCACGACCCGGACCGGTTCCGTAAGTATGGACATGGATAGTATTCCGTCTCTCTGGAAATAGTTCAGCTGGGGCACTACAAGTATAAGAGCAAAAACTGCAGCAAGAAGGATAAACACCGCGGTAAGTAAAATCTTCCGTTTTTTCATGAGTGGGCTCCCTGGAATGGAATTGTTAACACACTGCAGGTTCTTTTATCACCCTTAAAGGAGAATACCGCAAGCATTATTTACATTGGAGGTGGATTCCGGTGCAGGGATTATTCCAGTATCCCGGTGAACTTGAAGTGGGTTTTCGCGAGATTGTTCTTTTCGTAAAACCGCTGCGCGTCAGTGCGGTCCCTGTTGCAGCTCACTTCCAGGAGCACACATCCGTTTTCATCGGCGATGGCGCGGAGGTCCCTGAGGAGTATGGCGCCGACTCCGCTGTTCCGGAATTCCGGCATAACCACCAGTTCCTGTATTTCGCCGACCCTGCCGCAGTGGTGGAGGAGGTCCTGCATGTGGAGGCTCCCGAAACCGATTATCCTGTTCTCTTTGACAGCGAGGCGGTAGCGGATACGCTGGTTCCCGAGATTCACAAGATACATTGCCCTGAACGCATCCCGGTGAAATGTTTTACCTTCCAGTTCACAGATGAGATTATATACCGCGTTGGCATGGTCACGGTCGGCATTGTGCAGTGTTATTTCTTCCATGGTGTTCTCCGCGTTTTTCATTCAGGGATTTTTTCCGTTTACTAAGGAGGCATATACAGGGATGCATTATTGCCGGATGGTGTAAATAAGAAAACGGTTGTTCCGTGATGAAACTGCTGACATACGAGAGGTGAGTTGTTATAGCTTTCCCTGAGACAGCAGGTATTCCGGGCGGCTATTATATAAGAAAAGATTCCCGGTTGATAATAAAAACAGGGCCCCCTGATAATTCTGTGAGGGGCAGGAGTGCCTGTCCCTCACAGAAAAAATAATTACAGTGCCTTCATCTGTTTTACCGTTTCGGTAAACCAGAGCGCTTTGCCGCCGTCGCCCTCAAGCTTCAGCTTCCCTTCAGTAAGGGCTTTCATTGAAGTTTCCTGGTCCCCTTTGGACATAACAGCGAATGCTGTTTTTGCATCACACCATACAAGGGCCACATCGGGATTCGCGGTGACTCCCTTCAGGGAGGTTATTTCACCGTCCTTGAAAATATAATATCGACCTTTTTTCCCGTCTTCCGTGCGGATCTGCAGTGTCATGTTCTGCTCTTTAACCCGTGCCTTGAAGTCCGCGCTTTTTTTTATGGCGGATTTCAGTTTTACACCGAGGGCATACAAAAGTAATGAAAATTTCATGTTTTCTCCTCCCGTGGAAAAAAATTGTTATGACATACTGTTTACGAAAACAGGTCAATGCTGACATTATGGTATATAAAAATCCACACAAATTTGCACAATCGTGAAATTTATTGCGTTAACATACCTCCGCGGGAACAGCTGTACGGGCACGGCAGGTCAGGCGCTTTCCGCGCTGTTAATTCCCGGTCCCGCGGCTTCCACCCGCTGCCACAGGGACTGCAGTTCATGGTAAAAGAGGTATTCTTCACCTATATGCGTGGTGACACAGAGCACGTCATACAGTTTTTCCAGCTGTTTAAGTATCTGGGGAAGCCTCTCGTCTTTTGTAACAAGCAGAAACATTCTGCTTTCCTTTGTACCGGTGAGGGCGGCGCAGAGTATCCCTTCAAGGTTGAAGGCCCTCCGTGAAAAAAGGCCCGTTATCTGGGACATCACTCCCGGATGGTTCCGTACAATAAGCTCAATAATAATTTTATCCATTGGTTCTTCCTCCTATCATTTCCCTGTTGCTTTTTCCGGGCGGTACCATGGGCATAACATTGAGGTCCGCATCGACAGGAACTTCAATGAGACATGGCCCCGGGGAATGCAGTATTTCCCTGAGCATTTCTCCGGTGCAGGTTCCCCGGTCAAGTGTACGGCTCCTGATTCCGAATCCCCGCCCCAGGGCCGCGAAATCAGGAGTGGTGATGAAGCTGGACGCGTACAGGTGGCCGCCGTAAAAGAGCTCCTGCTGCTGCCGCACCAGCCCCAGGTGGTTGTTATTCATGATGAACAGTTTCACGTTGAGGCCATAGTCCGCAAGTGTTGCCAGTTCCTGAATGTTCATGAGGATGGAGCCGTCCCCGCTTATACATATGACGGTGTCCTCCGGATTGGCGAGGGCCGCGCCGATTGCCGCCGGGAGCCCGAACCCCATGGTGCCGAGCCCTCCGGAAGTAAGGAACGTGCCGGGTTTCCTGAAGGTGTAGCTCTGCGCAGTCCACATCTGGTGCTGTCCCACGTCCGTGGTGACAAAAGTACCGGGGGGGGCGTTGTTCCCGAGAGTCCGGATAAACCGCAGCGGATGGAGCGGGTTGTATGCGTCAGTATCCTCCGGAGGATACTGACGCTGCAGTGTATGTATTCTGGCCCGCCATTCTTCACGGCTGCTCTCCTTGACACGGGGGAGCAGTTTTTTCAGCACCTCCCCTATATCGGCAATGAGGGACACGTTCGACTGCTTTATCTTGTCAATTTCAGAGTGGTCAATATCGACATGAATAATTGACGCGTGACGGCTGAACTCTTCAACCCTGCCGGTTGCCCTGTCGTCGAACCGCACGCCGAAGGCAAGGAGCAGGTCCGCCTCGTCGATGATCATGTTGGTGCTCAGCTCGCCATGCATCCCGAGCATTCCGAGGTACAGCGGGCTTTCGGGTGGATACGCTCCCAGGCCCATGAGAGTCGAGGTGACGGGAATGCTGTTCTTTGCCGAAAGGGCTTCAATGAGCGGTGCGGCATGGGACGATATAATCCCGCCGCCGATGTACAGGAGCGGGCGCTCCGCGCTATGTATCATCTCTGCGATACGGCGAATGTCGGCCTCTGATGGTTCCGCTTCCAGGGAGAGCGGTTTCACCTCCGGCCAGGTCTCGATATCGACCGCCTCGTTTTGAATATCTTTTGGAACATCTATTACAACCGGCCCCGGCCTTCCCGATGCGGCGATATAAAACGCTTCACAGATTGTCTCCGCGATGTCGCCGGCGTTCCGTACCAGAAATGTGTGCTTGGTGATGGGAATGGTGAGGCCGTGCATGTCAACCTCCTGAAAGGCGTCGGTGCCGATCATGGGAAGGGGAACCTGGCCGGTGATCGCGATAAGGGGCACGGAGTCCAGGCGCGCGTCTGCAATGGCGGTGATGAGGTTGGTGGCGCCGGGCCCCGATGTGGCAAGGCACACTGCCGGTTTCCCCGTTGACCGCGCGATTCCCTGGGCAATAAATCCCGCCCCCTGCTCGTGTCGTGCAAGAATATGGCGTATGGTGCTGTGGTAGAGCGCGTCGTACATCGGCAGGTTTGAGCCCCCCGGTATTCCTGTTATCGTAGTGACGCCAAGCCGCTCAAGGCATTTGACAATAATTTCCGCTCCTGTCATTTTCATGGTGTTCCTCCGTGTTGTGTGAATATAATAAAAAAGCCCCTGCCGGTTTACACCGGCAGGGGCCTTCGTTTCTATAATAGCAGCAGTATCCCTACGGCGTAAACCGGTATGAGCAGATGCACACGACCATCACCACCACTACAGATAGTGCTGTCACTGATATCAAACTGGCTGCTCTTTGTACGCCGAAGGACTTCATTGCCTGGATTTCTCTCCGAAAAATAATGTATACTGTACTATAAATCTCAAACAGGGACGGGTGTCAATATTTTTTTGCTGTTTCCTGTTTTTTGCGGGAATAGTTGCCCTTTGCTGTGTGAAGCAATATATTATGTGTATAAAAAATGACCATACCATGTGAGGGGTAATTTAAACCAGCGGGGGTTTGATATGAGTACGGTATTTGAAAAGGCGTCCATTGGAACAATGCAGCTGCAGAACAGGATCATCCGTTCCGCAACCCACGAAGGGTACTGCTGCGAGGACGGAGGCCCAATGGTTGATAAACTTGTATCACTGTACCGTCGTCTCGGTGAAGGGGGAGCCGGGGCAATCATTACCGGATACTGCGGTGTTAGCAGGAGCGGACGGGCGATACAAAACATGCGCATGTTTGATGACGACCGTTTCATTGAGGAGTACGCCGGGATCAACGGGTCATTGAAACAGTACGGTGTGCCGGTAATAAACCAGATATGCCACGGCGGTGGATTTTCATCTCCTGATGCCGTGGAGGGGGAGGTCATGGCCCCGTCGAAGGTACGGTACATGACGTACAACGTGGTTCCCCGGGAGATGTCGGAGGAGGATATTTACAGGGTAAAGGATGATTTTGTTGCCGCAATCGTCCGGTCGAAGAACGCGGGGTTTGACGGTGTTCAGGTTCACTGTGCTCACGGATATCTCCTTTGCGAATTTCTCTCTCCCGCTGCCAACAGGAGGAGGGACCAGTGGGGCGGTTCCACAGAAAATCGTTTCCGTCTCATTGATCTGATTCTGGAGGAGGCACGGAAAAAAGTCGGCAACTATCCCATACTTGCGAAAATAAGCGCCTATGACGGCGACCGCGGCGGGATGCGGATTGATGAATCGGTGAAGGTTGCGAAGCTGCTGCAGGGTGCCGGGTGTGACGGGATTGAGGTGTCCTGCGGGGGCATCAATGACGGGTTTGCCGCGGTGAGGGGGACGAAGGTTCCCGTAGAGGCTGCCTTCGCGCTGTTTCCGGCGTTCCGCGATATGCCGGCGCTGAAAAAGGCTGCATTGAAACTGCTCGCGCCGCTTCTTTTCAAGAAGCATACCCCTCTTCATTTATATAATGTTGATGCGGCACAGCGGATAAAATCCGCCGTGGACATCCCGGTAATTGTGGTGGGCGGGTTCAGGAATATCGATGCCATAACTGATGTTATTAATAACGAAAAGGCGGATTTCGTCTCAATGAGCAGACCCTTTATTATAGAGCCAGGCATTGTGAATGCCTTCAGGGACGGGAGCAAGAAAGAGTCGGCCTGTATTGACTGCGCCTATTGCCTGATGGGTGTTTCTGATAATTATCTGCGGTGTTATAAGGGGAGGATTCCGGGGGAAAAGAATTCTTTGTGAATATCATGAAATCACTTCAGGTTTCCCGCGCTGATTTCTCTGAATGAGCAATGGTATATTGCAAAACCATTTTTTGTCGGGTGTTCGGAAGGGATTAGTTACTTCTCCCCGAGAGAGAAGCATTTTCCTGTTTGCCCCCTTCACTCAGCATAAATAATACCGGGTGAAGGGGACGTACAGGTTTAACATACAATCAGACCATTGTTGCTGCAATATAATTATGCTTATTCAAAAAATTTCGCTGACTCCCTTATGGTAAGTAAAAACAATGCTAGTTTTTAGAGGTATTATTATACATCGCTGATAATTCTGTCGACTCATGTGGGCACATGAGACGATTTTTCTGGTATTCCATGGGCGTTTTTCCGGTGATCCTTTTAAACTCCCTGTTAAACGTTGGTTTTGACGCAAAACCGGATTCATGGGCCACCTGCAGGATTGTTCTGGATGGATGATTATCCATTATCTTCTGTGACTCTATTACGCGGTATTCATTTATCAGTCTGGTGAAATTGGTATTTAAGACTTTATTCAGCAGCTCGGACAGCTGATATGAGGTAATATTTAGTCTCTCACAGAGTATTGCGGGAGATAATGTATCATCAAGATACAGTTGTTCAATATCCATGAACCTCCTTAGTTCAGAAAGAACCTCATCGGTGTCAAGTCCCGATATATATGACCGTGTGTATTGGGGACGCGGTGAATTTGTTATTGCTTCAAGTTTCATTATGAGTTCAGAATTAATTTTTTTGTAGGACTGTATCACCCTCTGCATTTCTCGTGTGCGTTCGCTGAGACTCAGTTTAAAGAAAAAGAGTTCAACCGGAAGCATTATTACGAATCCATAAACCGCAAGATGACTGTATTGAATAACGCCGATGTGATACATTACATTGAAGAAAAGTGAAACAAGGAAAAGGGCCCATCCGATGAGGAGATATAATGCTTTACGTGAAATATCCGGTATTGTCAGGATGAAGCCTGCTACATAAATCAGTATTCCAAAGATCAGGAACCCTGAGGCCAGAAATGTCTTAATGTGCTGTGCAACGGGGAAAAGGGACAATACAGCCAGAACAGCTCCCCCTGCTATGATAACATGTGTAATTCTGTCAAGCAGGCCTGATACTTCTTTTATATTAAGAATTTTCCGATAGATGAGAATACCTGGGATTATCACAAGGGAAACGAAAAAGACCTGTGACCTGTTCTGCCATACAGGTGATTCCGGCCACAGGTACGAGTAGGCATTACCGTACCCGATAAAAATTATTAATGAAATAAATAATACCTTAAGTCCGAACAACAGATATATCGGGTCCCGTAAGTGAACAAAGTTAATAATTGTATGTATGATAAACAGCAGTATTATTCCAAGAAACAGGAATGTCAGAGCAACCATCCTGCGTTCAAATCTTTCCTGATACTGTGCGCTCTGAATATAAATCGGGAATGACATGATCGAGCCTGATTGCAGCCGTATGTAGAATTCTTTTTTTACGCCTTTGCCAATTGATATTTTGAATGAAGGAAAAAAATTGTGAACAGACCATAACGGGTAAGGCACCATATCACCGGAACGCTGCAGACGCTTCCCATCCGGTGAATATAGCTCAATAGTGTCTATTGTGGTCCATTGAAAATCAATAAACCAGTCCCTGATTGAATTCGATCTGTTTTCAACCTCAAGATACAGCCAATACACAGATTTTGAGAATCCGAGATCCAGGGAATGGGGAGGCGGGTTTTTCCAGAGTGACCTGTTGCTGCGTTGCTGAATTATTTTTTCAACAGTGAGAGATCCTTCTCTATCTTCGAATAATTCAAGTGACGGGGTAATATTTCGGGACTGTAATGCATCGGATACAACTATAGTATTAGCATAAAGTGAAGCAGAAAGAAAAATAATCATGAAAGAAAAGAAAAAATTAACGCTTAACCGCTTCATATTTGTTTGCATTTTAAAAAAATTCTACAGTATTATACACGTGTTCAATACCGATTTAACTGGACTTAATACCTGACCCCGGCAGGGTGGTGCCTTTAACTAAATAATCAACAGGGAGAATATGGTACGAACTGTGTCCTTTTTTGTCAAAATGAAAAAAAGCGTCAAATACATAAAAATAGTCATAAATATAATTGTTCTGGGTTTATTCTTCATTTCCTGCGGTTCCGGCGGCGGTGGTGGGGATGATGCGTCTGCAGGCTCTGTTGACACAATTCCCCGTATGCTCTTCGGGGCGAATTATGACTGGAAAGACCTTGCGGGAAAATCTGTCAGTTACGGTGAACTTATACGGGACAGGTCTTTCCG
>DAOSYC010000130.1:0-1459 GCA_035380905.1 Spirochaetota bacterium | reverse complement strand
GAAACGGTGGAGGTCCACCTTTGCACAAAAGACCTTGCAACCAGTTTAGCTTCTGTAACAATTAATCCCTCTGCCGGGACCTGGACCAGCCATTCTGTTCAGCTGTCCCCTTCTGTAGATGTGGATGAACCGCAGCTTGCAGTGTATCTTAAAAGTGCGGGAACGGTGAAAATTGATGAGATACGGATATCAGAAAGCGGTTCCCTGCCCGCTGTGAACAGCGATATAAAAAATTCAATCCGTGATCTTGGAGTAACCATGCTCTGCTGGCCGGGAGGCACTCTTACTGACTGGTACTCATGGCAGGACTTTGCCGGTTCACTGATTTCCCGGGGGGAGACAAGGGCATACGGATATTATGAAACCCCGGCCCTCGGGCTTCATGAATTTCTCAACCTGTGTGAGGAACTTTCCGTGGAGCCCCTGGTGCAGGTAAATGTCCTGGATTCTCCTTCGGATAATGCAGACCTTGTTGAATATATTCTGGGGAGTGAATCGACAACACAGGGGAGCCTCAGAAAGGCCAACGGACGCAGCAGCTCCTGGAATGTGCGGTATTTTGAAATAGGGAATGAACCTGTTTCGGACTACGGCGCGGGAGTAAAAGCTGATGCCGGCTCAAATTATGCGTTACTGGCAAAGGATGTTATACACGCCATGAAGGCACGGGCCGCCTCCCTTGGAAAAACAATCACTGTTGGTGTTGTTTCAGAGGCGGCGTTTCAAATGGCGGACTGGATGGTTTCCGGGCTCAGCGATGATGTTGATCTTTTGTATAACTGGAACAGCCAGGTCTTTTCCGACAGCAATGGACTTGAAGACATCTCCGGGTTTACACATGGGCATTTCTATTCATCCCGGTATTATTCCGGCAGCGAAGAGACAGACTTTGTGTACGCAATGACGGGAGGAGCGCTCCTGATGAAAACTGTCAGCAGTAAAATTAAAAATCACACAGCCCTTCCTGTGTGGATCACCGAATATCATTCCGTACTTGAGGACGGCAGCAATAAAATTCAGACGGCATATCTGAAAAATTTTCAATCGGGGCTTGCGGTTGCCGATATCCTCATCAGTATGATCAATGGAGGAATAGAGTACGGCTGCATGTACAACCTCATTGACTGTAACGGATTCGGTATGGTACTCGAAAACTCACAGACCCGGTACCGGCCGACGGGAATTGTGTTTAAACTTTTTTCAGTTATGGCAGGGGAGCAGCGCCTCGCGGTATCAGTTGATAATAACGAAGAATATTCAATTATTACAGGACATGGCAATGTGCCTGCTGGATTTTCCTACCCTCTCATATCTGCAGCCGCATCAAAGAATTCCGTCAACGGGAAACCGCGTGTCATATTGGTAAACCGTGATTACAGCAGCGACAAAACTGTTACGGTTACCCTTGAAAGCTTTGTGCCGGGGAATGCCGCTGTTGTAACATACAGCAACGCGGACC